>PBTT01000077.1 GCA_002729195.1 Acidiferrobacteraceae bacterium
AACGGAATGGCCCCGAGGATAAACAGTGTATTGGCAACTGTCGTATGGGTTAGCGACTGAAGAAACGAAATTGCAGCCATGGTGAGCATCACCGCACCCAGCACGCCAGGCCAGCCGACTCTGATCACACTGAGGATGGCCATTCGGCGATACTTCACTGTCACTATGAGAGCAATGGCAATCATCATAGCCAGAGCTCGGTAAAAATTCAGCACCATGGGATCGACATCTAGATGGCGGACAATCAACCCGGTAAAACTGATTACCACGGAACTCGAAATCATCAGACCGACCGCGTAGCCGCGTCTGTTAGTCTCTTGGGCATCGCCAGACATCAGATTGGTGGGTCCAAAGTGGGTATCAAAGCAACTGGATGCATACCGGAACTTTAATTATCTCACCCGCATATGGCTATAGACGTCTTACCGCCCGCAAAGAATCAGTTTAGATCGAGGCAGACATCGTCGGCATTCGATCGCGCCTTAACAAGTTTCCCGCGATCAACAGGTTTACTATGTTGAATCCAATAGCGTTAATGAATGACACGGTGTAGGAGCCAGTGAGATCATAGAGAAAGCCAGCGATCCAACCGCCAAATGCCATGCCGGCCAGGGTGAATAAAAATGACAGACTGATTCGCCAACCCGCATCGCTGGGCGGGAAAAACGTACGAAGAATTATGGTGTACGAGGGTACAATCCCGCCCTGCGATAAACCAAATGCGATAGCAAGACCATAGAGAAAGGTTAGCCCGTCAGCGGCGAGAAAAGCAATCAGCACCGATACCTGCAACACTGAACCAATCAGCAGCGTGCGCAAACCACCAATACGGTCTGAAAGCCAACCTGAACCGATTCGACTGAAAATACCAAAACCCAGCATCAGCGCTAGCATTTGGGCGCCTCGCATTGCCGGATGGCCTAGATCCATAACGTACGGCACGATATGAATATGCGGCATCGCCATCGCCACACAACATCCGAAACCGGCAGCACATACAAGGCCCTGTAATTTACGTGGTGTCAGGTTAAGCGGATGCTGGCTTGATCTACTGCTGTTAAAAGCAACCGTGTCTTTGGCCGCAGGAATTTTGCGGAATAATAGTGCTGACAATGGCAGCATCGTACAGAGTGCAAAGAGCGAGAGATCGCTAAAAGTTTCACGCCACCCCTGTGTGTCGATATAGTGCTGTAGAACTGGTGGCCAGATGGCGCCTGCGAGGTAGATTCCACTGAAAGTAATTCCGACCGCCAGCCCTCGTTTACGAGTAAACCAGTGTGAGATATCGGAAACTAGTGGGGCGACCGAAAATGAGGCTCCAAGAAAACCACACAGGAGCCCAAAAGCAACGCAAATTTTTGTGATGGAATCGGCGTGGGCTGCGGCAAACAGCCCGGCTGGAAGAGCCAGGCTCCCAATAATCGCTGGCATCATGATNCCCACACGATCGGCGAGGCGGCCCATGAGTACCCCACCAAAGGCAAACCCGAGCATAAACATCCCGTAGAGCAAAGAGCCAACACCACGACCTGTTTTAAATTCCTGTACTGCTGGCTCGAGCACTAACACAGAGGCGTACATTGCCGATCCACCCAGCGTCATAAGCGCCAGCCCAGCGGCCAGTCGAATTAGGGGGTAGGTATCGGACATTGTTCCAGTGTACCAAGAAGATCTCACCTTTGAGGCTTGAGGAAGTTTAAATTCATCTCGTAAAACACGATTTTTTATAGGGCTTTTTCAAGCGAAGAGATGCGATCTAGTGATCGCCTTTGTATCAAAATAATATCGATATCTTAGAAGCGATCGTTTGAGGTCAGAAAGATGGATCATATATCGACAGCAACCGCTCAGCACTACTACAGACAGAAGTCTACAATATCCGCACTCTCTACTTGCTACAGTTCTCTCACCGGACCGGCTGGCAGATCGGGCTATAAAAAATATATTGTCTTATAAATCAACTTTAATCATTTGCGCTGTTGTCCTAGCGCTGATTGGCATAAGAATGCACGTCGACCCTGCCAGCGTCGCCAATAATGAGTTTCCTAATGCTCAGGGCGATGCGCACAATATCTACCACATCATTGCTTCATTACTCTTCGTAATTGCTTCCACTACCTTTTTCGCAGGCAGGGCAAATGATGCAAGATCACAGCAGTTACTTCTTAACGGATGCGTTCTGGGATTTGCTGTTATGTTCATCACAGTTGGCGCCATGACAGTCGCCCAAGTCGGAAACCTAATTATTGCAACCATAGTGTTTGCTGTATTGACTGCACTTTAGTCTTTATAAAAGAGTTACACACCAACCGAATTGACTGGGACAACCCTAATACACTTATTCCTATATTTATTGTCATAAATGCCTTTTTTAGTGTCTCGCTTCGAGTCAGGCCGCCGAAATATTGGATCTCCCCGGGTGCGCCAATACAACCANGNACTTAAACCTTGCCTAAGTGCTAGCTAACGATTCCTCGGCATCGGGTCTGAAAAAAGTTCTTTGCGACCACGAAGCGATTCTCGATAAACCGTATAAAGTCCAGCGCCAACGATTAAACCGATACCCGCCCATACGCGCGCATCAGGGTAATCATTAAACACGAAAACACTCCAAAAAACTGCAAGCGGTACCCCAATGTATTCAAAGGGAGCGACGAGTGAGGCTTCAGATAGCCGATATCCCTGAAATATTAGATAGTGACCAAAGGCCGCCAAGCAGCCAATTCCCCCAATCAGAAGTAAATCGCCAGTTGGGGGTACAACCCAGGCCCGCAACAAAAAATCAATCGATGGGTCGCCACTGCCTGCATAACGGCCATCCCCAATGCCAAGACCGACCACACTACATACCACGATGAAAGTGACTTGAATGTAGAAAGTCATTGTAGANGCTTTTTCGGTTTGCCCCACCGCTCGAGTGCTGACCTGGACCAGCGCATAAGCAAGTGCGGCAATCAAAGGGAGCAGGCTTACAATTCGAAACAGCGCTGTGCCTGGCCGCATAATTATTACAACACCGATTAGGCCAACAACAACCGCAATCCACCGACGAATGCCGACATGCTCCCCTAAAAACAATGCCGAGAAAATAGTAATAAGCAACGGAGAGACAAAAACTATAGGTATGGCTTCTGCCAATGACATACTGGCAAGCCCGAGATAAAAAGCAAGGTTTGCGATAACAATACCGAAACCGCGCAGCAGATGAATCGTTACCTTATCGGTACGAATGGCATTAAATCCGCCTTCAAACGGCAAAAAAACAGCAAAAATAATAACGAGTGCTACTGCGGAACGAATCAGTATCATCTCATGCAGAGGATAAATGCCACTCAGCCACTTGATCGCCGTATCCTGCGCCATGAAGACAGTCATCGCGCTGACGATGCACAAGATTCCTGCGATATGCGAAAAACGCAAGAAAAACACGCTAATGAATTTCGACATTCGCCGATACCTATTGAATAATTACCAGTTCTCCAAANNAATTGTCTGTCAAATCGGTGATACAGAAATGAACTTTGGGCCATCGCTAACAAAAGGCAGAGAAGAATAGGGCTTTACCTACCAACAAACAAGCAGACAAGCAATACGAGTGATGAAAAGCGCCTAACAGAACTCAAAAGCCCTGCAAAAAGAAACCCACGAAGACGGGCGACTGGCATCTTTTTTCACACTGGCCAGAGGTTTTAGAACTGAGGCTTGACTCCCCATAACTCCGATCTCTAGAGGACAGCCGTTGTACAATTATCCGTATGGTCTTGCGTCAAAACCCATGAAAGAGTGTTGTTTTCAAACCCGGCGGCTGGCGGTTCGAGCTCGTCCGGGGAAGCCAAAAATAGTCTGTAGGTCAAGTTATGAGTGATTCAAGTCCCAATACGCCAAGCGATTTCATGCCTCACGGCGAGGGTTACCTTTTTGACCATCTGGGGATGGAATTCTCTTTTTCCGACTCAGGTGAAGTAACCGGCCGAATTCAATTGCAAAAACACCACTTTGCCTGGAGTGGCCGCATCCATGCCGGCACCCTGCTCGCCCTGGCCGACTCCTGCGCTGGCCAGGGCTGTCTAAGGACCCTGCCCGAGGGCGCAAACGGCTTTACTACGATAGAAGTCAAAACCAACTTCGTTGGCACCACAAATCAAGGCGTCATCCGTGGGGTCGCGGTTCCAGTACATCTGGGCCGCACCACCCAGGTCTGGGATGCATCTATCTTTACTGAAGAAGATGAGCGGGTACTCGCATACTTTCGCTGCACCCAGATGATTTTGTGGCCGCGCTGATCACCCCTCCCAAGGATTCAAGCCGGTGGGCACTAAAACCAGAATAGACCTGATAGCGCAAGTCGCACAAAGTTACATCGATAAAGAAGAGTTCTCCAATATCGAGTGGTGCATCCAACATCGNGACACTATCCTGGATGCCGGCTGTATTGGCTTCGCAGATATTCAGAACCAATCCCCCCTGCCGAAACAGCCGATCTACCGCATCTACTCGATGACCAAGCCAGTGGTAGCGGCGTTGGCGGTAATGCTGCTCGAACGCTGTCAACTGCATTTATTCGACCTGCTCGGCAGCTGGCTGCCAGCGTATAGAAATATGAATGTGCTGCAGCCTGATGGCTCCTTTGAGCCNGCAGCACCGATCACCCTNGATCAGTTGTTCACTCACCGGGCTGGCTTCAGTTACGATTTCATGCCCGATTGCCCGACGGCACAGCGTTATCGGGAGGTGGGCCTGATTGCAGACGCGAACCGCACGCTCGAAGCTTTTGTCGACACAGCGGCACTGATGCCCCTCGCCTTTCAGCCGGGTACCCGCTGGCACTACAGTATTGCCATCGACATCCTTGCCCGGGTCATCGAAATCGCCGCTGGCGAATCGCTGCCCGCCCTACTGGAAAAAGAACTATTCGATCCGCTGGGCATGGACGAGACCCGCTTTTTTGTGGCGCCTGACCAAATGCACCGATTATTGCCGATGTTCGGCAAACCGCTTGAAGACATCATGATTGACCCGCTGGTGAGCGAACCACTACAGCGCCTAGAGTGTGAGGCCAGCTGCCCGTCGACACCCGAGCCTGGCTTTGCCCGCGGTGGGCACGGTTTGTTTTCGACCACGCACGACTACCTGCGCTTTGCCCATTTCACCTTGACCGGGTGTACTGACTCCGGTGAGCGCCTGCTCTCGCGCAAGATGGTCGATTTCATGTGGCAAAACCGGCTGCCGACCGCACTGATGCCGATCGCTGTCGGCCCCTTTCCTCGCCCGGGCTACGGCTGGAATCTGCTCGGTCGAGTCATGCTCGACCCGGGACAAACCTATTTTCTCTCTGGAACAGGCGAAGGTGGCTGGTCGGGTGCAGCATCAACCTACTACTGGGTCGATCGCAGTGAAGATCTGGTGGGCATTGTCATGACCCAAAACCTGGGCGCTCTCTCAGCCATGCCCTATGACATCCAAGCAGCCGCCTACCAGGCCATCGACTGACAGCACCAACTGCACTCAAGGTGCGCTGTTACCGCTACTTTTACTCTGGATTCTTGAACGCCACATGGTGACCGCTCCGTCAAGGCTGATCGCGAGGAAAATAATTGCGCCGCCAATTAAAGTAGTGTGGGCGGGTATTTCGGCTGCCACCATCCAAGCCCACAGTGGCGCCAGCACCGGCTCTACCAGTGCCAGCAGGCCAACTTGTGCCGCCGGAACGTAACGCGCCCCCAATACCATAAAGGTAAATCCAAGTCCCACCTGAAAAATGCCAAGATACGCCGAAACCAGAAGATCATGCCGGCTGATCACGAGATCACCGATAAAGGGGGCCGCGCAAACCAGCGAAACTACCCCTGCAAGACAAAGTGCAACCAGCATATTGGGTTGCGATGAGCGCCGTACCAAGATGACAGAAGCCGCATAGGAAATAGGCAACCAAAGTGCAATCAGGTTACCCAGATACCGACCACTAGCGAGACCATTGCCAACCATAATAGCGAGGCCAATCATAGCCATGGCAATCGTGATCCAGGTGTGCGACGGCACCGCCTCGCGCAGGATAAACCAGCCTAACAGTGCGGTTATAAACGGCACCGAACTAAGAATAAAAAGCGCGTTCGCGACTGTAGTCAGCAGCAGTGCAAAAACATAAGCGACGATCCCAGTTCCGAGAAACAACGCCAGCAGAAAATCTTCCCCGCGCAGGCCTCGAAACTGCGTAAGCAAGCGCCCTTTGCTTTTAACCGCCAGTACGCCAATGAGTAATCCAATCATGAAAAAAGAGCGGTAGAAAAGAATCTGCCAGCCGCTGGCCTGCTCAATGATACGAAAGCCAATACCGGAGGTACTCAAGAAAAGCCCCGAGGCAAGAATCATGATGACCCCACGGGTGTACGTGCTGCTCCACATTGTCAGCTCGTCCGGTTACCGGACCGAGGAACTGGGCCAGTCAATCTCATCACCCAGCGGTTGTTAGCGCTCGGTCACGTGACAACCACAGGCCTATCAACACCAGCGCGAGAGCGCTTGCGTGATAAAAACGAAAGACTTCACCCAGAATTACTACCGCCAACAGCGCGGCAAAGATGGGAGTTAAATTTACGAACATGCCGCAGCGGGCAGGGCCGATCAGGTCGACACTGCGTAGAAAAAAGATCTGGGCTACGAATGACGGAAACAAGGTCACGTAACTGATTATCAGCCAGCCCTTGAGCGAAGGCCATACGATGGTGCCCGACCACCACTCGTAGAGCACCGCCGGGACCGAAGCCACCGCCGCCGGTGCGCAAAAAAATGTAATCAGCACGATTCCGCTGACCGCTGGCCGGCTCTTGAGGCCCAGGGTATAACCAGCATAGAACAGACAGGCCGTGGTCATCAGGATATCGCCGCGGTTAAGCGTAATGTCAGTCAACGCCCCGGGTACGCCGCGCAGCGCCACGATGACGACTCCTACCACTCCCAGCGCCACACCCACAGTCTGTATCCAGTTAAGCCGGCTACCAAAAAAGTAGAACGCCCCGACCAGCACGATTATGGGAATCGCCCCCTGCACGATACCAATGTTCACCGCCGTGGTGTGATGAGCTGAGATGTAGAACAGCAGGTTGAACATAGCGAGCCCCACCCCGCCCATAAGCACAATATACCGCCAGCGATGGCGCAACACCGGCCAGCCGGCGTGGACCTCGCGCCAGTATAGAATCGGCAGCAGACTGCCAAGCAGCGCCCAGCGCGAGAAAGTCAGTATTCCGGGTGAAACTTCGCCCACCGCCATCTTGCTGATCACCACATTGCCAGCCCAAAAGGCCGTGGTCAGGACAAGCAGGGCCGCCGGCTGTGACCATAGGAAAGCGTTCGGGCGCATCACGGGTTCCCCCGCAGGGCGACATCGAGTTCGGCCAACTCGGCCCAGCGGCTAACTTGTTGCTCAAGTCGAACTTCGAGCCTAGCCAACTCGTCGAGAACGGGTTGCTTTTGTTGATAGGCCTGATCGTAAAACCCTGCTCCCAGGGTCTGAGCCTGCAGCTGCTGAATCTCCTGCTCTAGGTGCTGGATTGCATCAGGTAAAATATCCATTTCTCGCTGCAGTTTATAGGACAACTTATTAGCGCTGCGCGCCGCGCTGCGGTTTTCCCCAGTTGGGTCATGCGCCCCCGGTGCTCCTTTGCTGGACTCCTCTACCGATGCTAGTAGGCGATCGCGCCGAGCCCAGTCGCTGTAGCCACCAGCGTAGTGACGAATACGGCCATCCTGCTCGAAGACCAGGATACTGGTTACCGTGTTGTCCAGGAATGCCCGGTCGTGGCTGACTACGATGAGGGTGCCACTGTAGGCCGCCAGGCGGCCCTCGAGCACTTCCAGCGTTTCCACGTCGAGATCGTTGGTTGGTTCGTCCAACACCAGCAGGTTGGCGGCACGGGTAAAAAGCCGAGCCAGGATGACACGGTTGCGCTCGCCACCGGACAGTGCTCGCACCGGAGTTAACGCTCGCTCAGCCGAGAACAAAAAACCCTTAAGGTAACCGACCACGTGCCGCGGCTTGCCGTCCAGGATGACGTAGTCGCGACCGTCGCCTACTACCTGAGCCACGGTCTTGTCCAGATCCAGCTCGCGCCGGTGCTGATCAAAGTAACCGGTTTCCAGGTTGACCCCCCACTTGATCGACCCCGAATCGGGCTGCAGTTCGCCAAGCAACAGTTGCAATAGAGTGCTCTTGCCGACCCCGTTATTTCCAACCAGGCCAATGCGGTCACCACGTCGAATGCGCAGTGAGAAGTCGTTGATAAGCCGGGTATCGCCGTAGCCGAAGCACAGGCGGCGCGCCTCTAACACCTTCCGCCCGGAACTCTCGGCTTCCTCGATGTGGATTCGCGGCGGGGCTTCAACCTTGGTTCGTTGCGCCCGCTCTTCGCGCATGCTCTGCAGCGCCCGTACCCGGCCCTCGTTGCGAGTACGTCGCGCTTTGATACCCTCGCGGATCCACGCCTCCTCGCCGGCCAGGGTGCGATCAAATTCAGCATTGTGCCGCTGCTCGGCCGCGAGTGCAGCGGCTTTTTCAGTGAGATAGCGGGCGTAGTCGCCAGGCCAGCTACGCAACTGGCCACGGTCAATCTCGACGATACGTGTGGCCAGGCGCTGCAGAAAAGTACGGTCGTGGGTGATGAATAACACCGTTCCGGGAAAGGCCTCGATGTGTCGCTCCAACCACTCTATAGCCTCAAAGTCCAAGTGATTAGTTGGCTCATCCAGCAGCAGTAGGTCGGGCTTTGAAACCACGGCCCGAGCAAGCGCCGCCCGCCGCTGCCAACCACCGGAAAGCTCAGCCAGACTCCGTGCCGCGGGCAGGCCCATCTCGGTGAGGATCATTTCTACCTGGCGCTCGGGATGCCAACCCCCGTGGGCTTCGATGTGGGCGTGCAGCGTTTCGAGCTCCCTCAGGCCACGGCTGTCCAGGTTCGACTCGGTACGGGCGCGGTAGCGTTCGGCGAGCGCGAGGATGTCCGCCAATCCTGCAGCCACGAACTCCGCCACCGTGCTGCCCTGGTCACGTGGCATCACCTGTGCCAACTGACTGACACACAACTCAGCACCGCGCCGAACTTCACCGTCGTCAGGCTCGGCCTGCCCAGTAATCAGCCCCAGTAGCGAGGTCTTGCCAGCACCGTTACGCCCAACCAAGCATACCCGCTCGCCGGGGTTTACTGCCAGATTAGCTGACAGCAGCAGTTTGCGCGCGCCGAAGGCCAGGCTGACGGCGTCGAGACGGACCAGGTACATGAAACAGACCGGGTAAAAGGGCCCAGCACAGAAAAAACCACCAAGACCCCACAAAAAGGTGGTGCGATATTACCTGAACCGAGGCGCCAATTGCCCTGCCGCCAGCGACTCGGAATAACACCCAGAAAAAGAAGTGCGGCCCGTCGACCGCACGAATGACTCAAGGAGGAAAATGAAACTGCCTGTGATCCACCGATTCACCGCCTCGTTTCGCGGAAACCTCACAGTGGACCGCTATTTACTCTAGCAAAACAACCTTCGCCTGCCTTGGTCCAGATCTGGATCATTGATTAACCCAGCCCACCCCGACACCTGGCAGCACTACCGCGATCGAAGAAAAATATTTCTTCTCAGTCAGCACTTCCGAGCGTAGACTTCGCCGCAAATTTTTCCGGGGTGGATTACTGCGTTGCTTTTTGCTCTTTCTATACTACGCAACCTGTCGTCGCTAATGCTGGCGACAGCTTTCCTGATGTTCGGCAATAGCATTTTTGCGACGCTGCTGGCGTTGCGCGCCAATATCGAGGGCTATCCAAACGAACTTATCGGGCTGATGGCGTCGGCCTACTTTCTGGGCTTCGCCCTGGGCACCTTCCGCTCGGGCCCGCTGATCAATCGGATTGGCCATATCCGTGCCTTTGCTGCGCTCTCGGCGCTGGCCTCGGCTTGCGCTCTGCTGGTACTGCTCATCCCCAATCCGTGGGTCTGGATCGCCCTGCGGGCCACCATGGGCGCCGCGGTTGCCGGCCTGTTTATAGTGGTTGAAAGCTGGCTCAACAATCGCGCCGCCAATCACAGCCGAGGCCTACTCCTGTCGATTTACATCATGATCGGCTACCTCGCCTCTACCTTGGGCCAACAAGCCCTGAAACTGGGCAATCCGGCGGGTTATGAACTGTTCCTCATTGTCGGTGTAGTGCTAGCGCTATCATTGGTCCCGGTTACCCTTACCCACGCCACTCACCCCGACCCGGTAGAAACACCCCACCTAAACCTGCGGCGGCTATTCGACATTTCTCCCACCTCAGTGATCGCCTGCCTAGGGGCCGGTCTCATCGGCAGTGCCTGGTGGGGCCTGGGCCCAGTGTACGCCCTTGAAATTGGCTTTACGATTAACGACATCGCCGGCTACATGGCTGCCGGACTGGTAGGAGGGATGTTGCTGCAATTACCCATTGGCAAACTGTCGGACCACCTGGACCGGCGGACCGTCCTGGCGGGGGTAGCGGTCGCCCTGGTACTGCCGTCAGCGGCGCTGATCTTCGGCGCCAACCTGCCAGTTTGGGTGGTATTGGGGTCGGTGGCGCTCTTTTACGGCCTTGCATCAACGCTCTACCCGCTTGCCATTGCCTACGCCAACGACTACCTCGATCCAAGTGAAGTGGTCGCGGCCAGCGGTGGCTTCATACTGGCCTACGGAGTCGGTGCAGTGATTGGCCCGCTGGCCAGCTCTGTGGCAATGCGGCTACTGGGGCCAGGCGGGATGTTCGTGTACATCATCGCCATGGCTGTGGCGCTGGTCGTATTCATCAGTTGGCGCATGCGCATCCGGCAATGGGTACCGGTGGTTGAGAAAGAACCCTATGTACTGCAGCCCGATGTCCAGGCACCCGGCATCGTCAGCGACCTCGACCCACGGGCCGAAGTCGATGCGGGTTACGACCAGGGTCCGGATATTCTCGAACCACCGGCAGCGTGGAGCGATGACGGAGGTCCGTTCTCCTTCTGGCTGGGCCAGTCCCAGGTCGCTGACGATGACATTGGTGGAACTACCCCGACACCGGCTGATGCTGCAGCGGCAACGGGCCGCAATACCGGCAACGATAAGAAAGAATCCAGCCGCTAGGGGGTGTACCGACGCGGGTATCTCAGTCGCCGGCCGCATCTGCTCCTGATTCGTAGCGAACCGTGAGAACCTCATAGCGGCGGGCGCCGCCAGGCGCGTTGAACTCAACCTCATCGCCCTCACACTTGCCGATCAGAGCCCGGGCGATGGGTGAACTGTGGGAGATCATCCCCTGCGCGATATCCGCCTCGAGCTCGCCGACAATCTGATAGGTCACCTCGCGATCACCTTCTTCCTCCCACAACTGCACCCAGGCACCAAAAACTACTTTACCTCCCGCATTAAGGCGTTCCGGATCAATGACCTCGGCACGGGCCAATTTGCTCTCAAGCTCCAAGATCCGGCCCTCAATGAAACCTTGCTGCTCGCGCGCGGCGTGATACTCGGCATTTTCCGATAAGTCACCGTGGCTACGGGCCTCCGCAATCGCCTCGATGATCCTCGGGCGATCGATGCGCTTGAGCCGCTGCAACTCTTCCTGAAGCCGCTTAGCGCCCGGGGTAGTCAACAATACTCGATTCATATCGGCAATTCCTCGTGCAGCGACTGTAGCCGGTTTACTGTCATGTCGCCACCGCAGCGGTGGGCCTCGCAGGCTGCCCGCGCTGCGGCCAAGGTAGTGAAGTAGGTTACCTTATGAATCAGCGCCTGACTGCGGATAGTTTCTGAGTCTCTGCGGCTGTACCGACTGGCAGTGGTGTTGACGATGAGGTTGAATTCGCCATTCTTGATACTGTCGACGACGTGCGGTCTGCCTTCGCTGACCTTGTTCACCAGTTGTACGCTCATACCGGCCTCGGTTAACGCCCGGGCCGTACCCTCGGTCGCGACCAGCACAAAACCATTATCAGTCAGGTATTGGGCAATTTCGATGACCGCGGCCTGGTCTAACGTACGCACACTGATCAGCGCACAACCGCCCGATGGAATAAGTGTGCCGGCGGCACTCTGTGCTTTGTGGTAAGCCTCGCCGAAAGTTGCACCTATACCCATGACCTCTCCAGTGCTTTTCATCTCGGGACCAAGCACTGGATCAACCCCGGGAAACTTGATAAATGGAAACACTGCCTCTTTGACCGAGAAAAACTCCGGTACCACCTGGCCACTGACCCCCTGCTGCGCCAAGCTCTGGCCAGCCATACAAAGGGCGCCGACCTTAGCCAGTGGCCGGGCGGTGGCCTTAGAGACAAAAGGCACTGTGCGTGAAGCCCGCGGATTCACCTCGAGCACAAAGATGTCGCCATTCTTGACTGCAAACTGCACGTTCATTATCCCCACCACGTCCAGGGCCAGGGCCATTTCACGAGCCTGCCGGGCGAGCTCTGCCTGGGTCACCGCCGACAGGCTGTACGGCGGCAACGCACAAGCCGAATCCCCCGAGTGCACCCCGGCCTCCTCGATGTGCTCCATGATCCCACCTATCATCACTTCGCTGCCGTCACAGACCACATCCACGTCGACTTCTATGGCATCGTCGAGGAAGTGATCCAACAGGATGGGTGATTCGTTGGAGACTTGGAAGGCGTCACGCAGGTAGCGCTTGAGTTCTTTGCTGTCGTACACGATCTCCATGGCCCGCCCACCCAAGACGTAGGAAGGTCGCACCACCAACGGGTAGCCGATTTCCTCGGCCCGGGTAAGGGCTTGTGCTTCGCTTACCGCAGTGCGGTTCGGCGGTTGTAGCAAGTTAAGGTCGTGCAACAGACCCTGGAAATGTTCGCGATCCTCGGCCCGATGAATGGATTCGGGCGAGGTGCCGATGATCGGTACCCCGGCTGCGGCGAGATCGCGGGCAAGTTTAAGTGGCGTCTGACCGCCATA
The DNA here is from genome assembly GCA_002729195.1 of Acidiferrobacteraceae bacterium. GTDB lineage: Bacteria > Pseudomonadota > Gammaproteobacteria > Arenicellales > UBA868 > UBA12578. The sequence continues at coordinate 12,941 of PBTT01000077.1, forward strand.
CTGGACGATTACACCCCACGGTTGCTCGAGCGCAACGATCTCGAGCACATCTTCGAGGGTAAGTGGCTCAAAGTACAACCGATCAGAGGTGTCATAATCAGTGGAGACAGTCTCAGGATTACAGTTAACCATGATAGTCTGGTAGCCAGCTTCACGCATGGCCATCGCTGCGTGTACGCAGCAATAGTCAAACTCGATTCCCTGACCGATGCGGTTGGGCCCGCCCCCCAGCACGATGATTTTGTCGCGATCCTCGGGTGCGGCCTCGCACTCCTCCTCGTAAGTCGAGTACATGTAGGCGGTCGGGGTTGCGAACTCGCCGGCGCATGAGTCCACTCGCTTGTAGACTGGTCGGACGCCGAGATCATGGCGCAGCTCCCGGAATACATCCTCCTCAGTATCCAACAAACTGGCTAGGCGTACATCGGAAAAACCCTGGCGCTTCCAGTCACGCAGCATTGCCGCATCGAGTGCTGTGAGGTCCGTCGCCGAGATCCGTGCCTCCGAAGTGACCAATTCCTCCAGTTGTGCCAGGAACCAGGGGTCAACACCGGTCAATGCCTCGATCTCAGTCAGACTCATGCCATGGCGAAAAGCATCGGCAATGTACCAAATGCGTCGCGCGCCGGGGCTGCGTAGCGCGCTCGCCAACTGCTCGCGCAGCTCTTCTGGGCTAAGGCCCGGTGCGGCCAGGGGCTCCAGCCCATGGCTGCCGATCTCGAGACTACGCAAGGCCTTATGCAAAGATTCCTTGAAAGTGCGGCCAATAGACATCACCTCACCAACCGATTTCATCTGTGTGGTCAAGGTCGAGTCTGCCTGCGGAAATTTCTCAAAGTCGAAGCGCGGTATCTTGGTGACCACGTAGTCGATGGTGGGTTCAAACGAAGCCGGAGTAGCGCCACCAGTGATGTCATTAGCGAGCTCATCCAGAGTGAAACCCACTGCCAGTTTGGCGGCGACCTTGGCAATGGGAAATCCCGTTGCTTTGGAGGCCAACGCCGAGGAACGTGACACTCGCGGGTTCATCTCGATGATGACCATACGCCCACTCGCTGGGTCGATGGCAAACTGTACGTTGGAGCCGCCGGTATCGACCCCGATTTCGCGCAATACTGCGATGCTGGCATTGCGCATAATCTGATATTCCTTGTCAGTCAGGGTTTGCGCCGGCGCTACCGTGGTGGAATCCCCGGTATGCACCCCCATCGCATCGAAGTTCTCGATCGAACAGACGATAATGCAGTTATCGCGGGTATCTCGCACCACCTCCATCTCGAATTCCTTCCAGCCCAGAATGCACTCTTCGATGAGGAGTTCACCGGTGGGTGAGGCGTCCAACCCGCGCGCGCAAATCGCCTTATACTCCTCGAGGTTATAGGCAATACCACCGCCGCTGCCACCGAGGGTGAAGGATGGGCGGATGATGACCGGAAATCCGATCCTTTCCAGCACCATCAGGGCGTCCTCCAGCGAGTGGGCCAGTTCACCACGCACGGTCTCGAGCCCGATTGCCTCCATCGCGTCACGAAAACGCTCGCGATCCTCGGCCTTGTCGATAACCTGCCGACTGGCACCGATCATCTCGACCCCGTACTGCTCTAGCACCCCATGGCGTACCAGGTCGAGCGCACAGTTAAGGCCAGTCTGACCGCCCATGGTGGGCAGCAGCGCGTCCGGGCGTTCTTTCTCTATGATCAGAGCCAGGGCTTCCCAGGTGATCGGCTCGATGTAGGTGGCATCGGCAAACTCGGGGTCGGTCATGATGGTGGCCGGGTTCGAGTTAACCAGCACCACCCGGAAGCCCTCCTCGCGCAGCGCCTTGCAGGCCTGCACACCCGAATAGTCAAACTCACAGGCCTGACCAATGATGATCGGCCCTGCTCCGATGATCAGAATCGACTCGATGTCCGTGCGTTTAGGCATCGCGGGCCTCTTCCGGATGGGTCATCATGGCGACAAACCGGTCAAACAACTCAACAATGTCCTGCGGCCCAGGGCTCGCCTCGGGGTGGCCCTGGAAGGAAAAAGCCGGTCGATCGGTTAACTCGAGACCCTGGATGGACTGGTCGAACAAGGAGCGGTGAGTCACCGTCACGTTGGCCGGCAGTGAATCTGGATCGACGGCAAAACCGTGGTTCTGACTGGTGATCAGGACCCGCTTGCTGGCCAGATCGATTACCGGATGGTTGGCGCCATGATGGCCGAACTTCATCTTCAGCGTGCGTGCGCCGGCCGCCAGCGCCAGTAACTGGTGCCCCAAGCAAATGCCGAAGACCGGTGTGCGAGTAGCGAGAATCTCAGCGATAGCATTGATTGCGTAGTCGCATGGTTGTGGGTCACCGGGGCCATTGGACAGGAACACCCCGTCCGGGGCACTCGCGAGCACTTGTGCTGCCGGGGTCTGCGCCGGCACCACCTGCACCTCACAGCCACGCTCGACCAGCAGCCGCAAAATATTCCGCTTGACCCCGAAATCGTACGCCGTCACCTTGCAGCGCGCCTGCGGGCCCGGCCGATATCCCTGACCAAGACACCAACTACCCTCGTTCCAACTATAAGCCGAGGCAGCCGTGACCTCGCGAGCGAGATCCATACCCTTGAGCCCGGGAAAGCCCTGCGCCAGCGCCAGTGCAGCAACCTCGTTGACCTCACCAGCCTGCAGGCAGGCGTTCTGGGCGCCCTTCTCACGCAGCAGTCGGGTCAGGCGACGGGTGTCGATATCACTGATGCCGACCACGCCGTGACCGGTCAGGTAATCGGTCAACGACTCGCGGGAACGAAAGTTGCTCAGTTGTGCGGGCAAGTCACGAATCACCAGTCCCGCAGCAAAGACCCGGCCCGATTCGGCGTCCTCTGGGTTGGTGCCTACATTGCCAATGTGGGGGTAAGTCAGCGTGATTATCTGGCGGGCATAGGATGGATCCGAGAGAATCTCCTGATAGCCTGTCATGGACGTGTTGAAGACTACCTCGCCGACAGACTGACCCACGGCACCAATAGCGCGCCCGTGGAGCACAGTGCCATCAGCCAAGGCAAGAATTGCCGGTATCACCAACTAAGTCCCGAAACT
>PBTT01000119.1 GCA_002729195.1 Acidiferrobacteraceae bacterium
TAGTCCGCTGCCTGTTCCCAGTTGCTGCATCCGGCCGTGCCCCAGCACTGCCGCACCGAGTGCAGCCGCGAACTGAACCAAATCACCATCGGGAACATTGACTTCGTGACCAAGCTTGTCCTGCACCTCATCGACCATGGTCCGGAACCTCAGCAAGCCACCGACCAGGGTATATCCGGGTTCGGCACGAACCCGCTTCATTAACTGGACCGATCTCTTGATCAGGGACGATATAGCACCCTGCATGATATCTGCTGGCGCAGTACCCTGGGAGAGGTGATTAATCACTTCCGATTCGGCAAACACTGCGCATACCCCCGATATGGAAACAGACTCGCGCGAGGTGACCAACAGCGGTCCAATATCCTCTGTCTTGAAGCCCATGTAATACGCAGTTTTTTCCAGGAAAGCACCGGTCCCAGCCGCACATTTGTCGTTGAGCCGGAATGAGTGCACCTTGGTGTTCTCATCGACTCGACTCGCTTTCATGGTTTGGCCGCCAATGTCGAGTATGGTGCGTGTATCGGGGAAAAAGAACGCAGTGCCGCGGGCACCGGCCGTGAGATCGGTCACGGCCGCGTCCTTATCCTTTACCTGGTGGCGACCGAAACCTGTGGAAATCACATAACCGATATCCTCACGCTTGAGTCCGCAGTCTGTCAGGGTCTCGGCCAACACCTTGCTCGACACTTCTCCCAACTTGAATCCTGTCGGGCACAACGTTCGGCCGATGATCTCGCCGTCGGCCGAGAGTACTACGCACTTGGTGTAGGTCGAACCTACGTCGATACCTGCAGTACAGTCCATCATGCTACCCCCGCCTTGGCTGCAGGCTTGCGGCTCTCCAGGATATGGTCCAGAGCAAAAAGCGCTGCGCCGAGCGCGCCGATGTAATGGGCCTGCTCACTCACGTTCAAGCGGGTGCCAAGCCGGTCTTCGAGCGCCTTGACCATGGCCACGTTAAGGGTTACCCCGCCGGTGAAAGTAATTTTCTCCTCCAGACCTACCCGCCGAACCAAAGCAATGGTGCGAGTGGCTATGGACTGGTGCACCCCCCAGAGGATGTCGGGGAGTTTTTTTCCTTTGCCCAGCCACGAGAGAACCTCTGACTCGGCAAATACCGTGCAGGTGGTACTGATACGCACGGGCTTATCCGACTTCAAGGCCGTGGGGCCCAACTCGTCCAGCGGCAGGTCCAAGGCAACTGCGGCGGCCCCCAGAAAACGGCCAGTCCCTGCGGCACACTTGTCGTTCATGCAGAAATCATTGATCTCACCATCCGGGTTGACACTGATCGCTTTGGTATCCTGACCGCCCATGTCGATTACCGTACGGGTTTCGGGAAACATCTTGACCGCGCCCCGTCCATGACAGCTGATCTCGGTAACCTGGGCGTTACCGAAGGTGACCTTGTAACGACCGTAACCGGTGCCGATCACGTAGTCGATCTCTTCCTCGCGCAAATTAGCGCTGCGTAGGGCCTGCTCGTAGACCTTCTCGGCTGCCTGCACCACATTCGCCCCGGTTTCATCAAGAGCGGTCGCAACCAGGTTGCCGTTCTCATCAACAATCGCGGCTTTGCTCTGGGTCGAACCCACATCTACGCCTGCTGCATACGCCATGTCTTGATTCCTCTACTGGTTCAGGCCGCCGCCTGTTGGCTGCGGCGCGATGCAAGGCCCTCGAAGAACGCGTCTATCCGATTTTTCATCTGGGCCTCGGAAACGACACGTTTATCCATCATGTCCGACTCCAGAAATAACGAGGGCACGTCACACTTCTCCATCAGGTAGCGCCGGCTGTCCGCCAGGCCGGTGGAGACCGTGCGACAACTCTTGATCGGGTGATAAACCACGCCATCCACATGCATGTCGCCTATCATCTCCTCGACCATGTAACTCTGGTGGAACATGCTGTCCATGGCATCGCGCACACTGAGCAGCACACCCTCAGCCAGGCTCTCGACCGGGCGCTGCAGATCGTACTGGTAGCCTCGGTTGGTGCCGCCAGACGCGAACCACAGATAGGTCGAATTGACGAAGGTGCCACCCCAGTCCGAGAACATCTCGTTAAAGCGCCGGAAAATCGGGTAACAGGGCACACCGACAAAGATCAGCCGGTATTTTTCGTCCGTTAGAGTGCCGACACCGTTCGCCGATTTGTATTCCATCTCCTCGACCAGTTCCTTGAAGTATCGGCTGCCTGTTTCGGTGCCGCGAAAACCGTTGGCAACACCCAGGTAGACAGTACCCTCAGTGACTGCGTTGAACACCGAAGGCCGACTGGCATTCAGTTTCAGCACCCGCTGCCAACTGCTGGCCACGTCGTTGGCATAACTCAGTACCTCGCGTAACTTGTCGATATCGAACTTGCGGCCGGTTACTTCCTCGCACAAGGTGATCAGTTCGCGCACCTGGGCCTCGACATAACTGCGATCGTTCTCGAACGACCGGTCACCCGGGCCAGTGTGCACCCCACCTTCGCGACTGCCCGGTACGTCCAGTGTGAAAATCGGGATCTTGTACATCCGCTCCCAGATCTCCGCCCACTTGATATAGGTGTTGCAGGCATTGGTGTAAACGGCCAGCGAAGGCTTGGGAATCCTGCCCATCGGGTGTTCGCCATTGCGCAACTGCACGGCCACGTCGGCTTTGACGTAGCCGCAGATGTCGGGCGAGTAACCATAATCCTCGGCCTCGTTGAGGTACTCGTGGGCAACCCGCCGCACCGCGGTCTGCAGCGAATTGATCTCAGGAAACACCACCGGCAGATCGAAAGCCTTTAGGATCTCGTTCATACTGCCCATGACAAACACATAGGCACACTGTGCTCCTTGCTCGGCAGTCTCGCCTAATGAGGAGAACCACTGCCTGAAAAGTTCGGCCCCGTCCCGGGCACCGCGCCCCACAATCTCGTTTTGACTGTCCTGTCCCATTGCTATCTCTCCTCGCTCTGGCAATTCGCCAGGCTCACTGGTACATCAGATTCTCCATGAAAGTCTCTATCTGCAGGCCCAGGTGATCAAAGCTTGTCATGTTCTCCTCGAACTCGCTGACGAAATAACCGATATCGTCCTCGTCCAACGAGCGGGTATAACAGACCTGTTCCTCCAGTCCCGGCTCGCACATCTTGGCCGCAGTAATGATGGCGGCGTCAGCTTTTGAACTACTGATCCGTTCTTTGAGCATCTTTTCCTTGGGCTTGCGCAAGTCGTGCTGCACCGGGCTGTAGGATGATTTTTCCAGGTAGGCTTCGGCCAACTGCTGCAGCGGATCACCCGTGCTCGGTACGTCTTCAAGAATCCAGCGCAGTCCGATCAGGAAATCATCGTCGACGACGTAACACGAGCGACCGACCATGCGGATCAGATCCAACGGTGGCTGCTCACAGAAACCGCCCTCGAATACCACCCGGACCCGGTCCTCCTGGTTACTGTCAGCCCGCTCCCGGATCATCGGCAGCACTGTCTCAAGCAAGGCGTTGTGCTCCTCGCGCGGCACCATCCCCCCCACCGATACCAGGCAATAGGCATCCTCGGCGTTTAACAGCCAGGGTGTCTCACGCTTGATGTCGTACAGTTGCCGAATCAGGGCTCGATTGCGGTTGAACAGTTCAATAGACCTGCGCAGGTCGTCTTCGGTGATCGTAGTGCCGGCAACCTGCTCGATCACTTCCATTAGTCGCGCGTACTCGTTGCGCAGGTAGCGTGCAGTGTCGGCCGAGTTGGCATTTTGCGGCAGATACAGGATCTGGCAGGGATGCTCACTGTTGCGTTCCCAGACTGCGGCAAGATTGCGGGCCGCATCGCAGATCGGGTGAGTCACAAACATGTCCAGTTCCACCCTGCCGCTCAATACCAGTTCCAGCGATGTCTTGAGGATAGAACACAGGTACGAGCCGAAACGAGAATCTGCATGGTCGGGCTCAACCGGAGCGCCGCGCAACTTAAAAGGCAGCAGCCCGGCGGCATGCGCGATCTCCTCGGGGAAATAGACCTGAAAATGGCCCAGTACCCGGCCACCCCCATCCCGCCAGCGCTGTACCGTTGGAAAGTCCCCATCCTCGACCAAGTCCCGGCAGGCCAGCAGCATGTCATTCAGGCTCTGACCCTGCCATTCGGGAAACACGCCAGTGCCGCAATAACTTGCCGGTGTCGCTGTAGCCAGTACCGGAGTCGAATCGGTTCCGGTACTGTTGGCGAGCGCCTGGCGCAGGTCGCTATCTTGTGGGCCTTGTGCGCCCCGAAAAAACAGATCCAGCACGAAATCGAGTTTCTCGGAAGGGTCTTCCAAAACCCGGTCGCCGTGGGCGCTGATCGCGGTTTCCACCAAGGCAACGAATGACCACGCTAACAGACGGGCGTCGCCGGTCTGGATCTCGCCGGTGCCGATCGCGTCCTTGATGATCAAAAGAATCTGGTCAGGCAGTGCCTGCTGGTAGGCGCTGATCAACTGCATCCGCGCTGCCTCTCCCAGCACATTGCTGTTGCGCCGAATCAAGCTGATCAGTTGGCGCTTGTGGTCGGGCAACTGAAAAAATGCTTGCGTCAGGCAACGCAATCTCGAACGGCAGTCGCCACTGGACTGGGCCGCCGCGGAAAAAAGGGCCTGCTTTTCGACCAGGTCAGCCTGCATCATTTCCAGGTACAGTCCTTCCTTGCTGACAAAATGATGGTACAGGCCACCTTTGGTCAGCCCGGCCTTGCGGGCAATCTGATCCATAGTTACGTCGGCGTAACTTGCCGCCAGAAATAGCGGCTCGGCCACTGCCAGGATTCGGTCAACCGCGGCAGGCGTTTGTGTCATGGGCGCTAGTGTCATTTTTGGTTCCATACCGACCAGTCAGTATGTCGCTACCCTACAAGCCAAAGGGCTTATTTGTCAACTTGTTTCAGGCAACTAGCCGACTCCGGCGGAAAGAGNCNCCGGCCCTTAGTCCCCAGGACGGGCCCCTTGAATCCGGATAAGCGAAACGGGTTAGGATCACAAAAACCCGNCGACTATCCCCAACTAATCAGCGGCTTGGCCGCATCTACCGTGAATTAACCTGAAATGACCAGTCAAGCTTTTTGCGAGCGCAAAACCTCCAGAGCACCGCTCCGTTAAATGATTGCCACCCGCTTTAAGGTCTCCCAGAGCCTTGCTCGTCAANCCATCTGTCGTCAACGTCTGGCAAGGGTACGGCCGATATCAACTCCCGGGTATAGCAGTGGCGCGGGCGCGAAAAAACCTCAGCACATGATCCGCTTTCAACGATCTCGCCATGGTTCATGACCAAAACACGATCGCACACAGCCCGCACCACCGACAGATCGTGACTGATAAAAATCAGCGTCAGGCGAAGTTCGGTTTTCAAACGACGCAAAAGTTTCAAGATCTGCGCTTGGCTCGAAACATCCAGGCCGGAGACGATCTCATCGGCCACAACGAACTCTGGTTCCAGCGAGACTGCTCTTGCGATACCAACACGCTGGCGCTGCCCACCGGATAGTTCGTGTGGATAGCGGCGCGCAAGTTTTCCCTCTAAGCCCACTCGCTCCAACAGTTCTTGTGCTTGCCGCCTTGCCTGCTCCCAACTTGAGATTCTTCCATAAGCAATCAACGGCTGTACGATACTATGGCCCACTCTGCGCCGTGGATTAAGGGACGACTGGGGATCTTGAAAAACCATCTGGAAACGCCGCCGCAAGGGACGAAGCTCTGCCTCGCGAAGATGGCTGATATCCTGACCATCGAACACAACTCGCCCTGAAGTAGGCTCGTACAGTCGCATAAGGGTTCGACCCAACGAAGTTTTCCCGGAACCGGACTGCCCTACTACACCGACAGATTCACCCTGCTTCACAAAGAAGTTGAGGTTGTTCAGGATGGCAACCACCGGTGCCTTGGAAAACGCCCGCTTGGCACTCAGATCCGGCAAGGCAAGAGCGAGATCTGTTACTTCAAGCATTGCCAGTATCCACTGACCTTTCGCCGCGGTCATAGCTTCGAACATCGTCCCATAAGGCGCTCACCAAAGCCTCAGGAACCGGATTCAATGCGCTGTTTGGTCGGTCATAACGCGGTGTGGCCGCCATCAGTGCCTGAGTGTATGGATGCGTCGGAGCTTCGAAAAGGTCCCGCGCGCTCGACAACTCGAGGATTCGGCCCGCGTGGATCACACCCACGCGGTTACAGATCTTTGCCACCACACCAAGATCATGGGTAACGAAAAGAATCGCCGTACCCGAGGCAACTTGTAACTCTTTGATCAAACGCAGAACCTGACGTTGTATGGTTACGTCCAGTGCTGTTGTAGGCTCATCGGCAATGATCAATCGCGGACGACAAGCAAAAGCAATGGCAATAAGAATGCGCTGGCGCATGCCTCCGGAAAGTTCATGAGGGTACAACTTGACCACTCGTTCTGGTCGATTAATGTGAACATTGTCTAAAAGCTCGAGCACCCGTTGATCTGCTTCTTTGCTTTTCAGGCCCAAATGCAACCGTAGAACATCCGCGATCTGCGAGCCAATCCGAAACACCGGGTTCAATGAGGTCATCGGATCCTGCGGAATCATCGCCATATCCGTGCCCAGCAGTCGGCGTCGGGCCTTAACAGAAATATGGGTGATATCTGCACCGTCGAAAAGTATCTCGCCATCGGTGATTACACCCTGGGAGGGCAGGATGCCCAGGGTCGCCTTCCCGATCATGGTTTTACCCGCACTCGATTCCCCGACCAGCCCAAGAACCTCGCCCGGCTGCAAAGAAAGTGAAACGCCACGCAAAATTGGTAACGATGTGGTCCCTTGCTGTATTTCAAGGTGGAGGTTGTGGATGTTAAGGAGCGCAGTCACCGACGCAGTACCGGATCAAGCGTCGACCGCAGCCCATCTCCAAGGGCATTGAACCCCAGCACTGCGACGACGATACAGGTGATAGGAAACACCATGAGCCAGGGTGCCTGATTAATGTATAAACGCCCTTCCTGAATCAACCCGCCCCATGTCGCCGCGTCACTGGCAACACTAAGGCCAACGTAACTGAGAATTGCCTCGACCACTACCGCGATTCCCATTTCCAACGTCAGCAGGGAAATCAGCAACGGCAGGATGTTAGGAAGAATCTCTTTGAACAGCCTGCGCCGCCTGGATAACCCGATCGTCACAGCCGAAGCTACGTAATCCTGCTGGCACTGGACCATTGTCTCGGCTCTCACTACACGGCAAAAACGGGTCCAGTCGATAACAATGATTGCGATGATGACTGCGTGCAAACCAGCGCCAATCACGGCAACCAGCACAATCGACAGCAACACCGCGGGAAATGCCATCCAGATATCAACCATCCGCGACACCAAGGTATCTACCCAGCCCCCATAGAACCCAGCCAGCAGGCCAACAGTGGTGCCCAGTATTCCAGTTAGTGTTGCGGCGACCAGTGCGACTGTAAGTGCCACCCGTGTTCCATAGATCAAGCGAGAAAGAACATCACGACCCAAGTTATCGGTTCCAAGGAGAAAAGCCGGGTCCGCTCCACTTACCCAAAATGGCGGGAGAAAGGAGTTCAGAAGATCCTGCTCGAGCGGGTCGTGGGGCGCCAACCATGGACTGGCGATAGCGGTGAAGACAATCAGCAGAAAAACGCTCAAGCCCACAATAGTTCGCGGGCTCGCAGCCAGAACAAAGCCAAGAGGGGAATGCCGGACCAAAATACTGTCAGTCATGACGTAGCCGGGGATTCAAAAACGCATAGGTCATATCGATCAATATGTTCAGCACGATGAACATCACGGCAAACGTAAGTACGATTCCCTGTATCAGGGGCAGGTCCCGATTGATGACAGCGTCGATGGCCATGTTGCCAAGTCCGGGATAACCGAAGATTCGCTCGACCAGCACCGTTCCACCAATCAGGAAGGTCATTTGCACCCCGGTCAATGTAACCGTGGGAATCAAAGCGTTAGGAAAGGCTTGCGAAACGACGATTCGAAAATGGCTGAAGCCCTTGACTCGTGCGAGCTGCACGTAATCCTGGGCCATCGCTTCAATGATTGACGATTTCAGTAACCGTGTACCGACGGCAATCAAAGGCAGTGCCAGGGATAGTGCCGGCAGCACTATATGCTGTAGTACCGATGCGAAGACTACGAAATCACCTCGGAGCAGACTTTCAAACAGGTAGAACTGAGTTGCCGGATCGAACTCAACAGTGAGGTCCATGCGACCGAAAATGGGCATGAACGCCCACAGTACCCCAAAAATGAGAATGAACAATAAGCCCCAGAGAAAATCTGGAACTGCCTGCACGAAACCGGAAAATGCATCGATTAATACTTCAGGCCAATGCCCCTTCCACATGCTCGCCGTGATACCGAACCCAACGATCCCAACGAGCGCTATCACGATAGCAACGAACGCCAATTCCAAGGTAACCGGTAGCCGGCCCCCTATCAATTCGACCACGTCCTGGCGCATGCTGATCGATATTCCCAGGTTCCCGTTGAAAAGGTCGCGAATGTAAAACAGGAACTGCTGAAAAATCGACTGGTCGAGACCGTAGATCTCGCGCAGGTTCTGTATGTCCTCCGGAGTAGCGCCCGGACCGATCATCATCGCGATCGGATCGCCGGGCACTACCCGCAGGAGTACAAAATTTATAACGAGGACTCCGAAAAGGGTCGGTACCGACAACATCAGGCGCCGCAGAAGGGACGCCGCCGTCATCGTTATTGGTACCGCACGCCCTTAGTTCACGGAGCCAAGCTTTACCATCCCATCGTATGCGGAAGAATAAAATTAGAAACGTATGGTGTGAAGCTCAGGCCAGAACGATGAATGACTGGTTGAACCTGCTGATATAGCGGCAATACATAGGCATTGTCAGCAATATGCCGTGATACTTTCTTCCACCCGGCGATGCGCTTGTTTTCATCCAACTCGCCCCAAAGTGGCCCTATCATCCCATCTAAATCATCGGTGTCCCAGACCGAATGCGGGGAGGGGCCGAACATGGCATGGCCAGTCGAATCTTGAGGGTCACCCACCGAGTTGCCCCAGTTATAGAACGCTGCAGGAGCAAGCGTGTCTTGGGCGCGAAGCTCATAATGCTTGGCGACCTCGTAAACATCAATCTTGGCCTCGATTCCGACTTTGCGCCACATGCCTACGATAGCCTGGATGATCTCGTAGTCTTTGGGCAGATAACCACGGGTAGTCTGAATAGTCAGCTCCACGGGATTGCTCGGTGAAAAACCGGACTCGGCCAATAAGCTCTTGGCCAATTCAGGATCATAGGCAACTTTGATCGAAGGATCGTAAGCCGCGTATTCCGGCGCCTCCAGGGTATGCAACGGAACCCCGTAGCCTTTGAGCAGACGATCGACCAGCGCTTTGCGGTTAACCGCATGGACTGCGGCCTTGCGCACATTAGCATCGAGAAAGGGCTCAACATCGTTAAAGAAGATCATGGCAATATCGGAAACTGGAGTCGTTACACCGACTAAGCCGCTCTTATCTTTCAGGCGATCGTATTCTTCAAACGGAATATTTAGAGTCAAATCGGATGAACCGCTTTCGATCTCAGCAATCCGACTGGCCGGGTTTGTCACAAACTTGAAGACCACGTTCTCGATGGCCGGTTTGCCACCCCAATAGTAGGGATTGGCTTTTAGTCGAACGTAGGACCCGCGCTCGAATTTATCGACCATATAGGGGCCAGAGCCCATCGGCTTCTTTTCAAAGCCTTCTTTGCCGACTTTTTCATAATAATGGGGCGGAATCAGGTAGCCCGTAAGAAAGGCCATCCATTTGAAATAATCGGCCGTGTAACTTTTTACTGTGCCAGTAATCTCATTGCCATTGATCTCAAAATCTCCAACGCTCGCCCAGATGAAGCCGGCAACCGGGTTACCAGAAGCTGGATCAGAAGCGCGGTTGAGATTCCAGACCACATCCTGCGCGGTGATGGGCTCGCCATCCTGCCATTTAGCGCCGGACCGAACTGTCATATGCACCTTGGTTCGATCATCGTTCCAGCCCCAGTCCGTCAGCAAGCCAGGCTTGAAAGACAAATCGGGATTCTGATCGATATACTGATCAAAAACGGACTTATAGATAGACTGCAATTGTGGATTGACCGACGATAGGCCCGTTGTCGGATCCCACGCGGGTACGCCGACGTGGTACGCGATGGTCAAGCTATCCTTACCTCCCGCCATAACCACACCGGCTGCGGATAAACTGACCGCAGTTACGGCTACAGCCGCGACGAGGCACTTTTTCAGCCTCTTTATTGAATTAATTCTCATCGAAATTATCCTCCATTGCTTTAACTTGTTACGCCTTGGGGTACTGAATTTTTGCCCCTTGAGCAAATTCGATCGAAACTGCTGGCCATTCCTATGTTACCCGGCTCTTACAAACCTCGGTCGGTATTGCCTAGGCCCAGTGTATGCAAAATCATATCAATATGTAAATCCGTTAGGAAAACTACAGAAATAGCGGGCAAAAGGCCTTCACTGCAAAAATTCACCTTTGGGAGAGCATTTTTCCCAGCAACTGGCCCGATCCAGCACCGGTTCCCGCGCCTGGCCAGGTTGACGCGCCGACCATATACAGACGCTCTATGGGCATCCGGTAACGGGACCAACCGAGGGCTGGCCGAAACAGGAAATTCTGGCGCAGATGATGGCTGCCAGCCAAGTTATCACCCCCGACCAGATTTGGATTTTCCCGCTCCAGATCACTTGGCGAATAAACCGCGCGGCGCAAGATCGCACCAGGTAAATTGGGTGCATAGCCGGACAATTTCTCGACCACCCTGTCCGCATACCCCTCTTTAGCCCCAGCCCAATCTGTCGCCAGGATTGCACCTGCGGCATCCCCTTTGATTATTGCCGGCAAAACGCGAACCTGGAGCCAGAGAATGTGCTTCCCATCGGGCGCTCGACCCGGGTCGATAGCAGTCGGCTGACCAACTACGATCACCGGGCTGCCTGGCAACAAGCCATCTATAGCTTCGTTATAAGCTTGCGCCATATCAGAAAGAAACGGAGCCACATGCACGTAGGCAAAGCTCTTTAAACTGTTGCTTGCTTGCCATTCCGGCAGTTCTGTAAGCGCCAAATGAATCATCATTGTGCCCGGGCCGTACTTAAAGGAGCGCATATGCTGGCTGAAACCTTCGGGCAGAGCTGTATAAGGAATCAAGCGCCCGAAAAGAACCTGGGGTGCCAAATTCGCAACCACCGCTCGTTTCGCATCAATAATACGGCCATCGGCGAGCCTGACGCCGGTCGCAATATTGGCTTCGACCTTTACCTTCGTCACCTCGGTTGCTAGATGAATCTCACCACCCATAGATTCCAAGAGGCTAGCCATCGCACGCACGATCGTGTCTGCGCCTCCTTTACCAAGGACCATGCCAAAGGACTGATTGGCCATCGACTCAAGATACGGAAATAACGCCCCGCCCGCGACATCAGGTGCGAAATCCAAGTGCATGCCCCAACAAGCCATGAGGGACTTCACCTGTTCTGATTCAAAATTCTCCTCCAGAAATTCCCGCGGCGAAGAGAGGATTAATCGCAGCGTGTCAAAACACCAGGTTCGACCTTTTTCTCGCCACGCTTTGTACAGAACTCTTACCAATGCCCAGGATGGCATCGGGGTTCCCAATAGAGCGAATATGTGTGGCGCGTCATTACCGAACTCGGCGACCATTTGCCGCCATTGTTTGGCATCCGCTGACGAGAATCGGCCGATCAACTCCACGGTTCTCTCGATATCCAGATCAACCCCCAGCCATCTGCCATCGGGAAATACGGAACTGAAGGTCTGCGCGGCCGGCACGAATTCCAGGCCATGCGCCAACAGGTCGGCTTCAAATTCACGGAAAAACGCCGAGCCTGCAAACAAACTGAGATTCATTGCGCCAAGGTCGTGCCGGAAGCCCGGCAACGTGGCCTCGACGGTTTTCACCGCGCCGCCTGGCTGAGAGGCGCTCTCAAACACAGCAACTTTCCAGCCGGCTTTTGCCAGATGAATCGCGCTCGCCAAGCCATTGTGGCCTGCCCCGATTACAACTGCATCGTATTGCATCTGCCTTTGCCCTCCAGTGCCAGATCGCCGTAGTTAAGCGGCCTAACGCGTCATACCAGTTCCCGAACCCGCCTGAAAACTCAGTCAGCCAGTCGAAATGCCTTGAAAATCATATTACAAATCAAATGATTTGGTTATATTACGTTTGATCGGGTCAAAAATAGAACCATTTAAACGGGCATTTTCCACCGATCGGGCCAGAACCCAGGCCTGGAAATACAACCAACGAAGGAGGTTACTCGATGACTACGACTCAAACATTGACCGCCCTGGCAACAGCCATAGCCTCTGAGGAAATAAAGGTGGTCGACCTCAGTGGCACACTCGGACCGGATACGCCATTAATTAAACTTCCTCCAGAGGTGGCCATAAATACTCCCCAGGTCGAAATCCACGAAATCTCAAAGTACGATGACAATGGCCCGTTCTGGAGCTGGAATTGGCTGAAACTAGGCGAACACTCAGGCACTCATTTTGACGCTCCAATTCACTGGATATCGGGCCGCGACTACGCCGACGGCTCAACCGACACCATACCGCCTCAGAACTTCATAGCGCCCGCCTGTGTAATTGATTGTTCAGCGGAAGCGCAAGCCGACTCGGATTACCTGTTAACCGCAGATCGCGTCAGAGAATGGGAAGCCGACCATGGTGAGATTCCTGCCAGATCCTGGGTACTGATGCGCACCGACTGGTACAAACGCGGCCATAGCGAAGAGCTTTTTCTAAACGCCGACGAAAATGGCTCACATGCACCAGGCCCCGCGACCGACTGCATCCAATACCTCCTTGAGAAGGATATTTTGGGCTGGGGTTCTGAGGCTGTCGGCACCGACGCCGGCCAAGGCTTTGGCCTAGAGCCTCCCCTGCCAGCGCATCATCTGATGCACGAAGCGAATAAATACGGCTTGGCCAGCCTTTGCAATCTGGATCAGCTCCCCGCAACCGGATCGGTCATCATCACACCGCCACTGAAGATTCTCAACGGCACTGGCAGTCCAATCCGGGTATTGGCATTAATTTCCGCGAGCTAAGCTGTGGCTAGTCATGGGGCAGCCAACAACTGTCCCATGAACGACAATCTTTTGATGCACTGAGCATGCCCTGCCAAAGTCTCGATCCCGCTCTGAGATGACCACGTGAACAAGAGCGATTACGTCATCATCGGTAGTGGTATCAACTCCCTTGTCTGTGCGGCGATGCTGGCTAAAGGTGGCCACTCGGTATGCGTACTCGAGCGCAATAACCGCATCGGCGGCTGTATCCGCAGTGAGGAGCTGACCACCCCCGGTTTTACCCATGACGTCATGGCCGCAACATTTGTCTTGTTTATAACTTCACCTGCCTATGCTGCTCTTGCTGAAGATCTACACCAGCGTGGTCTTGAATTCTGCGATTCCGAGTTTCCAACTGGAGTATTGCTCGCCGATGGCCGGCACGTAATTTATGGTCGATCGACTGACCGCAATTCCACGGCATTCGATGCGTTGGGCGGGAAGGGCGGCCAGCAACATGCCGATGACATGGCTGAGATTGGCGCTAACGCTGATCTCCTGTTCTCTCTTTTGGGAGGCAATCTATGGAGTTGGACTATGGCCAAGATTCTTTTTCGTGAAGGACGTCGCCGTGGCACTCGAGAATTGCTGGCATTGTTGGGAGAAGCGCTGGGGACAGCTCGGGGTTGGCTGGAAACAACGTATTCCTCTGAGGAGATCAGGGCGTTATGGGCGCCCTGGGTATTACACGCTGGGCTGGGGCCAGAATCGGCCTTTTCGGCACAGATTGCAAAAATCATTGCCTTCGCCTTGGAGCAGGCAGGCGCCCCGATTGTCAAAGGCGGGGCAGAACGCTTTGTCCACGCCATACAAAGCATCATCGAAGATCACGGTGGCAAAATTTTTGTCAATCAGGATGTAACCGAAATCATTGTTGCGCAAGCGACTGCCAAGGGTGTACGCACAGCCAATCAGGAAGAATTCATGGCTGCCAATGGCGTTATCTGCAGTACCACACCGGACCAACTCTATGGTCGTCTGCTCGATGATCAAGTTATTCCAGCATCGACACGCAGTGATGCGAAACGCTACCGATACGGCAAAGGCAACATGCAGATTCACTACGCCCTTGACAAACCTCCCGCCTGGCGGTTTCCGGAACTTGGCCAGGTTGCACTGCTACATCTTACGCCTGGCCTCGATGGCGTCTCCAAAGCAGTTAACGAAGCTGAACGCAGCATGCTCCCGGAAATTCCAACAATATGTGTTGGGCATCCCACCGCTCTTGACCCTACTCGTTGCCCTCAAGGTAAAGCCGTCCTCTGGTTACAGCTGCCAGAGGCGCCACGTCGAATCAAAGGTGATGCCGCAAAGGAGATTGATCCACCATCTAACGGTCTTTGGACCAGTGAGATTTCAGAGCGCTATGCTGACCGGGTCCAAGCCATACTTGAAAGCCACATTGCTGGGTTTGGTGCCAGTGTTATCGAGCGACGAGTCTATTCCCCGGCCGATTTGGAAGCGATCAATATCAATCTTGTCGGTGGCGACCCCTACGGAGGCTTTTGCGGATTAGATCAGTTCTTTCTTTGGCGACCCCTGAAAAAAAGCATTAATCACACCACTTGCATCGATCGACTACACCATATTGGTGCCTCCACCCATCCTGGCCCAGGGCTTGCCGGCGGCTCAGGATTCCTGCTGGCCCAGGCACTCAAATGAAAAAGCGGGCGAAAAACCAGCAGCGGTGGACCTGCGAGGGGTAGAAATGACGCAGAAAATTCATATTCCGCCCGACCTCCCCCTCAACGACCAAGAAGGTTCGATTCCGAAATTCGCTGAAATCGGGCTTGATCAGTTCGCGCCCTATCTCATGAATAGAATCACCAACCGGTGGAACGCCAGCATTCTCAAGGCAGCGCGGCAATATGGTTTGACGACGCGGCAAATGAGAACCCTGGCCGTTTTGTCAGACAAGGATGGACGGCCTATCAACGAACTGGCAACACTCACGGTAACTAATCAATCGACCATGAGCCGGGCTGTCGTTAGCATGGAGAGAAAAGGCTTTATCATTCGCAGACCTCGCTCCGGTGACTCTCGATTTATCGAGGTCTATCTGACCGACAAAGGCCGCGGGGTATTCGAGAGATTCTGGCCTATCTTTTACTGGCACTTCCGACACCTTTTCCACGGAATCGGCGACAGTGAATTCACCGATTTCGTTACCACTCTCCATAAGATTCTCAATAACGTGCGGCATCAGCCATTTTGAGACCTCAACGACGAATTACCGGCAAAACNNAAAATGCTGCNTANCTCANNGNCACGGAACACGCCTGNTTAACAATGCCCGAACGATCATTCAGCAAGGAAGTACAGAGCCTTCGNAATCGCGACGGTGAAATCTTCCGTGGTGAAGGNGTGCTGGCAGTNNCCAAAGCCCTTCTNCAAAGCGGCGTTTCTTACATNGGCGGTTACCAGGGTTCACCNATCTCGCACATGATGGACGTNCTCAATGATGCTGCGGAAATCCGGCGTGAACTTGGCGTGCACTTNGAGAACGCGGCCAGCGAGGCGGCTGCAGCTGCCATGCTGGCGGCATCTATTCACTACCCGCTGCGCGGCGCTGTCACCTGGAAGTCAACGGTCGGCACCAATGTAGCAGCTGATGCGCTGGCCAATGTCGCCTCGGCCGGGGTGCGCGGTGGTGCGCTCATTATCGTAGGTGAGGATTACGGTGAAGGGTCCAGTATCATGCAGGAGCGAGCCCACGCTTTTGCCACAAAATCGCAGATATGGCTGCTCGACCCTCGCCCCAATTTGCCGGCTATCGTTGATGCCGTAGAACAGGGTTTTGAATTATCTGAAGCGACTAATACTCCAGTTATGCTGATGCTGCGCATTCGTGCCTGTCATGTTTACGGCAGTTTCATCGCCAAAGATAACCAGCAAGGTCAATACAACGCCCACCATCCCCTGGAACAGGCCGTTTTTGATTACAACAAAGTGGTCCTGCCGCCCTCTTCCTATCGACAGGAGCAATTGAAAATCTCCGAGCGCTGGCCGCGAGCGGTCCGCTTCATCAGTGCAAAAAATTTGAATCAGAGTCTGCCGGGTGAATGCAGTGACATTGGCATTATCGTTCAAGGTGGTATCTACAATGCCGTCAACCGCTCACTCGAGATAGCTGGCCTGGCCGATGCGTTGGGCAACTCAAAAATTCCAATTTACGTACTTACTGTGACCTACCCGCTGATCCCGGAAGAGATCAGGGCGTTTTGTACCGGCAAAAAGGCCATACTGGTCATCGAAGAAGGGCAGCCAAACTACCTCGAGCAAAGCATCAAGGCCGACCTGCACGGCACCGATATCGATACCCGGGTCCACGGTAAGGATCTGTTGCCCACTGCCGGCGAATATAAGACCCGGATACTGATCGCCGGCATCTCGAAATTTCTGGCAACAACCGAGCCGGCAGGAATCGACCTTGCGTCGATAACGAGCGCCCAGCAACAACTCACTCAGGAGGTTACTGAGTCTGAAACCGCCCTTGAATTTCCCGTACCCGCGCGGCCACCGGGATTTTGCGTCGGCTGCCCGGAGCGACCACTGTTCAGTGCATTGAAATTAGCCCAGGAGGAGTTCGGCGAATTTCATATCAGTGGCGACATCGGCTGTCATCTGTTTTCCACCTTGCCACCGTTTAATATCGGCCAGCATACTGTCGGCTACGGCTTAGGCCTCGCCAGTTCTTCCGGCCTGGCCCCTAATTTTGCCAAACCGCTGATCAGCATCATGGGTGACGGCGGCTTCTGGCACAACGGCCTGACCAGCGGCGTTGCCAATGCGGTATTTAACGGCGATAACGGTGTACTGCTCATCGTCGACAATGGCTATGCTGCTGCAACCGGTCATCAGGCTATTCCCTCCACCGACCAGGCCACATCCGGCAACCCCGCCCATATGACGATTGAAAAGGCGGTGCGTGGCGTCGGCGCCAAATGGATCCGAACGGTGCCCAGTTATGACGTCGACCAGATGATCAAGACGCTGCGAGAGGCTGTTACCACAGCGCCGCCTGGCCTTAAGATCATCATCTCCCAGGGTGAATGCCAACTGGCCCGCCAGCGCCGAGTGAAGCAGGCATACCGTGAAGCATTGGACTGCGGCGAACGAGCAACGCGGACCCGACTCGGTATCGACCCGGATGTCTGCACCGGTGACCGTGCCTGCATCCGGCTGTCCGGGTGCCCTTCACTTACTATCAAGGACAATCCCGACCCGCTTGCCGATGGCCCGGTCACAACCATAGACAACCAGTGTGTTGGCTGTGGCAACTGTGGCGTCATGATCCACCAGGCCGGCCTTTGTCCGTCTTTTTTTGAAGCCACTATCATCAACAATCCCAGTTGGCTGGAACGCGCTATCAGCAGTGTTCGTCGCCGGGTGATCGGCGCCCTGCAAAGGCATGAGCCGATCCAGTAATGATGGATCATCACAGCGAGCGTCCGATAAGAATCGTCATTGGCGCCATGGGGGGCGAAGGCGGCGGCCTGTTGACCCGGTGGATGGCGGACCTTTGCGAAAGCCAGAATTTCGAAGTGCGGTATACCTATGTCCCGGGGGTTGCTCAGCGCACCGGTGCAACCACCTACTACCTGGAAACGTGGCCCCGTTTTGCCGACCACGACACCAACCAATCTATGGTCTGCGCCCTGATGCCCTGCCCCGGCGACGTTGACCTGCTGCTAGCAACCGAGGCAGTCGAAGCAGGACGCGCCTTACAGGCCGGATTCATTACCCGATCACGTACCACTGTGATCTCCTCCAGCCATCGAGCTTATGCGGTGGCTGAAAAAGCGGCAGCAACCGATATTCGCACCGATCAGGAAGCTCTCCTCAGTGCTGTTGAGAGTCATTGCCAGCGATTGGTGTGCTTTGACCTGGCCGCCTGCGCAGCCGCAACTGGCAGTATTATTAATGCTGTGTTGTTTGGGGCTGTAGCGGGTGCCGGCGTATTGCCCTTCCCGCGGGAAGCGTTCACCGCGGCAATCAAGCACAGCACCGTAGCAGCAGCCGCTAACCTGTCCGGTTTCGACCTCGGCTTCGCCATTGCCGCAGGCGAAACCACAGATATCCCGGTCACCGTCACATCCCCAACCCCGGCCCGGGCGCAGCCGACCGCCAAAATCCTGGCAATGATGGAGAATGCTTTTCCGCCGGATGTGCACGAAGTACTGCACAGGGGCATGGAGCGGCTGATCGATTTCCAGGACGACAGGTACGCCCAGGCCTACCTGGATCGGTTGCAGTCGGTGCTCGAAACCGATCGGGGTAACGGTGGCGAAAACCGGGGCTACGCTCTGACTCGCGACACGGCGCGCTGGCTGGTGCGGCTCATGGCCTACGATGACATCATCCGGGTCGCCGACCTGAAGACCCGTCGCTCGCGGTTCGCGCGGGTGCGTGCTGACGTTCGTGCATCTGATAGCCAGGTCGTGCGCATCTCCGACTACCTCAAGCCTGGGCTGGACGAACTCGTCTCCATTTTGCCACCGAAACTCGCCAATCGAATACTCTCGTTCAGCGCCCGCAGCGGTTTTGGCACCAGCGGCTTCCCGATGAAAATCAAAACCTCTACAGTTACCGGTTTCCTGACGTTGCGTGCCATTGCCTGCCTGCGCTCACGCCGGCCCCGCTCCTACCGCTATGCTACAGAACAATCCAAGATTGAAAATTGGCTGGATCAACTGCTCGCGGCAGCGCGACGTGATTATGATCTTGCTCTGGAGGTTGCCGCCTGCGCCGGCCTAGTCAAAGGCTACGGGCCCACGCACCGCCGCAGCACCAGCCAGTTCCAGGCAGTTCTTGAGCAAGTCCCTCAGGTCAACGCAAGCGCCCTGCGGGAACTGCGCGCAGCCGCCGGCACAGAGAGCGCCTGAAATACCCTGCAATCCACCCCTCGGAATCGATAGCCCATAACAACAGCAACCAAAAGGGTCGCCACTAGATGCCCAGGTAACGACGCTTGACTTCGTCGCTGGCAAGCAACTCCGCAGAATCTCCGGCCCAGACAGTGCGGCCTTTCTCGATGATGAAATGTCGATCGGCAATACGGGCGAGGTCATCCACGTTCTTATCGATCACCAGAATCGACATACCATCTTCCTTGAGGCGCAACAGACAAGACCAGATCTCCCGCCGTACCAGCGGCGCCAACCCTTCGGTAGCCTCATCCAGGATCAGCAGTCGCGGGTTGGTCATCAATGCACGGCCGATCGCGAGCATCTGCTGTTCACCCCCTGAAAGGAGATTTCCGAGTCCCTTGCGGCGCGCCGCCAGAGCCGGGAACATCTGAAATACCCGCTCGACATCCCAGCCTTGCACATGGTCAGCGCCAGATCTGGCTGCTGCTACCAGGTTTTCAATCACCGAGAGGTTCGGGAATACCTGCCGGCCTTCGGGGACCAGGCCGATCCCGGCCTGCGCAATGCGATAGCTGGACAGGTTGGTGATGACCTGGTCTTCCCACAGGATGCGGCCTGCACTGGTCGCAACGATTCCCATGATGCAGTGGACCGAAGTGGTTTTCCCCATGCCATTTCGACCCATCAGGGTGACGACCTCACCGGGCTTGACCGCTAGACGAGCTCCGAACAGCGCCTGGCTCGCGCCATAGTGGGCTTGAATATCTTCAACGCTCAGCATACGTGTCGCACTGTTCCGGAGCTACCGGAGCCTGGCACATCGGTGACCGCTTCCAGTTCCTCACCGAGGTAGGCCTGACGCACAGTCTCGTCGGATCGTATGGCATCCGGTTTTCCTGTGGCGATCACCCGGCCCTCGACAAGTACGGTGATTCTGTCGGCAAGCGCAAATACCGCGTCCATGTCGTGTTCCACCAGGATGATCGTACAGGACCCTTTAAGCACCTGAAGTGCTGCGATCATCCGGGTCGAATCCTCCTGCCCCATGCCTGCCGTGGGTTCGTCCAGCAGTACCAGCACCGGGGCGGTGGCCATCACCATCGCCATCTCGAGTTGGCGATGTTCACCATGAGACAGGGGGCCTGCGATCTGCATCGCCTGTGCTTCGAGGCCGACCCCCCGCAGTGCCTCCATAGCTGGGCCAGTCAGATTCTGGTCGCTATCTGCACTGCGCCAGAACCGGTAGGAATGGCCTGCCTTGGCCTGTATGGCGAGGGCCACGTTCTCCAGCACGGTCATGTCGTGGATGATACTGGTAATCTGGAAAGATCGAGCCATGCCCAGGTGTGGGCGCCGGTGGGCCGGCATGTAGGTAATATCATTGCCCTTGAAAGTGATCTGACCTGCATCCGGCATCAACACGCCGGTCAGTTGTGAGACTAGCGTTGTTTTGCCTGCGCCGTTGGGGCCGATGATTGCGTGTACTTCTCGATCGAGGATATCCAAAGTCACCTGGTTGGTCGCGGCGACGCCGCCGAATGCCTTGTACAGGTCCGAGATACTGAGCAGCACGTCGCTGTTCATACTAGTGCGTCCGGCGGCCTGACAGCCAGCTGTCAATGCCGCCCTTGGCGAACAGCACCACCAGGATGAGGAATACGCCGAACACCAGTTGCCAGTACAACCACAGCCCCGACAATATCTCCTCGAGGAATAGGAAGACACTGGTGCCGAGCACCGGGCCGAAGACACTACCGGTGCCGCCCAGGACCACCATGAAGATGAGTTCGCCTGAACGGGTCCAGTCCATCATTTCGGGGCTGATGAAATTGGTGAAGTTACCCAGCAAGGCACCGGCATAACCGCAGATCGTGCCTGCAATAACATAGCAGGCCAGCTTGTAGCGGAAGGTGTCGAACCCCAGCGACTGCATGCGCGGTTCGTTACCGCGCGCACCCTGGATCACCATGCCGAATCGCGAGCGGACGATCCGCCGAATCAGATACAGGATGAGCAGCAGTGAAACAAAACAGACGTAGTAAAGAACGGATGCATTTTCCAGATCGATCAGGCTGCCGAACTCACTTCGCATTTCGATAACGAGACCATCGTCACCACCGTACTCCTCGATGGAGACGAACGCGAAGAAAACCATTTGAGCAAAAGCCATCGTGATCATGATGAAGTTCACGCCGCGCGTCCTGAGGCACACGATACCGGTCACTAATGCAAAGACAGCCGAGACACTCATGGCGATCAAGATGTGGAGGTAGCCGTTGTAGACCTCGTAGTAAGCCGGGATCCCAACGGCGTAGGCCCCAATACCGAGGTAGGCAGCGTGGCCGAAACTGATCATCCGACCGTAGCCGAGAATCAGATTGAGGCTGACGGCAGCAATGGCCAAGATGACGAAACGCGTTGCCATGTCGAGAATGAAAGCGTTGTCGACCAGGCTCACAATGGGTGGCACCAGTGCTAGCACCACGATGACTGCACAGGTGACCCAGCCCCGTAGTGTCATTGCACTCACGCTCGTCAACTCACCTACCTCAGCGCCCACGCGGTCCGAACAGACCAGCCGGCCGGACAGCCAGGATCACGGCCATCAGGATGTAGATCAGCATGGCCGACACGGCAGGTGCCGAGGTCTCGGCATTCTGGGCCGACATGAAGAGCTTGAACAGCGCATCAAGATAGGACCTTCCCATCGTGTCTATCAATCCAACAATGACGGCAGCGATGAATGCACCCTTTATCGAGCCTATGCCACCGATCACGATGACCACAAACGCCACGATGATGATCTGGTTGCCCATGCCGATGGACGCTTCAGTGATAGGGGCGATCATCATTCCGGCAAGACCGGCCAGTACCGCGCCCATGACGAACACAATCGAGAACAGCAAGCTGATATTAATTCCAAGTGCACTGATCATGGTCCGATTTGAGGCGCCCGCACGGATGCGCATTCCCAACCGGGTGCGGGTGACGAGGACAAAAAGGCCGAATGCCACAGCGAGGCCAGTTATGATGATCGCGATCCGGTAGGTCGGTAGAACGATTCCATCCATCAGAGTGATCTGGCCATCAAGCCAGGCGGGCAACGGGATAACCTGGCCATCCGGTCCCCAAATCATCTGGGTGAGGGTGTCAAAGACCAGGATCAGGCCAAACGTGGCTAAGACATGATCCAGATGGTCCCGCTGGTAGAGGCGACGTACCACCAGCAGTTCCACCAGTAGACCGATGACGGCCGTGGCCGGCAGCGCCAGCAGAAGCCCCAAAAGAAAAGAGTCAAGCCACTGGGTGAAGGTGGCGCAAAAAAACGCTCCGACCATGTACAGCGAACCATGCGCCAGATTAACGAAATCCATGATGCCGAAGATCAGCGTCAGTCCCGAAGCAAGGAGAAACAGGAGGATACCCAGTTGCAGACCGTTCAGTAGTTGTACGGTCAGCAGCGTCCAATCCATGATTGTTTTAATTCAGCTGAGAGTGGAAAAAGCGGAAATATGCCCGGCAGACCCCTGGGAGGGTCTGCCGGTTGGTCTTAACGTTGAGAGATAGAGGCTACAGCTTACACTGTTCGTGATAACTGTCCTGGTGATCGGTCAGAACCGTCGACACGTGCGAAACAAACCAGTCCCCGTTGGCGTCTTCTTTTACTTTGCGCAGGTAGAAGTTCTGGATCGGGAAGTGGTTCGGCCCATAGCGGTATGTGCCGCGCACACTTGGAAAATCTGCTTTCAACATGCCCGCACGAATACCATCTTGATCATCCATATCGCCATTGACTGCGTCTACACCGCTCTTGATCAGCATGATCGCATCATAGGACTGGGCTGCGTAGTGGGTCGGGTAACGCCCGGTTTTGGCCTTGAAATCAGAGACGAACTTCTTGTTGGTTGCATTGTCAAGGTCAGGTGCCCAGAACATCGTGTTCCATGAGCCGAGAACGCCACCGAGTTTGGCTTTTTGCAGACGACCCAGCGACAGGGCATCGACTGTGAATACGGTGTAAAGCGGGATCACGCCACGAAGTCCTGCCTGTTCGTATTGCTTGATGAAGGCCGGCCCTGCGGGCCCTGGGTAGAACACAAAAATCGCGTCGGCTCCGGATGCCTTGGCCTTCGCCAACTCGGCAGAGAAATCGAGTTGCATGTCCTTACCCCACTTGGTCATATCCTTACCGACGACCTCACCCTTGAAGGTGCGCTCCACACCGGCCACCATGTTCTTACCGGCCGCATAGTTAGGCGACATGATGTAGAGTTTCTTGACACCGTTGGCATTCAGCACTTCACCGGTGGCCATCGGGTTCTGGTCGTTTTGCCAGGAAGAGGAGAAGAAGTTCTTGTGGCACAGTTTGCCTGCCAGAGGTGAAGGACCTGCGTTGGCGCTGATCAGAAACTTGCCACCGTCAAGTGCAGACTTACGTGAGGCCAGTAACACGTGCGACCAGATGTAGCCAGTGACGAAATGTACATTGTCCTGTTTGACTAGCTTGTCGGTCTTTTGCTTGCCGATTTCCGGCTTGAAGCCATCGTCCTCGGCGATAAACTCGACGTCCTTTCCACCCATCTTGTGGCCGATGTGATCGAGCGCGATATTGGCGGCTTCTACCATGTCTCGCCCTATGGCACCGGCTGGGGTCGTCAACGTAGTGACAAAGCCAATCTTGACCTTGTCGGCAGCAGCAACTGGCAACGCCAGCAGAGCAGCAGTAACTGACAAAACAGCAATGCGAAATTTCATTACGTATCCTCCTCGGTAACCCGCCCGAAAACCGGGCAAGGATTGTTATTACACAAACATTATTGCCGGCAGGCTCGGCAGACGCGAACGCAGAGCGCCCGTTACGCTACCGACCCTCCGGTCGGAAAACCCGCATCAATATACGGTATTGCTGACACTCTAATATGATCGTCAGAGCCATGCAACTTCGCTGCAGCCGAACGACACCAAATCCGCTCCATACCTGCCATCAGGCAACCAGGGTATCGAGGAAAGCGGTGCAGGCGGCCAGTACTGCCGCGGGCTGATCTTGGTGTGGAGAATGGGCGCAATCATCCAGCATATG
>PBTT01000078.1 GCA_002729195.1 Acidiferrobacteraceae bacterium
CCAAGTGCGTCAATGCAAATCCAGTGAACGGCTTCTTGGTCGCTGTCGTGCAATATCTCGAGTAGCCGAGAGGTGCTGTCAAAATCATTCAGCCGCTTGATGGCTTTGGCCGCATCGTGTCGCAGTTCGGCAGAAAACCGGAATAAATTACCCACCATCCGTTCTGAAAGTTCCGGGCTCGCCATTGTCGGCGTTAACGCAGCCATAGCCCCGCGGCACACGTTGCGATTCTCGTCGTCTAGCATGCGCGGCAAATGCTGTGCTGCCAGTGGGCCGCCGGCGGCGCCCAATGCGCGCACGGCACAATCACGCACCAACGACTGCGGATCATCGAGCAGAGTAACCAACGGTTTGCCAGCCGACTCACTACCGTCTCGGCCACCGAGGCCAGCAAGCGCGTCTATGGCCGCAAGTCGGGTGTCCTCGCTGTCCGCTGTCAGGCAGCACAAAACCGNCTCCAGCGCGGCCGGGTCGCCGATCCGACCCAACGCCAGTAAGGCTTCGCGGGTCAGGCGTTGGTCGCCCTGATTGAGCGATTCGATCAGAGCGTTTACGACCGTGGAACCCGGATCGCCCAACCCACCCAGTAAACTGGCCGCCAGCACCTTGATCGAATGAACTGGGGGCACCGGCCTGGTAGCCGCACCCGACTCTCTTTTATCCACTGGCTGGTCACCATCTTCTGANCCAGCCAAAATGGCTGCCAAGGTTGAGGTCTGTGCACTATGCTCACCCACCAAGTCTTGCAACGAACCCGGCACAGTTGCGGCCTGCTTCCCAGTCATCGTTGTGGCAGCCTCCTCGGGCCTCCCCGTCTCCGACTTCCCGGCCAACGCGNGTGGTGTTATTTCCTGACCTGCAGGGAATGGGTCATTTTGTAATAACTCGACCAGGAATCCCGCGGCTGTTGCCGGTGCCATGATCTTGACCACTGCCGTCAGCGCTGCAAAGGCGACCGCATCTATTGCATCGAACACTGCGTCCTTGAGTGCTTGTTCCGGTTCGGGCCCGCCTTCTTGCGCGTCGTCTTTACCTGCTTCCTGTGACNGCGGTAGCGCAACTACCTCAGTAGTCCAATCACCATCACGGGCGGCACTCATAATATTGCCCAGTGCTGCCGCAGCCCGGGCACGGGTATTTGCATGGACTGCCTGGTCAGTAAGAATGGCCGCTAATTCNATTTCNGGCCCNGNNAGNGCNANCANCCCAAGTGCGCTGACTGCCTGGTAGCGTAAACTCTCGTCATTGGTCGTCAGCATCTGTGTAAGTGCAGGCACCGNNCGTGGTTCTCCAGTANTGCCAAGCACTCCGGCGATTCGCATCGTGAGGCTGGATTCCGCGCCATCGAGCATCTGCAGCAATCGATCAACCACACC
Source organism: Acidiferrobacteraceae bacterium (assembly GCA_002729195.1). Taxonomy (GTDB): domain Bacteria; phylum Pseudomonadota; class Gammaproteobacteria; order Arenicellales; family UBA868; genus UBA12578. The sequence goes on from PBTT01000078.1 coordinate 1,377, forward strand.
CGGTGTACGCATGCCAACCAGAATCTCCGCCGCTTGCGCCCTGACTTCGGGGTCGAGGTCGTTCAGCAATAATGTCAGCGGTACCGCCACCAGTGGGCTATCCACAACCGCCAGCGCCCGGGCCGCACTAATCCGGACCGTCGGCTCCGGGTCTAGCAGGGTGTTTATCAAGGCAGTNATGATATCGGTCGACAGTTCGCCCGCCATCGTCGCCTCCGCCAACTCGGCAAGGGCCTGAACTGCCCGGCGCCGAGCCAGCCGGTTGTTGGCATTGCTCAACTGCCCCAGTAAAAACGACTGAGCGCTGATGTCATCTAATTGCGACAACACCCGGAAACCGCTCTCTTGCAGATCATCGTATTCCGGATTGGAAAGCAGTTCGATAACCGGAGCCGTCGCNCGCCGATCACCAATACAACCCAACGCCTCCAATGCCTGACCCTGCACCTCAAGNGAGTCNCCAAATTCCAGATCATCCACCGACAAATCTAGTTGCGGAAGCCCGTCCTCNCGGACACAGCGTATCAGNGCCTCGACTGCCTCCGGAGTCCGNAGTTTAGACAACGCTCGNGCCGCTTCGATACGCACCTCACCCTCAGGATCAGTCANCAGNNTTTCGATTAGCGNCTCGACCNCCTCAGTAGCCNTTAGATCGCCGAGGATTACGGCCGTATCCAAGCGCACGTCTGGATCNGGGTCNTGCANCAATTNNGTCAATCGNTGGCGGACGCCAGCGTCGCTNACCTNTAGTTTGCCCAGTGCCCGCACAGCGCAGCAGCGGGACAGCGAGTTGTCCCACTCTAGCAGTCCGCACAGGGCGGCGATCACGGCCTCTCGACCTTCGCTGCGATTAATAGGCTGTACTCCGCACNTTGCAATACCCAAACAGGACTAAACTGCCCGGNCCTTGCGACGCGTGTGACNAGTGAAGGGNCCCGCNCGGGNCCCTTCACCANTANCTANAAAATGACCTCCCNCCAACCTAAACGATATCGCGNCGCTTAAAACTCATCTGCGAGAATGAGTGCTTGAACACNGTCTCACCGATCCGCGTGANCCTGGCCGAGGCTATTTTGTAGCGGTANTTCANNGTNANNGGATCGGGTACCCGGGGCGTNATGACATTGGCCGGTGCCGANGGTTTTAAAAACTCGGTNAAGGCGACACCCTGCTTGATCGCTGANGTCACCATCGCNATGGCGGAGAAGGCGCCNGAAACGAGTTCTATATGGCCATCTTTCATNAGCCCAGAGAACCACATGTCGTCGCTCTTNACNCCCAGGTTGAAGTCCTTTTGNACCGGGACTCTGTGCGATTCGACTGAAACCAGATCTCCGGACTCGATNCCCCGNGCCTTGGCATCGACTGGGTGGAGTTCGATAAAGTTCATCGGCCAACGCTGCTGGGTGTAAGGCCTACGCTCGTAGTCGTCGAAGCCAGACTCCCANAATTCGTTGATGCGNCCGTTGGTNACCCACAACTCGTCACCCNTGGGCTGCATGAATTCATAAAAATCAGCCCACAGTTTCCACGGCGNCTTGACCAGATTAAGCTTNCCGGTCTGGGTCTTGAACGCCAGCAGGCGCTTGTTGTGGATGGTGNTGGCTTCTGGCCCACTATCGGGAATATCTTTACGATTGTAGTCATGCAACCGNTTGGTCTCGACAATTCGNNTACCGTCCAGCAGCAACGGTGCTTGTAAGCCNTTGGTGCCAAAGNCGCGTAGGAAATCATGGGCTCGCATGCCCTTGCGCCGGGCGACCACACGAATGGCGTTGTAGTCCTTGCGTGAGCCNCGACTGAAACGGCAAGTTTCCTCAAACACTTCGTTGGAGTCNTTCCAGTCNAAGCCTGTGAAACCCATCTTCTTNGCCAGCCGTGCAGNGATCTTCCAGTCCGGCAANGCTTCGCCCGGNGCNTCACAGAACTTGCCGTANANGCGCACCCGCCGTTCCGAGTTNGCCCGGGTGAAATCCTCTTCACCCCAGGTGGCNGCCGGCAAGACAATATCNGCGTACTGGTTGCCAATTGGGTCNCGCAAGTAAATTTCCTGNTTTGCAATGACCATGCCNCCCGAGTCCACCCGCCGCTTGAGCGTATCGATGATGGTCTGCTTGTCGAAACTGCGCACCTGGTGGGGGTTGAACTTGGTCTGGCGCTTGAAAGCATCTTCCAGCGCCGAGGAGCCAGGCATGGCTTGAATCCAGGTTGTCCCGACTACGTAAGCGAAACGCACGTGACCGGCCTCCAGCCAGCGGTCCAGGTCCAGCCGGTGGCGCCGACGACCCGGGACCTTATACGGCGACTTCCAGGTCGGGTACTTACCACCGCTGACACCGCCGCGCTGGTGCCCACCCAGCCGGGTCATAACCTGGCCCGGTCGACCGCCACAACCGAGGATTGCACCCAAAGTGCCGATCGACGCGGTATTCAGGTAGTTGTTGGACCAGTACAGGCCCTTTTCGATACAGATTGAGGTCTTGACTCGCTCACCGTTGTCCTTGGGCTTGGCCATCATTTCTGCAGCGCGGTAGATTTTTGCCGGGTCGATACCGGCAATCCTGGCCGCTACCTCGACCTTGGACTCCTCCTGTGCCAACAACCAGTCCTTCCAGTCCTCGAATCCTTTGACCTGGAACTTGCCCCAAGTGGTGCGCCACTGCCATGGCGTATTGCGGGTGCCTTGGCCGAAGCCGGAATCGGTTTCCCAGAAGTTTGCGACCCACTGGTTGATGAACTCGGTGTCCTGCCAGCCGTTTTCCACGATGACCCGCTCAATAGCCATGTGTACCACGGTGTCGGAGCCCGGCAATACATCAATGTGCAGGCCACCGTGCTTCTCGGCATAAGCCACTCCGGCAGTGTGCCGCGGGTTGATCATGATGACCTTGGTTTTATTGCCGTTGATTCCTTTCAGAATCCAGTGATTCCACAGCGTGGTCTTGGTTTCAAATGGATCAGTACCCGAGATCAATATGCAATCAGCCAGCGCAAAGTCTTGGTGTGAGGCAGAGAAGATATCGTAGCCAATGTCTACCCAGCCCGGTACAGAATTGACGAATGATGGGTGGTCGTGATGGGCCACTGCCGGGCTGTTGACCGCCTTCAGTGCCAACTTGGTCAACGCATAGGTGTTCTCGAAATACTGATAAGAGAAATACTTCATTGCCCAAGCCGACTCACCGTGGGTCTTGATCACGTGCTTGGAGACGGCCGCCGCAATATCGAGGGCGAAGTCCCAGGTTACCGGCATCAGCAGGTCGTTGATCCGTATCATCGGATGCTGCAAGCGGTCCTGGGTCGGCTTCTGCGGGTTATAGACCTTCTGTGCGATACAACCGCCGCGAATACTATGACCACCACCGACGTTGACCACCCGTGACTTATGATCGCCGACCACGGCGATATGGTGCATTTTGCCTTTCCACTTACCCTGTGTGTACTGGTTGGGGCCGACCCAGCCGCCCTGGCCAGGACGAAGCGGGTAGTTCAGGCCCAGTGCATTCTGGTCTCTTTTTGGTCCCCCACTAGGAGTGCCGACCGGCCAGCGATAAACCTTAAAGCCGCAGGCCATGACACAGTAGTCACAGCAGGTGGTAATGACATCAGCATTTTTCGGTGGCAGGGGAACCCGGTCCTCCGGTTGGAAAAACGGCTGGGAATTTTCAGCTTTTCTTGACATGTCCGGTCACCCTGTATTCAGGTTGTCATAGCGGCCGTAGATCAGGCCAAGCATGCCGACGGCATAGATATCGTCGCCTTCCAGTTCCAGTAAGACCTGCGGCAGGCTCTCGGTCGCATGGCCGCCGATGACCATGCCATGGCGCGTCAAATCGAAACTTGTCTGGTGCAACAGGCACGGCCCCAGGGCTTGGTCAGCAGCACTGAAGGACCCGGCCCCATCGAGAAGACCGCCCATGTGGGTGCACAGGGCATTGAATGCGACCACGTTCTGGTCCGGGCCGATACCGCCGCCAGCCACTGCGCCCAGCCGAAACAACAGGCTATTCGAGTTCTGTGCCTCGTCGGGATAGTTAAACTTTACCGGCTGGTTCAGTTGCAGAGCTTTGAGACTGCCGATCCGTTTCCGGGGGTAGCGTGCGACCTCAGCCGCAAGGGCCTTGCTCTCCAAGCCAGGCAGGCCCGGCAACAATACCGTTCCTGCCACTGCCGCACTACCGCCAAAGAGGAAGGCCCGGCGGGTCATGCAAGCACTTTGCACGCTCGTGTCGTTCGTTTGCTTTGACATGGTATTTTTCCTCTTATTGTTGCTTGGCTACAGCCAGGTGGGTTTCGAGGCCAATGCGCTTGGCCTGGGCCTGGGTCAAGCCCGGCACATTAGGCATCACGTCGTAAGGTGGCACCTCAGGCAATTTGATACGAATCTCTTCACCGCTGATCTCTTCGAGAAAAGCCACCAAGGCCTCTTTTTCCTCGTCACTTAGGTCCAACGGCTTAAGTATCGAGGTCTTGTTCTCGAGGCCATGGGTACCATCGGTGAATTCGTTGTCAGCCCCGCCGTCGTTGTAGAAGTCGATCACTTCCTCCAGGGTATAGAACTGCCCGGCATGCATGTACGGCGCGGTGTAAGCGAGGTAACGTAAAGGCGCAGTACGGTGTTTGCCCGCGTCCTGCGGCCGCTTGGACGAATAGTACAGGCCAGCGTCGTCCTTCCAGTCGCGGTAGTACTTCTCGCGCACACCCTTGGCATACGCCTCCCAGCGGAAGGTCACGGTGTTGAGGCCCATTTCCTCCCACTCGAACGGCCGTGGTACACCAAGGTTGTAGTACTTCTCATCGGTCAGCATCGCCCCGTTGTGGCATTCGATGCAGTTGGCTTTGCCTTCGAACAGTTCCTTGCCCTTAAGGGCTATTGCAGACAGCGCCTCCTTGTCACCGGCGAGGTATCGGTCGAGCGGAGTATCTCGTTGACTCAAGGTGCGCTCAAAGGTAGCAATAGCCATCCAGGCGTCACCCAAGTTAGGCAGTTCGGTTCCAAAGATCTCACGAAATTTTTCAATGTAGTACGGGGTCTGGCGCAGCCGGGCCTCCATTACATCGTCTTCACCGTTACCAGCCACAGCACCTTTGTTGGCGATCGGTGCCTGTGCCTCAAGACTCTTGGCGTTGCCTTGCCAGAATAACTTACCCAGGTAGGCGGTATTGACGACGGTTTGTGAATTGCGCCAGTGCACCGCACCCGGATAGCCGCGCGAGATCGGGTCGTTAAAGCCCCAGCCCTGTTTGGGATCGTGGCAGTCGCCGCAACTTAAACTGGCGTCGCCGGTCAACTTCGGGTCGAAGAACAACAACTTGCCTAGATCCGCCTTGGCTTGAGTAATCGGATTGTCTGGCGGTGCTGGCGGTGGCGGTAGTGGCACCAGCGGCGGATCAGTATCCGGGTCGCCCGCGGCTAAGGCGATGGGACCGGCCAGCAGCAGCGCCGCGACAAAAGCCACGACCAACGATAGCAGTATCTGTGCTTGTGGTTTCATGGTTCTCTCCACCGGGCTAGTTTTTGACTTCCAGCCAGTCATCTATCGGTTCATATTCCAGCGGTATCGCCACCTTCTCGGCAGTTGGCGCGACCGGGCTGCTCAGACTGCGCAGGAAGGCCACCAGTTGCGCCTGCTCGCCACCATTCAAATCCAGCGGCCGCAATTCGTAAGCAAGCGGATCGTCGTGGCCGCCGCCAGCTGTGTAGAATTTGACCACCTCTTCGAGCGTTTGCAGCATGCCGTTATGCATGTAAGGCGCGGTATGCACTGTTTCGCGCAAGGTCGGAGTAATAAAGCTGCCGACATCTCGATAATTCTTGCTCACCAGAAAATATCCCACGTCCCGGCGCCAAATATCGGCCTTGGGCACCCCGTGGTTGGTAATTACTGCCCGGTAAGCGATATGCCGTAAGGGGTCACGGAAAACATCCAGGTTCTCTGGCACGCCTGTGTTGTGTGGTTCACCATCGGAAAAATACGAGCCGTTGTGGCATGCGATACAGCCTGCCTTCCCCTCGAACAGGATCTGGCCCAGTTGGGCTTCACCTGACAAGTTGCCGTTGTCGAACGGTGTATCTTTTGAGACCAGAGTTTGCATGAACGCATCCAGCGCTTTACGAGCCTTGCCGGAACTACATTCACCGTTAAAGTTCTGCCGGCACATCTCCACGTATACCGGATCCTGTTTCATGCGCTCGTGCATCAGCCGCATATCCATGTTCATCATCATGGTCTCGGTGATCTGGTCACGAACCACGTCGTTCAGATTAGCGCCCATATGGCCATCCCAGCCCCAGCCGGTTTGGGCGAAATCGGCCTTGTAGATCACATTGATCAGGGTCGGTGTATTGCGAAAGTGACGGGTACCGGGGTAGGCATCCGACAACGCCATGGGCTTGCCATTTTTGTCGACTTGGCGGGTAAATCCTTGGCCCGGATCGTGGCAGGTTGCGCAACTAATGGCGCCGTCGCCAGAGACTCGCACGTCAAAGAACAAGCGCCGGCCCATTTCGGCAAGCGCGGCCTCTGGCGTTTTCTTAGCCAGCAAAGACCCGATAGCCGGAAAATTTCCAGCGAGGCTCAGCGTCCCCTGTGTTACCAGGGCCAAAGCCAGTAGGACGCCGGTAGCTGCGCGAGAAATGACAGGCGTGGGCTTTTTCATTGGCTTCATGTCCACTCTCCGAGTCGATTGGGTATGAAAAGATGAGATCTACCGACAGCAAGCCCGAACGCACAACATCGTTTTTGGCCTCGGGACACGGTTTATGGTCGCAGGAATAACCAAGGACGCTATCGATAGACCATCAAAGGCCGAGATCTGATAGCCGATGGACCGGTCAGGTTTAGGGCCGGCATCGCGCTTTCACTAGTTGCAGTTGGAGCTTCAGTGAGCGTTTAAACACTTGTCTTCGCGCCTCAACGATTGATTCACAACTAAAAGTGAGAGCAACAAACGTGCCAACTTCAGAATGCTCCGGAAATTAGCGACCGGAAAACCAAAACCCAGAGAATCGATCCCAATTCCTACGGCTGTTTGACCATCATCAGTGAACAAATCTTTCAAATTTTCGCCAGTTCAGGTGGCATGTCGTTCACTTTTGGATTAATCGGATCTACCGCATGAGGAGTGTTGCGCCGATATCCAGCGCCGCCCAAAGCCAGGCTACGATCGACATAGAAGCATTGGTTTTGCGGCAACGGTGCGGGGCCTGAAACCACACCGCATATCCGGCTTAGGGTCAGCGATTTATCCGCTATCGCTGTCCATCGAAGGTGCATCGTTCGGCTCTTCAAAGCCATACTGGTTGATCAGCCGACGCAGTCGCGGACGGGAGGTGCCCAGAATCTCGCAGGCCCGACCACGGTGCCAGCCAGTATGTAGCAAAACCCGCAGCACGTGCGCTTTTTCAATCTCCTGCAAACTCATCTGCACGTCGAACACTGGTGATGGCAGGGGTGCCTGTTTCACCAACTCTACAGGTAGCAGGTCCGGCGTGATTGTCTCGCCCGGGCACATAGCCACCGCCTTCATCAACAGGTTCTCCAGTTCACGGATATTGCCGGGCCAGTCGTAAGCGTAGAACGCCTCCATCACCTCTACCGAGATGGTCGATACATTCTTGTGGAAATCCCGGTTGATGCGTCCGAGCAGGTGCGGAATCAGCAACGGCAAATCTTCAAGGTGGTCTTTCAGTGCCGGCATCTCGATATTGACGACCTGCAGCCGGTAGTAGAGGTCTTCACGGAAACGCCCCTGATCGATCAGTTCCTTCAAGTTGACGTTGCAGGCCGACATGATTCGGGCGTTGGTCTGCTTGGCCTGTTTGCCGCCCACCGACAGATACTCCCTCTCTTGTACTACCCGCAGTAGTTTCGCCTGAATATTGGGCGACAGTTCGCCCACCTCGTCGAGAAAGATCGTGCCATCCTGAGCTAGGGCAAATTTACCCGGCTGACTGCTAACGGCCCCAGTGAAGGCCCCTTTCTCATGACCGAACATATCCGATTCAAGCAGTGTTTCAACCAACGCAGCGCAGTTGACCGCTACAAAAGGTCCTTCCGGCGTTGGTCCGACCCGGTGAATATTGCGCGCCACCAGTTCTTTGCCTGTACCGCTCGCACCCGTAATCAGCACCGTGACCGGTTTTCGAGCGATCAGCCCAATGGCCTTGAACACCTCTTTCATCGGCCGGCTGTTACCCACCATCGCGTAGCCGCGGCTACTCGCCTGATCTGGCGCCACCAGTTGCAGCCCCAGACCGTTGCTTTGGCGGCGTTTGATGGCTCGCTCTACGGCTTGATCCATCTCGGTGATATCGATCGGCTTAGTGATGTAGTCATCGGCCCCTCGCTGCATAGCAGTGATGGTGCTGTCCATATCGTCGAAAGCCGTGATCATGATCACCGGTGTTTGCGGGAAACGGGTCTTGAAATCAGGTAACGCCTGCAAGCCGCTTTGCCCAGGCATGCGGATATCAAGGATGATGACAGCCGGGCCAAATGACTCGGCCATGGCCAGGCCATTGACTGCATCGTGAGCCATCTCAACATCGTGCCCGGCCGCACGAAAGTGCAGTTGCAGCGTGCGGCAACTGGCGATATCGTCGTCAACGATCAGTATCTTACTCACCGGATGTCACCACCTCGACCGGTCGTTTATCTGGCTGACTCTGTTCGGTCCCCTTATGTGGTGTACCGTCGCCGCCGCTTTTATCCAGCGGTCGCGTCGGCATGATGATCGATGCTCTTGCGCCCGCACCAGGCTCATTCACCACGGTCACAACACCGCCGTGGGCCGCCACGATCTGGCGGACGATAGTTAACCCCAGTCCGGTGCCCTTGGCCCGGCTGGTGAAAAATGCCTCGAATGCCCTGCGCTCACTTTCCGCATCCAGACCGGGGCCATTATCGATAATCTCTATACAGATTCTGGGGATATCCTCACCCAGGTCCAGGTGAGTGCGCACGCTGATCTCCGGCGACTTGATGCCGGCTTCCGCGCAGGCCTCGATGGAATTGCCTATCAGGTTGGAGATTACCTGCTGCAGACGGTGTGAGTCGCCGTAAAGGGTTGGCAGAGACGGTTGACTCCAAACGTTGAGTCGCACCTGGTGCCGCTGTACTTCCTTCTGGCACAACAGCACCGTCTTATCTACGGTCTTTGCCACATCGAACCATTCCCGATTGAGAACGGCTGGCCTGGCATACGACAATAGTTCGCTCAGGATTTTTTCCATGTACTGTACCTGTTCCAATGCAATTCCCTGAATTTCCCGGTCACCGGCATCGTCGCTTCTGCTGGCCGACCGATTCAGGATCTGCAGCCCCATCTTTACCGATGACAGCGGGTTCCTGAGGTCGTGGGCCACCATTGCCGCCATCCGGCCCACCGTTGCCAGGGCGTGCGCTTCGACCACCTGCCGGTTGCGCTCCTCAAGTTGATACTGCAACGCATTTCTCTCGGACAGGTCAACGATTGAACTGAGCACCATAGTGCCCTCATCGGTCTCGATGGGGTTGAGGCCGATGTCGACTGGAATTTTATGGCCCTCCCGGTGCTCGGCGCTCAACTCGAGCTCCGACCCCATCTCCCGTGCAGTCGGTTGCGCATTGTACTGGCGGCGCAGTCCCGCGTGGCGTTCGCGGCCTGCACGCGGTACCAGCATTTCCAACGGTTGCCCCAGCATTTCCTCACGGGTGTAGCCAAACATCTGCTCGGTCCTGGCATTGGCCAGAACAATGGTGCCCGCCGAGTTGGTCAGGATCATGGCGCTCGGGGCTGCTTCCACCGACAGCCGGAAGTTCTTTTCCAGCCGAACACGCTCAGTGATATCTTCTTTCAGAGCCAGGAAGTGGGTTACGTTACCGGATTCGTTTCGCAGTGGCGAAATCGTTGCTGCCTCGAGGTACAAGTGTCCGCTCTTCTTGCGATTGTGAAAGACCCCTTGCCATTCGCGCCCGGCCTTGAGATTAGACCAAAGTTGTCGGTAATCTTCCGGCGGCGACTTGCCGGACTTGAGGATGCTTGGTTTTTGCCCCAACACCTCTTCGTTGGTGTACCCGGTTAGCGCGCTGAACCGCGAATTGACATACTCAATGTGGCCGTCGGTATCAGTGATCATTACCGATACCGGGCTTTGCTCAGTGGCGATGGCCAGGTTTTGCAGTCGCTCGTCAGGTGGCAACTCCGACCGCGGCACCTCACCAATGTAGACCACCCCCGTGATCTCACCAGCGGTGTTCCTTTGCAGTGACTCACCCCAGGACAGCCGGTAATTGTCGCCACTTCGCCCCAACAGACCGGCGTCAAACACCCCCGGCTCTAGTTTGCCGGCGATCAACCCCCGCAGCCGGGACCGACAAGCCTCCCCTGAAGCCGGCGGGACCAACATGTCGATGCGTCCCTGGCCAAGAAGATCATGCCGCGAATAACCGGCATGCACCAGCAAGGCGTCGTTGACCAGCACAACCTTATCCGTCGAATCCGTGACGATCACCGGGTTGACTGCGGCTTCCAAGGCGTGTCCCAATGGCTCAACTCCCTGCAGGCGAACGAGGGCTTGCAGTTGCCGGGCGCGTGCGCGCCCAAATCCCACCGCCGCAACAAACCCGAGCAGGACCAGCAGCCCGTAGGCGCCTAGGTAACTGCCAATGCCTAGAGCCTGGTGCAGCAGCGCGTTAGGAAACAGCGACACAATGAACCACGAAGATCCAGGCGAATCGGCTACACCGAGCGCATGCTCCAGGTCCAGGAGCGCGAACGTGAAGATGCCCCGATGGTCGACGTGGGTGCCGCCGGCCTGTTTCACCATCCGCTGCCAAACTTGCGGGTAGTAATTCTGAAAACGAGCATCCGGGTCATAGACGAAACCCCATTCGAGTTCCTGCCGTGGGTTGCTTAACCAGTAACTGCGATCGTCCACGACCATCAATCGTTCACCCGTGTTGCCCATAGCTTGCTTGAATATCTCGCCTAGTGCTTCACCCCGGTAATTGATCAAGACCACACCACGGCGGTGGCCGCTGTCGTCGAAGACCGGCGTGGCGAGCCGAAACATCGGCCGCGGCACCGCTTCCACTTTGCCCCATTCGATATTGACGTCTACCGGTGAAACATAAATTTGACCAGCCGCCAGGTCACGGGCCTGCGCGAAGTAGTAACGCTTGGACTTATCCTGCAACTCTTTCCGCCCGACTACGTTCGGCCCGTCGGGTTCTCGATTGACACGAATCAACTCACGGCCACGATAACTCAGCAACCGAATCTGGTCGTACATCGGCCGCTCTCGGCTCAAGGCACTGAATAATTCGGCCAAAGTTTCGGTCCGCGCATCTCCAAGAGAGGCGGGCGTCCCAACCTGCCGCACCGTCTGAGCCAGTAGACGTGTATCTGAAACGGCGCTGGCCAGCGCCGTTTGCAACACTGCCCTCGCCCGCTCGACCACCGTGTTCTCCTGATCTTGGTGGGCGTTGCGAAACTTCTTGAAGTCCAAAAGGTAATGGCCGGTGCCGGCCAGAAGAATCAGAACCGCAATCAGCGCCGCCAGCAATGAAGCCTCTATTGCGGCGCGCTTGCGCGGTTCCTTTACAGGCAGCGACAACATCACCAAGGTAAATCCCAGGTTGGTCGAGCCCCTGAACAGGATGAAGTTGAAAAAACAAACACTGAGGTCACCCCCGGATCAGCCTCGTAATGAAACGCTTATGACACCAGCTCCTTTTGCGGTGCTTAGCGCCCGACAATTGCATTTATCCATAAAATCTTGCAAGAAACGTGCCAATCCCAACGCCCGGCATTTGGCGTCATAAAGCACTTCCAAAAGACATAAATGAACATATTATTCAATCTATAGTTTTGACCTCTATCAATTTTAACGAATTATTCAATGCTTCTGACCCTGGCACTTCTTAGGCGCAGAAAACGTTAATTTCAGCCACCTGGCTTGACCGAGGTCAATTTGCGCCATCGGCCATTGCCTTAGAGTTTGGCCGAGTGAGCAAATGCAACCAGCGTAGGGCAAAAGCCGACTACGCAAAACCCTCAAAGAGTATATGAACGCTATGGAGCTCGTCTGCCCAGCTGGCAATCTGCAGGGGCTGAAAACTGCCATCGATAGCGGTGCTGACGCGGTCTATTTCGGCTTTCGCGATGCCACTAACGCCCGGCATTTCGCTGGTCTCAATTTCTCGACCGAGAATGCTGCTGAGGGCATCGACTACGCTCACAACCGGGGCAAGCGGGTCTTCCTCGCAATCAACACCTACCCCCAGCCACACAACTGGAGCGCCTGGCAGAACGCCGTCGACCAAGCAGCGGATCTGGGTGTGGATGTGCTGATCGTTGCTGATACCGGGGTACTAGATTATGCCTGCGAGCGCTGGCCTGACCTGGCCCTGCACCTGTCGGTGCAGGCCTCTGCCACCAGTGCCGAGGCGATCGCCTTCTACCACGAACGCTTCGGCATCCGCCGGGCCGTTCTGCCGCGGGTGTTGTCGCTGTCCCAGGTCCAGCGCGTCTGTGCCGACAGCCCGGTTGAGATCGAGGTGTTCGGTTTTGGCAGCCTTTGCGTGATGGTTGAAGGACGCTGCCTGCTTTCCTCTCACGTGACCGGCAAATCACCCAATAGCTTCGGCGCCTGCTCACCCGGTGAGTTCGTTCGCTGGACCGAGACTCCGGCCGGGCTGGAATCGCGCCTGAACGGTGTACTCATCGACCGCTACGGCCCGCGCGAGCACAGCGGTTATCCAACAATCTGTAAAGGCCGCTACCACGTAGCGGGACAAACCACCTACGCCATGGAGCAACCGGTTAGCCTCAACAGCCTGCCGCTGCTCCCTGAACTGATGCGCGCCGGGGTCGCGGCACTCAAAGTCGAGGGCCGCCAACGCAGTCCCGCCTATGTGCGCCGGGTAACCCGCGTACTGCGCAGTGCCATAGACGCCTGCGCCAGCGATCCGAAAACCTTCACCCCAAATGATACTTGGATGAGTGAACTGGCGGGACTGTCTGAGGGCAGTCAGACAACGCTCGGCGCCTTCAGTCGCTACTGGCAGTGAGCGTACAGATGCAGATCTCGCTCGGGCCGGTACCTTATTACTGGCCGCAGGAGCAATTGCTGGCTTTTTACGATGACGTTGCCGACAGCCCAGTCGACATCGTTTACCTGGGCGAGGTGGTTTGCGCTAAACGCCGGTCATTGACGCACGAACAATGGCTGAATCTCGGCCGCCGCCTGCGCGCTGCCGGTAAATCAGTGGTGTTCTCTAGTCTGGCCCTGCTTGAGGCCGGCTCGGAACTGGGGCAGTTGAAACGCATTGCCGCCAACGGCGAGTTTCCTATTGAGGCTAACGATGTTGCCGCCGTGCAGCTCGCCCGTGGGGTACCGTTCATCGCCGGCGCCAGCCTCAACATTTACAACAGCCGCACTCTGGAGGTGTTCGCCGCCCAGGGCATGACCCGCTGGGTGCCGCCTACTGAACTCGGCCGTAGCGCGCTTAAGGCGTTACAAACTACCCGGCCCAACGCCGTACAAACCGAGGTACCGGTCTGGGGCCGGATGCCGCTTGCCTGGTCAGCCCGTTGTTACACCGCCCGGCACCACGACCTGCCCAAAGACAGTTGCGAATTCCGCTGTCTGGAGCATCCCGATGGACTGCGCCTCAAGACCCGCGAGGACCACGATTTCCTCTGTCTTAATGGCACCCAGGTGCAATCCTGGCAGCGGCTCAATCTGCTCGACCGGCTGCCTGAGATAAGCGACTTGGGCGTGGACGTGGTCCGCTTCAGCGCCGATCACCCAGCAGTCCTCGATCTCGTGACACTCACCCGCCAGGCCCTTGATGGCAACAAGGCTTCTGGACTTGCCATGCGCCTGGACGCCGTGCCGGACAGCAATAGTGAATGTTGCGGTTACTGGCTGGATCAGCCTGGCATGACCGGGCAGATCGCGCCTTCCTGATGGGTGCTCCTGCCAGGCGGCGGCGGGCCATATTTGCCGACCTGCGAGAATTTCTGGTCGCACTGGAGCAGGATAAACAATTGCGTCGGGTTCAGGCCGTAGTTGACCCAGCGCTCGAAGTCACTGACCTTTGTCATCGCGCCATCTGCGCCAACGGCCCGGCGCTGCTGTTCGAAAACATCAAGGGCAGTTCCTTGCAGATGATTGGCAATTTGTTCGGCACCCGTGAACGAGTCGCGTTTGCCATCGGCCGCAGCCCGCAGGAACTGCGCGACCTGGGACGTGAACTGGCATTCTTCCGTGCGCCCAGTGTGCCCGCCAGCCTCGGTGAAGCGCTGGAGGCGGCGCCTGCCTTCAGTCGCCTGCGCCACGTTAACCCACGCGAGGTGCGTGACCCGCCCTGCCGCGAAGTGGTGCTGGAAGGCGGCGATGTCGATCTCGCTACCTTACCAATCCAGACCTGCTGGCCCGAGGATGCTGGACCTTTGATCACCATCGGCGCGGTGGTCACTCGCGGCCCGCAGCGAGAACGGCAGAATCTCGGTATTTACCGCCAACAGGTTATCGGCCGCGACCGCCTGATCATGCGCTGGTTGCCCCATCGGGGCGGCGCTACCGATTATCGCGACTGGCTGAAAGCCCGCCCGGGTCGGCCTTTCCCCGTAGCAGTGGTTATCGGCATGGATCCGGCCACTTTGCTTGCCGCTGTCACTCCAGTACCAGATACCTTGTCAGAGTACCGTTTTGCTGGGCTGTTACGCGGCCGGCCAACCGAGGTTAGCCAGTGCCTGACCCACGATCTGCAGGTACCTGCGACCGCCGAGATCGTACTGGAAGGCTTCGTATTGCCTGATGAGAGCGCCGAGGAAGGACCCTTTGGCGATCATACCGGCTACTACAATGCAGTCGAACGTTTCCCGGTTTTTCGAGTCACGCGGATCACCCACCGCCACGCACCGATCTACCATGCCACCTATATGGGACGGCCGCCCGAGGACGAACCCTCGGTCCTGGCTGCGGCACTGAACGAGGTTTTTATCCCTCTGCTGCAGGAGCAGTTCCCGGAGATAGAAGACTTTTACCTGCCGCCGGAAGCATGTTCCTACCGAGTAGCAGTAGTGAGTATTCGTAAACAGTATCCAGGCCACGCTCGGCGCATCATGATGGGAATCTGGTCGTACCTGCGGCAATTCACCTATACCAAGTTTGTGATTGTTACCGACGAGGATATCGATGTGCGTAACTGGCAGGCGGTGTGGTGGGCGCTCAGTACCCGGGTGGACCCGGGCCGCGATACTCTGCTAATCGAGAACACCCCAGTCGACTACCTTGACTTCGCCAGTCCCCACTCCGGGCTTGGCTCGAAGATGGGTATAGACGCTACTAACAAGTGGCCGGCGGAAACCACGCGGACCTGGGGACGGATGATTGCTATGACCGCGCAGGTACGTCAGCGAACCGAAAGCATCTGGCGCGAAATCATGGGCTAGCCAGCCAGCGCCCTTTTGCCCCGCGCGGCCAGCGCCCGCAACTGCCGGCCGAGGTACATCAGTTCCGGCAGTGGCCACGGCAACGCCTCGGGGTCTACGCGGTCGAGCAGATTCTTAACCTCGAGCCCGAGATCTGTATCACCAGACATCACCAGCCGACGCTGAAAAAACAGTGTATCCGGATCCTGGCGTTGCTCGATCAGAGCAAGGTAGTCCTCGAGCCGTGCTGACACCCAAGCATCGGGACGAGCGGCCGGCGCGGCCACAAAACGCCCACGTCGCAGGCTGAGCGCCAGCCGCACCGGCGTATCGCGCAGAACCACACCAAACACCCGCCCCTGCAGAAATGCCAGTTCACCTGCCGCTCGCTCGCGTACTAGCGCCCGGTTTAGCACTGCGGCAAGCGCAAACGCAAGCGGCCGCTGCGGCAATACCGCAAACGGTGCAAAAAGGAGATCAGGATTCAGTCTAAACATGTGTTTGTCCGATACACGCACTGCAATGCTGCAACATGGGCAACAAAGGAAACGCCCCGATCCGGATGAGCTCGGACATCCCCGTTCACCGCGCGCGTCCTGGGTTTGTCGTGGTTATCCGTCATCCAGCACCCGGCCAAGGTCGGTGCACAAATCCTGCGGATCCTCCAGCCCGACTGACAGGCGAAACAACCCATCACCGGCAAATTCACGGTAAGCCGCCAACTGCTCACCGGTAAGCTGGTAGGTCGATTCCATCAACTCATCCGTGCCCAACCAATAGATCAGACTGCGGTGATGGCCCAGCGACACTGCGTAGTGGATGACCTGCAACTCATGCATCATCCGGGCAGCGAGTTCGGCACCATCAGCCACCTGGAACGCAACCATGCCCGAGTAGTTCTCCATCTGCCGCTGAGCAAGCTGGTGATGCGGGTGACTAACAAGGCCCGGGTACAGCACCTTGCCCACTCGCGGGTGGTCTTCCAGGTAATGGGCTACTGCCAAAGCATTGTCCTGGTGCGCCTGCATGCGCAACGGCAACGTCGCCAAGCCGCGGTTGATAAGCCAAGCATTGAACGGACTGATCACACCACCGATATGGATCTGGCCTTCCGACTCGATTGCCCCAATGTGCTCCTGGCTTGCCAACACCGCGCCACCCATGGCATCCCCGTGGCCACAACAGTACTTGGTCAGGGAGTGAATGACATAATCTGCACCGAGAAGGATAGGCCGGGTAGCAACCGGCGAGGCAAAGGTCGAATCCACGGCCAGCACCGCGCCACACTGATGGGCGATGCCGGCCACAGCGGCGATATCCATGATCCGGGTAGTAGGGTTGGCCGGTGTCTCGCCCCACAGCAGCCGTGTATCAGTCGTGGCTGCCTGTGCTACTGCGTTGAGATCGGAGAAATTAGCGGTCGCAACTTCGATACCGAGCCGGGTTAGTGTGTTGCGCGCCAACTCGGCCGTACCAGGATAGTTGGCATCACTCATCAACAGCCGGTCCCCGGCCCGCAGGAGGCTGAACAGTACCGCAGAGGTGGCCGCCATACCGGAGGCAAAGCAGCGGCAGGCCTCAGCCTGCTCAAGCGCGGCGAGTTTCTCCTCCAACTGGGCAACAGTGGGGTTACTCCAGCGGCTGTAAACGTACGGTGCATCCTCGGCCAAACTCCTTGCCGAGAACCCGAGTGGCTCATCCACCACGAAGGTGCTCGACATAACGATGTTTGGCGCTGAAGCGCCGGTGTGGGGATCGGGTGACTCGCCAGCGTGCACCGCAAGCGTTCGGCGCCCGTGACGTTGATCGGTATCACTCCCCATCAAATTGGCATTTATGCTGCACCGCTAAGTACTATAGCCGCTTAGGCAGCGTCGTCGAGTCGCTGGTGCAGGAGGCTGTTGCGCGGAAAATGTGCCAGCAGGAACTCCATCTGGTCGGCCAGGATACGCTTGCCGGAAAGATAAATGTACTCGGCGTGAGTGGGCACGAACGGCACTGCCAGTAGCTGCATGCCAGCCTCTTCCGGTAACCGGTTGCCCTTATGGTGGTTGCAGCGCTTACAAGCGCTGACTACATTCTGCCACTTATCGACCCCGCCGCGGCTGATCGGCCGGACGTGGTCACGCGACAACTCCAAGTTGCGAAAACGCCCACCGCAGTACAAGCACAAGTTAGCGTCACGGCGAAAAAGCGTAACGTTGTTGAGTGGCGGCGTGTAGGTAGGTAGACGCTTTAGATGCGAGCGTGACTGGCCGATGGTACAAATGATGGAGTACACCTCGAGCGCGCTTTGCTTACCCGAGCGGGCGTTGACCCCCCCGTGCACGGTGTACAGTGGTGAACCCATGGGGTAAAGAATCTGCTCCAGGCAGTGCAGCTTGACCGCCTCCTCAAAGCCAATCCACTCGATCGGCATGCCGGCAACGTCTGCCCTCAGAATCCGCAGGCTGGCATCAATCATTCGCCCTCCAGGGGTCATGGTTTCGGCTACTGTGCGGCAAAACTCTTTTTCGATCAATCCCTATGAAATAACCGCCCCAAAAGGCTCCGCGGAACGAATAAGGGATTAATCAAGACCGCACACTGCCTGACAGCACTCGATCGACTCGAAAGATGGCATACATCGGGTGTAAGGCTCAGTGGCAGCAGCAACTCGACTTCAGGTTATTTCCTGACGGACCAGGGGTTTTTCGTTGATCGGCAAGTGAATCACCGCCGCGACCAGGCCCAGTACGATACCGGCCTGCCACATCAGATCGTAAGAGCCGGTGCGATCGTGTATCCAGCCACCCATCCAAACCCCAGTGAAACTGCCTATCTGGTGGCTGAGGAAAACTACCCCGAACAATGTCGCCATATAACGTACGCCGAATATCTGCGCGACGATGCCAGTGGTAAGCGGTATCGTGGCTAGCCACAGCATTCCAATAGCTCCGGCAAAGACATACATTGTGTACTCGGTCTTAGTAACCAGCAGTAAGGCCAGTAGGACCAGTGCGCGCAGTAGATAAATTACGCTAAGGCCGAATTTTTTGCTGGCATGCTGACCATACCATCCCGAGAGGAAGGAACCCGCAATGTTGAATAATCCGATAAGGGAAATGCACCAGGCACCAACATGCCGGCCCAGCCCCAGATCAGTCACATAGGCCGGTAGATGCACCGTGATGAAGGCAACGTGAAAGCCGCAAACAAAAAAGCCGGCAGTAAGCAATAGGTAGCCGCGATGGCGGAAGGCCTCAGCCAACGCCTCTCTCAACGATGCATGCAGCGGTTGTTCGTTATGGACCTGGGGGTCGTTCGGCAAAAGCAGTGCCAGTGGTGCAATCACAAGCGCCGACATCGCCAGCATCATCAGGCTGGCGCTCCAACCGTAGTCAACAATCATACTTTGAGCCAACGGCGAATACAGTACCTGGCCCAGCGAACCGGCTGCCGTTCCAGCTCCCATCACCAGTGAGCGTTTGGCCGGCCCGACCACCCGGACCATGGCTGCAATAGCGAGCTGGAAGGACGTAAACGCAACACCTATACCGACAAGAAGGCCACCGGTCAGGTGCAGCATCCAGGCAGATTCCGCCATGCTCATGCCCAGGATTCCCAGGGTATAGATAAATGCACCGCCAGCGATCACGGCTACCGACCCATAGCGATCGGCCAACGCGCCAGCCACCGGCAGACCAACGCCCCACAACAGGTTCTGTATCGCCATGGCCAAGGCATAAGTCTCTCGATCCCAGCCCAGAGCACTGGTCATCGGCCCCAGGTACAAACCGAATGGCGAACGCACCCCGAAACCAATCAGTGAGATGAGGCACCCACCTAGCAATACTACTGCCGGTAACCGCCATCTTGTATTATTCATACGCCTGCCAGTGTCGAAAATGTTGTAAGCCTTTCACTAGATTTGTAGAGTCCAGGGGTGTTTTTTTAGTAGGCGCCGGCTAATGGCCCCTAATCAGGCCAGAACCGTGCCGCCGACATCCTGTAGAGTTGCAACGATTCAATTGTGCCGTAAATTCAACTTATGAAGCCACTCCCTTTTTCTTTCGAGCGCATCAAAGAAACCTTTGATTTTTTGCAGGATTGGGATGCTCGTTATCACTTCATTACTGAACTTGGCATGAAATTACCCCCGTTGCCGACGACCGATCGGAGCGACCGCTACCGCGTGCCCGAGTGTATGAGCATCGTATATATCCGTGCCCTACGCGGCCCCGACGGACACTACACTTTTCGCGGTGACTGTGATACTTCCACCATCAAGGGCGTGGTCGCCATTCTGCTGGCCATGTTCGACGGTAGGAGCGCGGCCGAGATAGAGGCCTTCGACGCCGACGCCGCGTTCGAGCAACTGGGTCTGTTCGAACACCTGAGTCCCACTCGCCACGTGGGGGTTTATGCCATGGTCCAGCGGGTCAAACGACAGGTGCAGGCGGTGGAGAGTGAAACCGAAGCCTGACGCAGCGAATCAGTTCTTGGACAGCGACCGTGCCAGCTCTTTCTCGCTGACGAAACCCAGCGTGTGACCAGCCCGATCGACAACCTCGGCCACCGATCTTCCCTCCAGCACTTTAGGTAGAAATTCCTCAATGACGCTATCCTCGTGCACCTTAAAAGTGTCACTGTTTGGACTCTTGGTTTAATCACTTTATTTCCTGGAGATCAATATCTGTTTCTAAAAGTTTATGGTAACCAGTCGTTGTGACTAAGCTGTAGTCATTATCCCGCGTGTGTAGGCAACCCCTCCCGAAGCGGTCGGATATATTCCACACCAAATCCACAACAACCGCCTATTATTTGCACACCACTTTCTACCCACTTGCGCGCACAGTTGACAAATTCTTCAGGAGTATGGCTATTCCATTCTGCCGCATCCACATGGTGATCAACATAGTCATGTCGATCAGCGTCAGGATAAACCGCAACGGGCCCTTTCCACTTTTCTTTGATAGTGGGTATTGCAAGGTCAGTAGCTTCAACCGTCGTATGGAAAACCGCCACAACGTCACTGGCGAACGATAGGAGCGTATCTAGCCCTGTCTCAAATGGTTCTTTTGAGTTGTGTCCAGTCATCAATCCGCCGTTTTGCGTATCAATATGCGCCTTAAATCCCAACCAGGTGGGTAACCCGGTAGCCTTGCAGGCCTCTATCACCCACCGCCTGTTCAAAGTAGAGCCTGTCGCTTCTGCCAATAACATGTCCACACCTGAATCAACGAGAATCTGCGCCTGCTCATGTAGGTTTTCCCGACATTGTGTTTCGGTGTAGTCACTCCAACCATACTGCAGTCTTGACGGTAGCTTTTCTTCGTCACTACCAGCGAGAATTCCATAATTCGATACTGAACCCGCAATGAGAATTGGGCGACCATCTGCCACTCGGCTACGTGCCTCCTGTGCCAATACCACTGCCCGTAAATTTAGTTCACGTGTGAGTCCGCCTAGCCCAAGAGGCTCCAAACAGTGTCGAGCAGAGGAATAGGTATTCGTCGTGATGATGTCAACACCCGCCCGAATATATTGTTCATGCATAAAACGCACCGTGTCAGGGTGGGTATGTTGCGCTATTCCCGCCCATGCTGTAGCCCCAATTGGGAACCCAAGCGACTGCAACTCAGTCCCAACCGCGCCGTCCAGAATAATGACTTCCCTACTCGATAGCCGGTCTAACAAGTTGTCATATTTCGTCATAATTTTCTTTCATTATTTGAAAACAAGCGACCAACACTACCTTCCCGGTTGCGGCCTACTGGTCAGCAAAGCGCCCTCCTCGTTTTAAGTGCTGCCCGTGACTGTAGGCTCCGATTTGGCCCAGTGCGACCCCGGCCGCATGCGTGCCGGCGCCAGGTGAATGTCGAAACGCTCACGGATTTTCCGGTCCAGCGATCCTGCCAGATGGTCGGGATAGTGGCTGCTCAAGGTCTCGAGCGCCACCGTCCGGGCCCGCTCGAGAATGTCGCTACTACCGCTATCCTGCCAAGCGGCCGGGGCCTGGCGGTCACTGAGCGCTGGATAGTGGTACTCGCTTTGCATCAGCGCCAAGGTCTGCTGATGCCCCAGGTAGTGGCCAGGCCCCTCGACATTGACCTCAGCTATAGTCTGCAGCGACAAAGTTTCGTCGTTGACCTCTATACCACGGACAGCTCGCTTGATGCCGCCGAGCATCTCATTGTCGATGACAAAACTCTCCAGCGCACAGCCGAGCAGGCTGGCGTGCATGCCTGCCGACTCATGCACCATGCCGGCGCCGGCAATGCCGGCGATCAGGTTGGTCGAGGCTTTTTCGAAGCCGGCCTGAGCATCGGCGATTTTCGCGTCCGTCATGCCCGCCGCCACGCTGCAAGGCAGGTCATAAAAGTGACCCATCTGGGCAGCCGCTCCCATCAGTAGTGCCTGCTCTGCACCACCGCCACTCATGGCTCCGGTTCGCAGATCCGAGACGAACGGCCACGGCGCAAAAGTGATTGGGTGACCCGGGGCGATTGCTTGTACATACACCAGGCCAGCCAGCGCTTCGGCCACAACCTGCACCATGGTGCCGGCAAGGGCTGCCGGCGCTGTTGCACCGGCCTGGGGTGCTGAAGCAATCATCAATGGGACCCCGGCGCGGATCACTGCCTCCTTGATCAGGCAACGGTCGTAGGCGTATTGGAGCGGCGGCACCCCGGCACCCTGCACCGAATGGCAACAGGGCTCAGCAAAAAAGCTGCCGGGGCGGCCGCGCGCCATTTCAAATAGCTCTATCACCGGGGCGACACTTTGCGGCAAAGAGAAGGTAATTCCCCAGGGCTTGGTCGTGCCCGCCGCCAGCGCATAGGCAGTGTTCACATCCAGCGCTCGTAGAGAATCCAGGTCGCGCGCCACCAGTGGCCGGTAACACCAACTGATGTTTGCCAGGGTGTCGATCAATCGGGCAGCGTCGTACAGATCGACCAGCGTGGTATCTCGGTAGTGGCGCTGGTGAAAGTCGAGAATGCTGACAGCGCCGCCGGCCGTACCGTAATGGGTTTGGCCCGGGGCAATCTCCAGTGCCCGGTCTGAATCCAGCGCGTGCAGGGTCCAATGCCGACAGGCTCCGGCAAGCGCGTCTTCCACCAGCGCCTCAGGTATACGGACCCGCCCGTGAGCATCCAGCGTAGCACCCTGCTCCAGCATGGCCTTCACGCCAGGTGGCTGCTCCCCCAACATACCCATGCCCACAGTCTCCAATACCCTCAGCGCTGCCCGATGGATGCGGGCGACGTCGCTCTCGGTCAGCGGCTCAAAATTTCGGCCCCCATGTGAAGTTACGCCCGGCATGCCGGTCGTTGGCGATCGTGCCTCCCTGGCTATGCGGGCCGCTCGACCGCCACCGCGCCCAGCGGTCATAGCGCCAAGGCCGCCAGCATACCTTCGTACACGGCTTCTTCCGCCGAGCGCGGGCTCTGGCAATCCCCGGCCAGGTGCAGTTCCAGGCCCTGCGCCTTGACCACTGGCTCTAGGTCGCAGACCGACGCATGACCATAAGCTACGACCAGCGTATCAACCCCACAGCATTCAACCGGTTCGTTGCTGGCGCTGTGCAGAAAGTAAACGGTATCCTCGTCACACCCGGCCAGACGCACTTGACTAATGATCTCTACCCCCAACCGATGCAGCGTACCCAGCCAGTGATCGCGCAGGTATATCTGTAGATTCTGGCCAGCACAAATGCCGTTCACAGCCAGGCGCACGTGGCACCCGCTCCGGGCCAGTTGCTCAGCCACACCCAGCCCCACCCAGTCACAGCGCCAATCAGCAACCACCGCCCGCTGGCCCGGCCGGACCGTACCTTCGATCACCTGCCAGGCATCGACCACCTGATCCAACTGGCCAAGCTCCAGATCCGGCCAGAACGGCCGTGCACCAGTAGCCAGGATGACCGCGTCGGCGTTATCTGCCAGCAATGAAGCGCCCGTCACCGCAGTATTGAGTTGAATCCGCACCCCGGCCGTACGGGCCTCGCGTTCGAGGTTGCTCACCAGACCACCGAATTCTTCGCGCCCAGGCAGTTTGCGCGCCAACAGCGCCTGGCCACCCAGTTGCGCGTTTGCCTCGTACAACAACACCTGGTGGCCGCGCCGAGCCGCCACCGCCGCGGCCTTCAGCCCGGCTGGACCGCCACCGGCAACGACCACCCGGCGCTCTTCCCGGGCGGGGGATTCCCGGCCGAAACGCAGCTCCCGCCCGCTCACTGGGTGCTGGATACAGGAGATAGTCAGCCCCTGGTGAAAGTGCCCGATACAGGCCTGGTTACAACCGATGCAGGCACGGATATCGTCTAACTGGCCGGCCCGTGCTTTGTTCGGCATTTGTGGATCCGCGATCAACGCTCGAGTCATGCCACACAGGTCCGCCTGCCCGGCCGCCAGAATATTTTCCGCCAACTGCGGCTGGATAATGCGGCCAGCAACGAATACGGCGCGGCTAAACCGTTCACGCACCGACGCTGCGTACGGTGCGCTGTAGGCGGGTGCAACCATCATCGGCGGTGCCACATGTACTGAACCCCGCGGCCCCGACATCGAACCCAGGGTGACGTTAAGGTAATCCAATTCCTTCACCCCATCGAGGTGGGAGCAGATCTCCAGCATGGCCTCTTCGTCCAACCCATCCGGCTCGAACTCCGCTGCCGACAACCGCACCCCCAGGGCGAGATCACGGCCGATGGCGCCACGCACTGCCGCCAGAGTCTCAAGCAGTAACCGCAAGCGGTTTTGCAGCGAGCCGCCATAGTTGTCCTGGCGCCGGTTGCAAGCTGGATTCATGAACTGTGCTATCAGATTACCGTGACTGGCCGCGATCTCTATCCCGTCAAGCCCGGCCTCGGCCAGCCGCCTTGCTGCCGCCGCGAAACCGCTAATGACATCATCGATCAGGGCGCCGGACATGGCTCGCGGCATGTTGTGAAAACGATGATCCGGCAGCGCCGATGCCGAGTAGGTCACCCCACGCATGCCAGCGCGCAACAGGTAGTTGACCCGGCCGGAATGGGCCAACTGGCCGAACAGTTGCGTGCCGTGGGCGTGTACGAGTTCTGCCACCCGTCGATAACCGGGAATGCATTGGTCCGTGGTGGCGTTGATGATGGGCACGTCGCTGACCGCACTGGCGTGGGGTCTGGCGCCCTCCATCACGATCAGGCCGGTGCCACCGGCTGCTCGTGCCTCGTGGTACGCCGCCATGTTTTCTTCGGGCACGCCAGCACGAGCGAACAGAGTCTGGTGAGCGGTGGAAAAGATGCGGTTGGAAATCTCCACCGATCCCACCTGTAGCGGACTGAAAAGGTATTGCCAATTCATGCCTGGCGCCGATATCGGTAGGAGTGATTGTCTCTAACCGCCACTAACAACATTCCGACTGGGCGGCACTGGCACGGAGCCTCTGTTTGCCAAGAGCGCATGGGTGTACCCCTTTACCGACCCATACGCAAGCCGGCTGGCACTTCGGCCAAAGCGGTAACGGCACCCAAACCCAGGTACACGACGCCCGCCAGCCAGCGGTGCCACTGCCAGCGGCTAACACCCTCACGCAGTCGGCGACTGACCGTACCGGCGCTGAGCGCGTAACAGACGTCCGAGACGAACGCCAGTGTTACCAGCAGCGACCCCAGCAGCAGGAACTGCAGCGTTGGACTGCCCCGAGCAGGGTCCACAAACTGCGGCAGAAAAGCAACAAAAAAAAGCGCCACCTTTGGATTGAACACATTGATAATCATGGCATCACGGAATATCTGCCGGTAATGCCGTCTTCCCCGTTCACCCTGCCAGCTGGCGTCACCCCCACGCCCGAGCAATGTGCGCACACCCAGATACACCAGATACAACGCGCCCAGATACTTGACGACACCAAACGCCACGGCCGAGGACAGCACCAGCATTGACAGGCCTAGACTCGCCGCAACCACGTGGACCAAAGCGCCTGCAACAACGCCGGCTGCAGAGACAATGCCCGTGCGCGGGCCCTGCTCGACGCTGCGGGCGATGATGTAGAACACCGCCGGACCCGGCGTCGCCGCCAGGAGCAGGCCCGCGCCGAGGAAAAACACCAGTTGCGGGGTATCCGGCAACATGCCCTCAACCGCCAGTCAACGGCGCCAGCACGGTCATGCTGTCGCCATCGCCGAGTAAACGTTCACCATACTGAGCACGCGCGACCGACTCACCATTGACCGCGACTAGGCCGACCTGGTCGGCCGTTATGCCTATCGCGGCCAGTGCCTCGGCCACACTAGCGCCAGTGGGCAGGATAACCTCGGTGCCGTCGAAGTAGTCGACCAACCGGCCGGTGACCTTGATTCCGACCTGCAAAGCCCTGTGCTCAGCCGAGACCCAGGCGCTCGAGGGTCTGGGCGGTGGGGCGGCCATCTTCCGACCAACCGCGCAACTGGTAATACTCGGGTAGCATACGATCGAGTTCGTTGACCCGACCCTTGGCCGTGCCGCTGGGGGCTGGATCCTTAAGCAAGCGCTCAGGTAACGTATCGTCCGAGCCGGTCAATCCAGCCGCCAGGTTGAACAAGCGCTCGAGGTTCCAGATACGCTCTCCAGAGACCATCAACCGCTCGGCCGTCCAATCGCCCTCACTATCGGCATCCAGTAGCGCTGCAAACATCTCCGCACCCAAGCCCGAAGTAAACACGCACAATCCGCTGGAATCCACCGCCGCCGCCCAATCCTGCGAAGTCTTGCACGGCTCGGCCTTGCCNGCGCCGCTCTGGTCTTCCATATCNACGTCAAAAGTATCGTGCTTGAGNTGACAGGCTCCNCGGTTACCGGTTGCATAACCCAGTCCCATGCCCTGCAGAGCNCGGGAGTCNTANCCGGCGAACTCNTGNCCCTTAACGGTCATCGACAATTCCGGNTGCCCGTATTTTTCGCACATCAACTTCGANCCAAGGCCTAGTATTTCTCCNAACCCCTCCTGNTTNCCNGTTTTCTCAGCCATAATGGTGAGNGCCTCNGCNTTNCCAAACTTAAGNTCCACCNCATCCGTGTCNTCCTTGGTGATANCNCCCATCTCGTAGAGTTCCATTGCGGCNGCCAAGGTCACGCCGAAGGAAATAGGATCCATGCCNTGCTCGTTCATCAGGTANCCGGCAAAGGTGCAAGCATCCANGTCGTCTACCCCNACTACCGGGCCAAANGCATAAGCAGTTTCNTATTCCAGCCCACCCGANGCNTGCCAGTATTCCTTGCGGTTAATAACGGTGAAGTGATCNTTACGAATATGTGCNATACGGCCACAGGCAATGGTGCAGCCAAAGCANGCTTTATTCGTCACCANNTTACGGTGGCCCNTCTGGTCAGTCTTGAGCATGGCCCTGGCATCGATTTTGTCGTAGCCCTCGAACTGCACCTCCTGGAAATTGCGTGTGGGCAANCCGCCAAATTCCTGCATGGTATCCATCATTTCGTTGGTNCCGTACTTGGTCATGCCNCCAAAGCTCTTGGCCAGAGTCTGTTTCATACTTGCTGCGGCCGCCATGAAGCGTTTGGCATCTTTCACCTTCACCCCAACGCTGCCGCGCACTGCCACTGCCTTAAGGTTTTTCGAGCCCATCACCGCACCTACGCCNGAGCGACCGGCTGCCCGGTGCAAGTCATTTACGATAGCGGCATAACGAACGCCGCGCTCCCCGGCGATGCCGATGCTCGCGATCTTAAGCAGCGGGTTATTACGGCTCTGCTTGATCCATTCCTCNGTCTCCCANACACTGCTGCCCCAGATNTTNTCAGCCGGCTGCAGACTCGCTTCATCCCCTTCAATCAGCAGGTAAACGGGCTTTTCGGACTTNCCNTGTACCAGTAACAGATCATAGCCNGCGTATTTCANCTCTGCCCCNAACTTNCCNCCNGAATTGGAACAAGCTATGGCGCCAGTGAGCGGCCCNTTNGTAAGNACCGCNTAGCGACCACTGGTGCTGGCACTGGTACCGGTCANTGGCCCGGTAGCGAAAATCAAAACGTTATCCGGNCCCATCGGGTTAACGGTTGGNTCCANNTGCTCCNANAAGTANTTGCTTCCAAGNCCGCGTTCNCCGATGTAGTCATTGGCCCAATCCTGNTTCAAGGNCTCTTNCANGATCGNGCCGNGGGTAAGATCAANTTTCANAATTTTCCCTTGCCAACTCATGTTGCGACTCCNTTTANGGTTTGTGCCGCNGACTCGAGCATNCGNCCNACCCCGGTTGCGCCCGCNTCCAGGTAAGTTATAGCCCCGGTCGGACAGGCTGCCACGCACTGNGGGNNNCCNCCGCACAGNTCACACTTGTATACCTTGCCANTGGCCGGGTTNAATTCGATGGTGCCNAACGGNCAGGCNCTGGTGCAGGCCTTGCANCCAACGCAGGCCNCNNGCCGNACCAGTTTCGCGCCAAGCTCCTGGTCGAAAACAATCGCACCGGTAGGGCATNCCTNCAGGCACCAGGCCTCGGTGCACTGGCTGCAGGTATAAGGTACGGAAGTCCTANCGTGCTCGAANTCNAAGACCCGTATCCTGGAACGGGCGGGNTTNAATTCGCCCTCGTGNTCGAAACTGCAGGCCATTTCACACTGCAAGCACCCGGTACACAGGCCNGGTTCCATGTGTAGCAACCGCTGCATCGATTTTCCCCTNTNNTCNGATAGTTTGATGGAACAAAAAACAACTGTACCGGAAACTGCTGGCTGCGAACAGGTAGGCGGCCCGGCGACGATATAATCCGTCGCGTTCNANCCGGACCACCCCGATGCACGCCAANGTAANNCCANNGTGACCGCCCTCCTGCAGCACCTNCACGCGCTGCTGGGCGATGTCGGCCTGATCAGCCGCNCCGAGGANATGGCGCCGTACCTGNATGAGCAGCGCGGACTGTANCNGGNCGCNGCCGCTGCCGTGNCCCTGCCNGCCACCACCGAGCAAGTGCAGGCCNTAGTCTGTGCCTGCACTGAAGCCGGCACCACGATCGTGCCCCAGGGCGGCAATACTGGCCTTTGTGGCGGNGCAACCGCCNGCCCCGGCCAGGTNATCGTCAATCTCCGGCGGCTCCAGCGTATCCGCGGAATCGACCCCGCCAACAACACCATGACAGTCGAGGCCGGCTGCATTCTTTCAGACCTGCAGCAGGCTGCACTGGCAGCCAACCGCTACTTTCCGTTAAGCCTCGGTGCCGAAGGCAGCTGCCAAATCGGCGGCAACCTGGCGACCAACGCCGGTGGCGTCAACGTGCTGCGTTATGGCAACGCCCGTGACCAGGTGCTGGGACTGGAAGCCGTGCTGGCAGATGGGCGCATCTACAGTAATCTCACCGGGCTGCGCAAAGACAATACCGGCTATGACCTGAACAACCTGTTGATCGGTTCCGAGGGCACCCTTGGCATCATCACCGCCGCTGCGCTCAAGCTCCAGCCCCGACCCGACCAATCTGAAACGGCCCTGGTTGGGCTACGCGATCTCGACGCCAGCCTGGAGTTACTCGACCGTGCGCAGCGCATGAGTAGCGGACTGCTTTCGAGCTTTGAACTAATCCCCCGCATCGGACTCGAGTTTGCCTGCCGCCACGTCGCTGGTTGTGCCGATCCGCTGGCGGCGGTCTACGACTGGTACGTGCTGCTGGTATTCAGCGGCAGTGGCGCAGAACTGGACTTGCGGGCCATGCTGGAGCGCGCCCTGGGCCAGGCACTGGAAGATGGGGTAGCGCATGACGCGACAGTGGCCGCCAGCGAAGCGCAGGCAAAGGGCCTGTGGCGCATCCGTGAAGGCCTGGTTGAAGGCCAGGAGTTCGAGGGTGGCAGCATTAAGCACGATATCTCAGTCACGGTGTCCCGGGTACCAGAGTTGATCCGCCGTGCCACCGCCGGCGTCACAGCCCGCTTGCCCGGCATACGGCCGTGCCCGTTTGGCCACGTTGGCGATGGCAACATTCACTTCAACCTGACCCAGCCTGAGGGTGCCGATAGCGCCGAGTTTTTGACCCTATGGGGAGAGTTCAACCAGATCGTCTTTGACATCGTCCAGGACCTGGGTGGCTCGTTCAGTGCCGAGCATGGTATTGGCCAGTTGAAACTGGCCCAGATGTCTCACTATAAGAATTCAGTCGACCTCGACCTCATGCGCGCGATCAAAGACGCGCTCGATCCTGCCGGCGTTTTCAATCCGGGCAAGGTCTTGCCCTTGAGCCCACCGGTAAAACCGGTCGTCGATGCCTAACTCAAGGAGTTAACTNCGGCAGCGGTTGACCTCATCGGCATGGAAACGGGCCACGCGGTTACTTGGCGGCAATGGTTCATTGTAGAAAAATTCCGGCAACTCGTCGTCCGCCTCGGTAAAGCCCGCTGCGCGGTTGAACTCGTGTTCAAGACGCAGGGTTTCGCGCCCGATCTCGTCAAAAAACTCTGCTGTCAATTCGGTGCCATGTGCATTGTTGATTGCGTCGATGACAAAATCGATATTGGTGTTGGTGATCGAACGACCGAAAATACACAGGCCGAGCGAATCGGAGACTGCCCACTCGCGCTGCACCTCGAGGCTCGCTTCGACTACCTCCTCTACACTCATGTCGGTGCAATCGAGCTTGGGTAAGTTGCCGACAGTGTGATCCGCACCCTGGGCAGTCAGCATCATGGTTACACCGGTGCCCTCGATCACGCGCGGATCGTAGGCGCTAACCGCCTGCCGTTTGATCACCGGTACCCGGCTAACACCATAGTGCGCGCCGACATCGGCCGTGCCCTGAGCCCATAACTTGCCCTTATCTGTGCCGGTACGCATCTCTTCCAGTACCGACAACATGAAGCCGACGTCACCGAACGCGCCCTCGCCGGCATCCATCAACACAGCAATCATGGCGCCAACCTCGATGCTGTCAACACCCAGATCATTGGCTATAAAGTTGACTTGGGCGAGCTCATCGGGATCGCTCAGGCCACAATTGGTGCCCATAAGGCCGAGAGTCTCGTACTCGACCGGCGAGACCACTTCTTTGCCGTTGCTGTCGACGTATACGTTGCTGCACTCAATAGTGCACCCCGGCATACAGGCGTGGGCGACTTGACCGCCGCGCGCAGTGATCAGTTCGTGCAGGTATTGGCCACCTAACTTCAGGGGCTCTTTTTCGGTATCAACCATCCGTCCCTGGCTAAAATTTCGTACCGGCAGGCCGCCCATGTGGTTCTGTACGTCGGCCATCATGGCCGTACCATAGTTTTGGTAGTTATAGGTCATCTCGTCCGCGGCCAGCAATTCGTTGTAGCGCTTAACGGCCTCGATCACTTTCCTACGGTCGTGCAGTTGCGGCATGCGATGATGGTCGGCGACGATGGCTTTGACCTTTTTGTCGCCCATCACGGCACCGACACCACCACGGGCAGCCAGTCGCGAGGGTCGCCGATCGGCGTCACTAAAGCTGATACCAGCGACCAGTCCCCCGTACTCACCGACCGGCCCGCACAGGGCCAAGCTGGCCTTCTTGCCATAAGCCTCGTGCAACATGCGCGCGCAGGCGAAGTTCGACAAGCCGAGATAGTCGTCGGCCGACTCGAACGTGACTGTGCCGTCGAGTGCAAGGTGGATCACCGTCCACTCATCACTGGCGCCGTTCAGGGTAAAGCCGGCCAGGCCCAGTTGACCCATAGCAAAACCAAAGCTGCCGCCGGCATTGGCTTCTTTAATGCCGCCCGTCAGCGGGCTGCGGCAACCCACACTGATACGGTTGGCGTTCGAAAAGTTAGTACCTGCAAAAGGCCCCACCGAGAAGATCAGCGGATTGTCGGGCGAGCGCGGGTCAACCGAAGCGATGCCGGCGTCCACCAGGGTGCGGGCAATGAGGTAGCGGCCAGCATGGGCAATGGCCTCGCCGGTCAAGGTCTCGTGCCGCACGGTGTGGCTACTTAGGTCAATATGCAGGTGTTCTCTCACGTTGTTTCCTTATGTTGGCTGGGCCCCGGTGGACCCTGGTTGCGTTCAGCGGTTGAGGTAGGTCCAGGCAAGCGGCAGGGTCGTCGCGGCCAGGGCCATCTTGCAGATCTCGGCAGGGAGGAAAGGCATCAGCCCCAAGGTCACGGCCTTGCTGGCCCCGACCGCAACTGCCAGCCAGGCCACCCCGGGCAAGAAAATCAGCAACTCGCCGATCAGCATGGCGCCGAGCATCATCAGCACCGAGCGATCCCAGCCGCGGCGCGCCAACCAACCCATCACTGTCATCGCCGCCAGAAATCCGAACAAATAGCCACCGGTCGGGCCGGCCAGGTAAGCGAGCCCTGCCCCTTTGGCAAACACCGGCAGCCCCAGCGCTCCCTCCAACAGGTATAGCGCGCCAGTCGCGGCACCCAGACGCGGCCCATACGCGAGCCCCAGGACCAGTACCACGAAAGTCTGCATGGTCATCGGCACTGGCCAGAACGCCACCTGCACTTTCGCCGACAGGGCCAACAACATGGTGCCGGCCACAGCAAGGATCAATTGAATCAGCAGCGAATCCCGCGAACGGGGCCAAAACCTGACTGCGAGCGTGTTATGCATGAGGGTTGCCTCCTGGTTCACCATTTGTACTGTCGAGCACGCCCCACCGGCCCGAGCGCCGCGGGTATTGTCGTGTCGTACTGCTGGGCTGTCAAAACACGCAGCAATCTCCCCAGCGTATGCAGGGGTGTTGCGGCCTATGCTGCCGCGTCTGCTGGCCGGTGGTCCAGCGCGTCCAAGTACTGGCGCACAAAATCAAGGCCAGCCGCAGCGCCGAAAGCATCGCTCAACGCCCGCGTAACCGGCCCCGGTACCACCCCACCTCCCAACAGCTGTCCATCGTATGAGCGCACCGGGCAGATACAGAAACTGGTGGAGGTGATAAAGGCCTCATCCGCCGTCACTGCCTCATGCGGCCTGAGGTCCGCCTCCTGCACGGCAATACCTATGCTTTCGGCAAGTTCCAACACCACCTGCCGGCTGACCCCTGCCAGCACGTAACGTTCCCTGGGAGTACGTAACACCGCATCTTTGACCAGAAAAATATTGCTGCCGATGCCTTCGCTGAGATAGCCTCGCGTATCCAGCAACACGGCCCAGGCGTTTTCAGCCCGATCTCGCACTTCGCGATCGGCGAGCACTAGGTTGAGGTAGTTGTGGCTCTTGATATTGGGATCCAGGCACTCGGGTGGCACCCGGCGCAGGGTGGGCGTGAGCACATCGGCACCATCACGAATTAGTTGCGCGCGTGCCGTAAGCGGTAACGGCGTGCACTCGACGATGACAGTGGGATCGCTGCTCTGCCACAAATCACCGCCGGGTATGTTGCAGCCCCGGGTAACGCGTTGCATGACCCAGTAGTCTTCACCAGGCCCCAGCAGTGGCAGATTGCGCCGCACCGTCTCTCGAGTGATGGCCAGCATCTGCTCCGGACTCAAGCCAGGATCGATGCCAGTTTGCTGCAGCGAGCGGTACAAGCGGTCGACGTGAGCTTGAAGTCGGAAAAGGCTCCCATTGAAAGTGCGGGCCGCGTCGAATACCGCGTCGCCCATGATGAAACCACGATCACGGAACGAAACCATGATCTCGCTTTCCGGCAGATAGTCGCCATTAAGGTAAGCAACCCGCTCCCGCCCCTGTGCCTGAGGTTTGGTAGTCACCGATATCCTGCAGATTGCCCGCGGCTGATCCAGCGCTGCTAGCCAGACCCATGGCTGCGGGCATGGAAAACGTAGCCCAGGGCATTTAGCAGTACCTGGGCCGCGAGGATGGCGGTCACATCCGCCGGATCGTACGGCGGCGCAACCTCGACCAGGTCCATACCGATTACCGGGTTTCGGCTGGCGACCCCCTGAATGATCTCCATCACTTCGTAATACAGAAACCCGCCATGACTGGGTGTGCCGGTTCCCGGTGCGATGGACGGATCGAAGCCGTCTATATCCAGTGTTATGTAGCAAGGCCGCCCCGCCGGGATGCGCTCCAGCACGCCAGCAGTGCCCAGTCGACGCACGTCACGCACTGAAAGGATATCGGAGCCAGCCGCGCGAGCCGCCTCGTAGTCCGTGCGGTTCGAGGAAGAAACATTGCGTATGCCTAATTGCGTCATGCTCTGCACATGATCCATCTCTGAGGAACGTCGTAGCGAATTGCCATGGCCGTAGCGAACCCCGTGCCGCTGATCCACGAAATCCAGGTGCGCGTCGAAGTGGAGCAGATGCAGCGGGCCATGCCCAGCAAAAGCCGCCATCACCGGCGCGTGGATTGAGTGATCACCACCCAGCACCACCGGCATAGCGCCCGCTTGCAGTATCTGCCGCACAGCCAACTCAGCGTTGGCGTGGCTGCGCTCCATGTCCGTGTGCACAATGTCAACATCGCCGAGGTCGACCATGCGGACGCTGGCTTCGGGCAAGTAGGTGACATCGTCCTCGAAATCGTAAGCGCCGCCGTGACCAAACGAGAACAGCGTCGATGCCTCGCGTATGGCACGCGGCCCAAACCGCGCGCCTGGCCGGTACTGGGTTCCCATGTCGTTAGGTACTCCCAGAACCGCGACCTCGGCGTCGATGGTAGCCCAGTCAGAACACGCCGGCGCCCTGGCAAAAGTGCAGTGACCGACGAATGGCAAATTCAGCCGCCCGCTATCGTAGTTGAACTCGCCCATCACCTCCCCCAAATTGCCGGCAACCTACTCTACGCCCACGGCAAGCACAATAAAAGGGTCCCCAGTCAGGCCGGCTCGCGCAACGCACAACCGACCTCGGCACTGGCATCCAGCAACCAGCGCAACAGGTGGTCGGCAAAACTGCGGCGCACGACGATATCGATCACATCGGCGTCCTCGACCTCGGCCGCGACCCGCAACAGTGCCCCGACGTGGGCCACCAGTGTCTGCGCACATTGCCCGGGTCCAAAGCGCCGCGGATGCAGATCGAGAGTACAGGCACTGGCCAGCACTTCGCGCAGCTTTGGGCCACCACCACGCAACAGGGTCTGGCCGCCGCTGAGGTCGGTCAACGCGTAATGGCTGCCGGCGAGCGCAGCATCGAGCTCTGCTTGCAGCCGGGTCTCGGCGGGGGTGGCAATAAGCAGCCATTCGTCCGGCCCCAGCCAGTGAACCAGGCAGCGCCGGCCACAGCTGACCGTGTTGGGTTCGAGCGGCAGGACCGCGCCGCTGATCTGCGCCAGCACCTCAGCATAGCGGGCCGTGGCCGCGCCCCGCAGGTTGAGGTGCACCCGAAACGGCAGTTCCTGAAACCATACGCCAGTACCGCCACCGACGCCGTTCCAGACCTGCCCGGCAGAAACCTGCTCCAGAGGGGAACGTAATCCGTTCACAAAGGGCCGGCTCCTGTCACCTGCGCCACCACCGCTTCAAGCCGGGTTTCCGGCCAGCATACCGGCGCCCAAGGCCCGTGCATTTTGCCTATTCTGGTCATGGCCTACTGCCGCTGCCCTGGTTGTTGCATCAGCTCCGCTGCCGTTCGTTGTCGGGATCATAGAATNCCGCGCCGGTGATAGTTGCCGGCAGCACCNTGCCNTCCATNAGCTGGGCNTAGACNGTCCCANCCATNCGTGAACGCCCGCCCTTNACNANTGCCAGNGCAATGGANCGNNCCAGNNTGGCGCTGNAGTAACTGGACGANACGTGNCCCACCATNGGCACNGGCCGTTCGCTNGCNGGCNCATTNACCAGTTGCGCNCCTTCGGGCANCACCCGGGCCGGATCNTCGCTGAGCANNCCGACCAGTTGCTTGCGGTTCTGGCGCAGCGTATCCGGTCGACACAACGACCGTTTGCCAATGAAATCCTTATTCTTGGCAACGATCCAGTCCATCCCCAGGTCCACCGGGGTGACCGAACCGTCGGTGTCCTGCCCCACGATCACATATCCCTTTTCCGCTCGCAGCACATGCATGGCNTCGGTCCCGTAGGGGGTGATATCGAAGACCCGGCCGGCCGCCATCACGGCCTCCCACAGGGTCCGGCCAGCGTTGGCGTTGACGCCGATCTCAAAACCCAGTTCACCGCTGAAACTGATGCGGCTGACCTGCGCCGGTATGCCCGCNGCCTGGCCCGTGCCGAAACTCATAAACGGCAGAGCATCTGCCGACAGGTCTATGCCGGCGCAGACCTGCTCCAGCACCTGGCGGCTGTTAGGTCCGGCAACGCTCATCACCGACCAGTGATCGGTGACCGAGGTGAGATAGACCTGTAGCGTCGGCCACTCGGTCTGCAACCAGCGCTCCATCCAGGCCAGCACCATGGCTGCGCCGCCGGTGGTAGTGGTCATCAGGTAATGGTCATTGGCCAGGCGCGAAGTCACACCGTCGTCCATTACCATGCCATCCTCGCCGAGCATGAAACCATAGCGGCAGCGGCCGAGCGCGAGTTTCGACCAACTATTGGTATAGATCCGGTTCAGGAACTCGGCAGCATCGGGCCCGCGGATATCGATCTTGCCCAGCGTCGACGCGTCAAGCACGCCGACGCTGGTGCGCGCTGCCAGGCACTCCCGGTTGACGGCTTGCTGCATGCTTTCGCCGGGGCGTGGATAGTACCAGGGCCGTTTCCATTGACCGACGTCCTCGAAAACAGCATCGTGTTCGACGTGCCAGCCGTGCAGTGCGGTCTTGCGCACCGGGTCGAAACGCTCAATGCCCAGACTCCGACCAGCGATGGCACCGAAGGTTATCGGCGTGTAATTGGGTCGAAAGGTGGTCGTGCCGGTGTCGGCCAATGACTGGTCCAGCGCCTGCGCCAGCACAGCCATGCCGTTAACGTTGCCCAGCTTGCCCTGATCAGTGCCGAAACCCAGTCCGGTATAACGTTTAACGTGCTCGATCGAGCGGTAGCCCTCCCGAGCTGCAAGAAAAATGTCGGCGACCGTGGTGTCATTCTGGAGGTCGATAAACTTCTTGCCGCCATGCCCCTCAGCCCGGCCGTCAGGCACGCTCCAGCACGGCAACATCTGCGACATGGCCGGCGATCGGGCCCGCGGCAGGTCAGGTCCGGGGCCGTTCCAGCCACTGTCGGCCGCTGCTGCCTGGCCGGCTCGCGCACCCGCAGCTAAACACTCGCCCAGATCGACGGCCCCGGCACAGGCGCCCGCCGAGCGTTCAGCCTGCACCGAACTGGCCGGCACGAAACAACTCCTGCCCTCATCGAATAGCGGCCGGGCACCGGACTGCGCGTGCAGGTGCACGGCCGGATTCCAGCCTCCCGATACTGCCAGTACCTGGCATGGCAACGCGCCCTTGTGCGCCAGTATGTCGTTTGCGGCGGCGTTCAACCGGGCGAGATCAACCCGCCACAATCCGTGGTAGCCACCGTGGGTACCGGTAACGGCATGCCCGGCATAAACTGCGATACCCAGCCTACGTACTGCCTCAACGAGTTCACCTTCCGGCTGCTGGCGCAGATCAATCACCCCGGTGACCTCCATGCCGGCCTCATGCATATCGAGCGCCGCCTGGTAAGCTGAATCATTGTTGGTAAACACCGCGCCACGCCGGCCTGGCAGCACTGCATAGCGGCAGATGTAAGTCGAGACAGCTGCGGCCAGCATCACTCCCGGCCGGTCGTTGCCAGCAAAGACCAGGGGTCGTTCGATCGCGCCTGTCGCCAACACCACCTGGGCTGCCCGTACCCGCCACAGTCGTTCGCGCGATACCCGCGGGTCAACCTGTCCCGGCCCCAGGTGGTGGCTGCGTCGTTCGTTGATGACCAGAAAGTTGTGGTCGTAGTAGCCTGTCACCGTGGCCCGTGGCAACAGTGTCACTTCGGGCAGGTCGGCCAGTTCGTGCAGGGTTCCGGCAACCCAGTCGGCGGCAGGCNTGCCGCCAACATGCGTATTCACAGTAAGCAACGAGCCACCGAATTCTGCCTGCTCATCTGCCAGGATCACCCGGGCGCCGCTGCGCCCAGCCGCCAATGCAGCCATCAGACCAGCTGGCCCAGCGCCCACCACCAGTACATCACAATGCTGGTTGATCTTGTCGTAGNGTTCCGGGTCCGGCAACTCCGGCGCATGCCCCAGCCCCGCTGCCTTGCGGATATAGTGTTCGTAGCGCTGCCACATCGTCCGTGGCCACATGAAGGTTTTGTAATAAAANCCCGCTGGCAGCAGTCGCCCGACCAGACTGTTAAGCGCATAGAGGTCGAGATGCAAACTGGGCCAGCCGTTTACCGTTCCCGCAACCAACCCCTGGTAGAGCTCGATCTGGGTAGCCCGCTGGTTGGGCACCGTATATGCTCCCTCGCCAAGCTGGACGATGGCATTAGGCTCTTCCGCACCGGCACTGACGAGTCCGCGCGGGCGGTGATACTTGATACTACGTCCAAATAGGCGTACGCCACTCGCCAGCAGAGCCGAGGCCAACGTGTCCCCGCGGTAACCGGTGTAAGGCCTGCCGTTAAAGGTAAACGATAATGGCTGCGACCGGTCGATACGGCCACCGCTGGCTAGCCGGTTGGCGCTGCTCATGGACCACCCTCTGGTGGCCGCTCACCAACTCGATAGACTGAAATAACACGGTAACTGACAGTGTCCCTTATCAGATTGAACCACCGCCGGCAGCCACCACTATGGCACCACTGCTCCGCCTGTGGGCCTTTTATGTTTTTGCGGTTGAAAAGGTAATCGCTCCACTGTGCATCTGACAGTGTCTCGGGCTCAGCTGGGCGCACGATGTGCGCTTCGCCGCCGCAACTGAACTCGCTCTGGTCGCGCGGGCCACACCAGGGGCAATCGATCGTCAGCATCTTTTGCGGGGTCTCGGCTAGTGGACTCAGTGAGCGACGCCGGCAGCACCATGCTCGTCAATAAGCGCGCCGCTGGTAAAGCGCTCGAGAGCGAATGGAGCGTTCAGTGGATGCGGCGCGTCATTAGCCACGGTATGGGCAAAGACCCAGCCCGAGCCAGGTGTCGCTTTGAAGCCACCAGTGCCCCAACCACAGTTGAAGTAGAGCCCCTTGACCGGAGTCTTGGAGATAATTGGGCAGGCATCGGGGCAGACATCGACGATGCCACCCCACTGCCGCAGCATGCGCACCCGACTAAACACCGGAAACAACTCAACAATGGCGGCAACATTGCCCTCGATGATAGAGAAACTGCCACGCTGGCCGTAACCGTTATAGGCGTCGATACCTGCACCAATCACGAGTTCGCCCTTGTCTGACTGGCTGACATAACCGTGCACGGCGTTGGACATGACCACGGTATCGAGCACCGGTTTCAAGGGTTCTGAAACCAATGCCTGCAGTGGATGGCTCTCGAGCGGCATTCGCAGACCAGCCATGTCGGCGATGACGCTGGAATGACCGGCCGCCACCACAGCCACTTTGGCAGCACGAATGAACCCGCGGCTGGTATCTGCACCCGTAACCCTATCGCCTTCGCGCCGAATACCGGTCACCTCGCAGTTCTCGATGATATCCACCCCGTGGCGATCGGCAGCACGAGCGAAACCCCAGGCAACCGCATCGTGGCGGGCAACGCCGCCGCGTGGCTGGAAGGAAGCACCAAGTACAGGATAGCGTGCCTCTGCTGAGATATTGATAGCGGGGACCAGCGCCTTGATATCGGCAGGGCTCAGCACTTCGCTGTCTATGCCGTTCAATCGATTAGCGCTGGAGCGGCGCACGATATCGCGCATATCCTGTAGCGTGTGCCCCAGGTTCAATACCCCTCGCTGGCTGAACATGACGTTGTAGTTGAGTTCCTGGCTTAAGCCTTCCCACAATTGCAATGATTTCTCGTAAAGGTGGGCGGCTTCATCCCAGAGGTAGTTCGAGCGCACGATGGTGGTGTTGCGGCCGGTATTGCCGCCGCCAATCCAGCCCTTCTCCAGCACGGCGATCCGGCCCACGTCGTATTCTCGGGCCAAGTAATAGGCCGTTGCCAGACCGTGACCGCCGCCGCCTACTATTACTACGTCGTACTCAGGGGCAGGTGGGGGACTGCGCCAGGCCACGTCCCAATGCCGGTGGGCGCTGACCGCGTTACCAGCCAGGCTGAAGATCGAATAGCGGCTCTTTTTCACAGCACCCTCAAGTTCCAGTGCGATTACCGGCCCCCCTCGGAGCAATCATCCTGACAGCCACCAGTGCCAGTTGCCGGATTCAACTAACTGTCACGATAGACCGGGAAACGGGCGCACAGCGCCTTGACCTGCTTGCGTACGCCATCGACTATCGACTCGTCGCCGAGATGATCGAGTATGTCGCAGATCCAGTCGGCTACCTGGCATATCTCAGCCTCGGCAAAGCCCCGGGTGGTACTGGCCGGCGTGCCGAGGCGCACACCGCTGGTGACAAATGGCGAGCGCGGGTCGTTGGGTACGGCATTTTTGTTGACCGTAATAAAGGCGCGGCCAAGGGCCGCATCAGCATCCTTACCGGTAATATCCTTAGCCACCAGGTCCAACAGGAGCAGGTGGTTGTCGGTGCCGCCCGAAACGATGTCATAACCTCGCTCGATAAAGGAAGCAGCCATGGACCGAGCATTATCCAATACCTGTTGTTGGTATACCTTGAATGAGGGCTCGAGCGCTTCTTTGAAAGCTACCGCTTTAGCGGCAATCGCATGCATTAGTGGCCCGCCCTGGGTGCCCGGAAACACCAGCGACGAAAGTTTCTTCTCAATCTCAGCATTGGCCCGGGCCATGATCATACCGCCGCGGGCGCCACGCAGTGTTTTGTGCGTAGTAGTTGTTGTGACATCGGCAATCTCGAGTGGACTGGGGTAAAGCCCAACCGCGACCAAACCGGCAACGTGCGCCATATCAACCACCAGGTAGGCTCCCACCATGTCGGCAATATCCCGAAAGCGCTGCCAATCGATGATGCGGCTATAAGCCGAGAAGCCGGCCATGATCAGTCGCGGCTGTTGCTCTCTGGCGAGCGCCTCAACCTGATCAAAATCGATCTCGCCGCTTGCAAGATTAAGGCCATACTGCACCGCGTTGTAGAGTTTGCCGGAAAAGTTCACCGCGGCACCATGAGTCAAGTGACCACCATGAGCGAGACTCATACCGAGAACGGTATCACCGGGTTCCAACAATGCCATGTAAACGGCAGCGTTGGCGCTAGATCCGGAATGCGGTTGCACGTTGACGTAGGCCGTACCAAATAACTCCTTGGCCCGATCGATTGCCAACTGTTCGGCCACGTCAACGAACTCACAACCACCGTAATAGCGTTTTCCGGGATAGCCTTCGGCATACTTGTTAGTCAGCACCGAGCCCTGTGCCTCGAGTACCCTGGGGCTGGTGTAATTCTCAGAGGCGATCAGCTCGATGTGTTCTTCCTGGCGCTGGCGCTCGTCCTCGATCGCTTGGTACAACTGCGGGTCGAAACCAGCGATGGTATCTTTGCTACTAAACATTCTTTTCCTTATTCTGAAATGCCTGAACGATCCCGGCACACTACTAATAATTGACTAGGTAAACAAAGAGAATTGCTAGCCTGGCCCGGTTTTGGTCGCCGGTGACGCGTGCCTCCGGTTACAGTCGATTCAACTCAACCGTCTGATTCTAACGGAGCCAGGCCTGGCAACCCAAGGCGACACGACAAGCCGCCGCAGCCGCGTGATCACCTGGTCCTCATTTGCCACCGCTGCAGGCTCGCCAATGAACGCTGTCCGTGGTAATCGATCTGTGCATCCGGGTAACGCCAGCCCAGGCCCACTGGACAAGCCAGGCGAGCCAAACAGCGGCTGCCGCACAGTGCAGGCTCGGCCAGGCGTTGGGTGAGGCAGCGCTCGAGGTCGGGTGTGGCATCAAAAACCAGCGCATCGGCCACACAAGCGTCCAAGCAGGGCGGGTCGACACAAATATCGCAGGGCGAGGCCGGCGCTTCACGCGGCGTACACGGTAGTGGTGCGTACATCAAAAAAGCAGTACGGTGAGCAA
The DNA here is from genome assembly GCA_002729195.1 of Acidiferrobacteraceae bacterium. Classification (GTDB taxonomy): domain Bacteria; phylum Pseudomonadota; class Gammaproteobacteria; order Arenicellales; family UBA868; genus UBA12578. The sequence continues at coordinate 42,686 of PBTT01000078.1, forward strand.
ACCAAGGTCCAAAAACTGGACTAATGTCCAGCCCCAGCGGTGCCGGCGCACTCCAGCCCGCCCAGCGTCCCAACTGCTGTAGTGGTATGGGTAGCGTACCCGGGTACAGCAACTGCAGGCCACCGTCGCCCCAATAATCACGGACCACAGTTTGCGCAGCTGCCACAGACAGCGCGTCGAAAGGGTCGGCGTACAGAGTCAATTGCGGCTCCACGCGCTGCCATAGCCGGCTGCCACCCATGCCGAGCAGGACCAGTCGCTGACCGGCCACCACTTCCAAGCCAGCATCAGACCACAGCTTGGCCAAAGCCGGTGGAAACTCTACCGGGTCGAGCACAGCGCACAGGTTGAAACCCTGCGCCTCTAGCCACCGGTGTCCTTGCTGAGTCACTCTTCGGGTTTCTGTTGCAATAGCATGTTCTGTTCCGCCTGGCGGCCCTGTTACCACTCACTATCGGACACTGTTATAGTTGATTGTGCCCTTCCGCGCACGGGTTTAGCTACTATCGGATAAGCGGGTACTTTGAATCGAATTACTGTTCATGGTCACCGCGGTGCCCGCGGTCTTGCTCCAGAGAATACACTGGCCTCGTTCCAGCGGGCCTGCGCAATCGGCGTGGATGGGCTGGAGTTCGATGTCATGGTGAGTGCCGATGACCGTATCGTGATTCATCATGACGCCCGACTCAACCCCATGCTCTGCCGTAGCTCAGCCGGCTGCTGGCTCGAAGCACCAACCCCGCGCATTCGTGAACTGGCCGCGAGGGACCTTGGCCGCTACGATGTCGGCCGAGCTCGACCCGGCTCTGCCATCGCTCAACGATTCTTTCAGCAGACACCGTCTGACGGTGCCGGCATACCACTGCTGACAGACCTTGCCGAACTTTGGCACACCCTGCATCCGGTAAGGCCGCTACTTAATATAGAACTCAAGTCGGATCCCCATCAACCCGCTGACACGCCTGCACCTGAACGCTACGCCGCGATCATCCTCGAGGAACTCTACCGTCTGGACTTGCACCGGCATTGTTGGCTGCAGGCTTTTGATTGGCGCCTGCTGCGGGCGGTACAGCATATCGATCCTACCGTGGTGACCGGCTACCTCAGCTCCGAGCGCAACGGGGACGCTACGATCCGTGTCAGCGGAACCTCACCCTGGCTGGCGGGCTTCGATCCGCACCTTTTCGGCGGCAGCCTGCCGGCCGCGATAAGCGCCGCCGGCGGCACAGTCTGGGGACCGTGCTTCGACGACCTTTCCACAAAACGGGTAGCACAGGCACACGCCATCGGCCTGCGCGTTCACAGCTGGACACTCAACGAACCGGAACAGATAAACCGGGCTATCGACCTGAATCTGGACGGCTTCAGCACCGACTACCCCGATCGCGCGCGCGCCTTGCTGTTGCAATCGGGTCTCGTCACAGCACCGCCGTGCACGGCCGCTAACGCATGAATCACATTATCGCTTCAAGAATAACCGGTGTCTGAGCCTTGCCATCGACTCCGGCAATCGATGCTATCAGGGTAGCTGGGCAACTGGCCGGCGCCTGCAGACACTATCCGTCGTCGAGGCGCAGGCTGGCATAGCTGCCAGGGGCATCTTCGATCACGGGAAAGGCTTTCTTCGCGCCAGGCTGGCGAGCCTTGCCCCGGGCACCGGTGTACTTGGCAACCCACTTCTGCCAGTTGGGCCACCAGGAACCGGCCTTGCAGCTGGCACCTTCCAGCCAGGTGTCGGCGTCGCCATGCGGCCGACCCCGACTGGTCCAGTAACAGTACTTATCGGCTGCAGGTGGGTTGATCACCCCGGCAATGTGACCCGAGCCCGCCAGCACGAATTTTACCGGTCCTTGGAACAGCGTCGCACCAGCAAAGGTCGACGGCCATGGCGCAATGTGGTCATCGCTCGCAGAGAGAAAATAACACGGCGTTTTGATACTGGAGATGTCGATCGGGACACCGTCCAACACCATTCCGCCAGGTTCCTTGAAGCGGTTCTCCAGATACATGGTACGCAGGTACTCGCTGTGCATTCGCGCCGGGAGGCGGGTCGAGTCCGAATTCCAATACAGCAAATCGAAGGCNAGNGGCTCGTGCCCCATCAAGTAGTTTTTTATAACAAATGACCAGATGAGATCGTTCGANCGCAGCATGTTGAAGGTGGCGGCCATATCGGTGCCNTCGAGNTAGCCATCCCNGGCCATCTTCTGCTCCAAGCTCTCGACTTGTTCCTCGTTGATGAACACCCCCAGGTCACCTGGCTCGGAAAAGTTGATCATGGACGTAAAAAAGGTGCTGCTAGCGACCCGTTTGGCATCGCCTTGCGCCTGCAGGTAGGCAAGCAGCGCCGCCAGCAAGGTCCCACCCAGGCAATAGCCGATGANGTTTGCCTGCGCCTGTCCGGAAATCGTCGCGATCGCATCCAACGCCGCCAACGGACCCTCCAACAGATAATCCTCGAAGCCCTTGTCGGCGAGTTCTGACCCCGGGTTAACCCAGGAGATGACGAACACGGTGTGCCCTTGCTCGACCAGCCAGCGGATCAGCGAGTTCTCAGGCTGAAGGTCGAGGATGTAGTACTTGTTGATCCAGGGCGGAATGATGAGCAGTGGTGTACTGTAAGCGGTGGCAGTGGTCGGCTGGTATTGCAGCAACTGGATGAGGTCGTTCTGCAACACCACTTTACCCGGGGTTACAGCAATATTCTTCCCCAGTTCAAACGCTTTGGTATCTACCATGCGGGTCTGTANCCTACCCTCGCCTCGCTCCAGGTCCTCGAGAATNTTCTGGAAGCCCTTGACCAGGTTTTCGCCCTTAGACTCCAGTGTTTTCTTGAGTACATCCGGATTGGTCAAGGCGAAGTTGGTNGGTGCCATCGCGTCGANGTACTGGCGGGTGAANAAATTGATCTGCNCGCGGGTTTTGTCATCCAGTCCTTCAGCTGAGGCAGTCGCACCGAGTACGTAGCGTGAGGTCAACAAGTAAGATTGCTTGATGAAATCGAACAGGTGGCCGTCACTCCAATTGTCGCTGCGAAAACGTTTATCGCCCTTGTCTGGCTCTATCACNGGCTCAGTCGGACGCCCGAGCAGACCCGCCGTGGTCTGCTGCCACAAGGCAACAGTGTCCTGCCAGAACTGCCACTGGGCCTGGGCCAGTTGCTCCGGTTCAAAGCGCAACGTACTGAGGTTCTGGAGGAAAACCTCACCGAGTTTGACTGGATCGAAACTGCCGCCAAAGTGGTCGGTTTGATTTTGCATAAACTCGGTCATAGCCTGCTGGCTGCGGGTCATGACATCGACCATGGTGCGGGAAAATTCTGCCGGATCAGTTGCCGCTGGTTGGGGTTTTGCTTTGCTCACACACGCACTCCATAAATTGTTGCAGCGCAACATTGTAAAGATCGACTACTCGAAATACAAGCGCGATCACCCCCAGGAAAGAGCCGCCGACCAAACCTATCTGCGCTATAGTGGCGTAAAAACAAGCCCCTAGCGGGGACGTTTCTCAATNAACATGGATACGATCTACGACATCGACCTTGAGCGCCGGCCCGCGAATTTCACGGCGCTCAGCCCACTTTCGTTCCTCGCCCGCACGGCCCGGGTCTATCCGGAGGAAGTTGCCATTATTCACGGACCCCTTCGCCGCACCTGGGGCGAAACCGCCAGCCGCTGCCGGCAACTGGCCAGCGCCCTGGCCCGACGCGGCATCAAACGTGGCGATACCGTAGCAATCATGGCACC
>PBTT01000079.1 GCA_002729195.1 Acidiferrobacteraceae bacterium
AATGTGGCAATGGGCGCCAGGTTGTTGATGGTGATGTTGTGGCACAGGTAGATCGAGTCGGAGCGCAGCAAGTCCGCCAAAAACGGCACCTTCATCGCCTCGCGCTTGACGTTGTCGAGTATTGACTCGTCCAGGTAGCGGGTGCCGATCCGGTAGTCCCCGGAGTAGTGAAACCACCGATCCCTGGGCAGTCTACTCGCGAGCGTGGTCTTGCCCGAGCCCGACATCCCGAGCAGGGTCACGGCCTTATGCGGCGCCTCACGAAACTGCGCGGCACTCATCTGCTTGTGATACTTCACCTTCAGTCCTCTGGTCGTTATCGAGAGAACGGTTTCAGCACGGTCCGGATAGTGCTCGGCATCGGTGCCGGCCAGCAGTTGTGCCCCGCAGGCTCAAGCCGGTGCTGTCTGTGGGCCGGACCAGTCCCAGTCACTGCCCGATCCTGACTACAGTACGGCCGGTAACAGCACTGTTCATGTAGTCATCAAAGGCGCTCGGCAACTCATCAAAATCGATTGTCCGCGGTGCAATAAGGTCCAGGTGTGCTGGCTTTAAGTCTGCTCCGAGGCGCTGCCATGCCCGATCGCGCATCTCCAGGGGCATCATGACTGAATTGACTCCCAGCAGCGATACCCCGCGCAAGATAAACGGCATTACCGTGGTTTCGAGTTTGAAACCCCCAGCCAGGCCAATCGCGGCGATATTGCCCATGGGCTTGACCGTGCGCGTCAACCAAGCCAGCGTATCGCCGCCGACGTTATCGACCGCGCCACCCCACTGGGCCTGCTCCAGCGGCTTTGAGCCCATCTCAACGCTGGCCCGATCGATGAAATCGCTAGCGCCCAACTGGCGCAGGTAATCGTACTGATCCTGCTTGCCGGTGAATGCAACCACCTCGAACCCTTTGCCTGCGAGCATGTCGATAGCGATGCTGCCGACTCCACCAGTCGCCCCGGTTACTACCACTGGACCGTGCGGGGGGCTCTGGTGATTCTCTTCCAACCGGATCATGGCAAGCGCTGCGGTAAAACCCGCGGTGCCGAGTGCCATCGCATCATGCAGGCTAAGCCCGTCTGGCAATGGCACTATGCAGTTAACCGGCACACGGGCAAATTCGGCGTATCCGCCGTCTCGGGTTTCGGACAGTCCGCAACCGCACACTAACACCTCATCCCCTTCACTAAAACGCGCACTGTCGGAACCGGCCACGATGCCGGAAAAATCGATGCCGCCATTTAAAACACTGGACCGTAGAATCTTGCCCTTGCCGGTGGCAGCAAGGGCATCCTTGAAGTTGATCCCAGAATAGGTCACCTGGACCAGCACCTCCCCAGGCGTCAGGTCGTCTACCTCCATCTGCTCAAAACCGACGCTGACCCCTTTATCCTGCTGGTGTATCCTGAACGCTTTGAACGACATCCCGGGCTTTCTCCTTTTATGTTGAACCTGTTACGGGCGCATGGGCCGACTAACCAAAGGGGGGATTTTAACGTTGTGACACCACCAGGGGATAATTGCATGGTCCCTGAGCCGGCAATAAAGTCCAACTCAGGAATTTGTTAAGACGCTAACAGCTCACACGACCCGAGGAGAACCGTCTATAAATGAGCGAAGAGACCCTGTTCAGCAAGATAGTCGAAGGCAAACTACCGGCCGATATCGTCTTCCAGGACAAACTGGTAACTGCCTTCAGGGATATAAACCCCCAGGCGCCGACCCATATCCTCATCGTGCCTAATAAAATTATTCCTACGGTCAACGACGTAACTGAGGAAGATGAAGGCACCCTGGGCCACATGTTCGTAGTGGCAAGGCAATTAGCGGAGGCTGAAGGAATTGCAAAAGATGGCTACCGCCTGCTGGTCAACTGCGGGGTACATGGGTGCCAAGAAGTATTTCACCTGCACATGCACCTGGTCGGCGGTCAACAACTTGGCCGAATGCTGCCCCGGCGCCTGAGCGAATCTCGAAGTTAGGCGATCTCAGGCAAGCCCCTTGCGCTTGCGCTCCCGTTCCCGCAAATCGATGCGACGCACCTTGCCAGTAGTCGTCATCGGCAATTCGCTGACAAACTCGATCTCGCGGGGATATTCGTGGGCTGCAAGGCCCTGGCGCACAGTTTCCTGGATAGCCTGGCGCAATGTGTCCGAGGGCNTATGTCCCTGTGCCAGTATGATAAANGCCTTGACGATTTCGCCACGCAACTCGTCCGGGCTGCCGACGGCAGCCGCCTGGGCCACAGCTGGATGCTTGAGAATGCAGTCCTCGATCTCGCCAGGCCCAATACGATGGCCGGCACTAGATATGACATCGTCCTTGCGCCCAACGAACCACAGGAAACCCTCGCTGTCCCGGTAACCCATGTCACCAGTGCGCCACCAGTGGCCAAGAAAATTCTCCCGCGTGGCTTGCTCACGGTTCCAGTAGCCGAGAAACATCACCGGATCATCCCGCTCGGCACATAACTCACCCACCTCACCGTCACCGACAACGGCGCCTTGCTCGTCGACCGGCTCGACCCGGTGGCCCGGATAAGGCTTGCCCATGGAGCCCGGTACTACCGGCATGATCTGCGAACAGTTACCGACGATGTAATTGACCTCGGTCTGGCCCCACATCTCATTGATCTCAATTCCGAGTGACTCCCGCGCCCACTCGTAAAGTTGGGCGCCAAGTGACTCCCCGGCGGACATCACGCTGCGCAGATTCACTCCCATCCCGCGCAGGTCGCTGACCTGGCGCATCAGCTTCAGGGCTGTCGGCGGAATAAAGGCATTGCGCACACCGTATTCCGCGATCAGGCAACAGGCTTTTTCGGCGTCGAAGCGTCCGCCGTCGTAACCCAGTACGGGCTGGCCGTAGTACCAGGCCGGCATCAGGCCATCCAGCAAACCGCCGGTCCAGGCCCAGTCCGCAGGCGTCCACATGAGGTCACCTTGCCGCGGAAAGAGGTTCTGGGACATCTCAAAGCCGGTCAGGTTGCCCAGCAGACAGCGATGCGCAATCACCGCCCCTTTGGGTGGGCCGGTGGTACCCGAGGTATAGATGATGAGCGCCGGATCATTGCCCCGTGAATTAATCCGCTGCAGACGGTCACTGCCCTGCTCCAGCAGGGGCCAAAATCCTGCCGCCTTATCATCACAGTCGATCACAGTGGTCAGTTGCGGCAGGTCCGGCGCNANTGCCTGTANTCGTTCCAGCGCGTCAGCGGCACAGATAGCNACCCGGGCGCCGCTGTCTTCGAGACGATAACGCAAGGCNTCCTGACCAAAAAGCACCGACANCGGCAACGANATGGCGCCGAGTTTCCACACGGCGAGGTGNCTCAGCGCCGTTTCGACCCGCTGGGGCAAAACGATGGCTACCCGCTCGCCGGCTGCTACGCCGGCCTCTTTGAGGGCGTTGGCCAGCCGGTTGGACAGCGCCTGAAACTGGCCAAAGGTGTACTGGGTGCGCTGGCCGATCGAATTCGCGCAGAAAAGCGCCGTTTTGTCAGCAAGTGCCGTGTGCCGATCGCACACCGCGTGCGCCATGTTGAAGTATTCGGGCACCTGCCAGCGGAATGACTGCTGCAGTTCCTCGAAACTTCGCGCTTTTGGGTCGATCAACCGCTCAAGCATCGCCCTCTCCTGCTGTAATGATGCGNAGTTCTGGGCCTTGTTGCTGCAGGACATGGCGCACCGGCAGTTCGACCGGGCTGCCTTGGGTAATGGCCTGCTCAAGCAGCGCTCGCTTGGTGCGCCCAAAGAGCACTAAGACAATCCGCCGAACCTGCTGCAGGGCGGCGGGCGTGAGGCTGATGCGCTCACGAGTGCCGGCTGGGGCAGTCGACGCCGTCACCAGGCGATCGGTAACGCTGTTCTCCGCGCCCCCCGGGAACAACGAGGCAATGTGACCGTCGTTCCCCATGCCCAGGAAAACGACATCAAAAGGCCGCGCAATGGCCTGCANCCGGGCTTCNATGTTCGGNGCGGCCTGGCGGGCACTGTGGTGGGTTGATTTCAATCCTGTGAAACGGGCAACCGCTGCCGGGCCCTGAAGTAGCGTCGNGCGCACCAATTTTTCGTTGCTCTGGTCGTCGCTCGGGTCAACCCAGCGCTCGTCCACCAGGAAGACGTCGACATNCTCCCAATCGATGNGTTGNGTGGCCAACACCGGCAACATGGCCGCTGCCGTTCGACCACCGCANACGCCGAGCGATGCGCGGCCGCGGCCAGCCAGCGCCTGGGCCAANGACTCNACNACTCCNGTGACCGCCGCCGCCAGCGCCGCACCNCGCGAGGCGAATTCCAGTANCGGCATCGGCTTGCTCATGTGATCACTGCCAGGCTCANTGCCTCGTTCCTGTGAGTTGGGCAANAGCAGGGGCGACGAAAAATAAGGTGGCGACCACCACTATGGTCGGCCCGGTTGGTGTGTCCCATTGAAAAGATACGGCCAGTCCAACCAGGGCTGAGATTACACCGATCACCGCCGCCATGACGGCCATGGCCTCCGGGGTCTTGGCAAACGAGCGCGCTGCCGCTGCCGGGATAATGAGCATAGCCGTGATCAGCAGTGCGCCTACCACCTTGATCGCCACCGCCACCAGCACCGCCAAAGCCAGTGTCAGTATCAGTTGCTCGCGCCGGGCATCGTAGCCCCGCGCGGCGGCAAGATCGGTATTCAGCGTTACCAGGAGCAGGGCCTGCCAGCGGACCCTCAGCAAGACCAGCACTAATGCCGCACCGATCCAGATCACAGCAAGATCAACTCGACCGACTGCAAGGATATCGCCGAATAGATAAGCCATCAAATCGATCCTAATCCCAGACAGAAATGACACGGCCACCAGGCCCAGTGCCAGTGCACCGTGAGCGGCAACTCCCAGCAAAGTATCCATGGCATAAACCCGCTCGGAAAGCGCCAGTACCAGGAGTGCCATGGCCAGCGCTACAACCAAAACCCCGATAAATATCGACAAAGAGAAAGCCAGCGACAGCGCCACACCGAGGATTGCGGCGTGAGACGTGGCATCACCAAAATAAGCCATGCGCCGCCAAACCACGAAACAACCCAGCGGCCCAGCCGCAAGCGCCAGCCCGGTACCCGCAAGTGCTGCCCGGACCAGGAAGTCATCCAACACGGGAGTCAGCCTCGTCTGCATGATCGTGACTGTGATCATGTTCGTGGCGATACAAGGCCAGAGCCCCTTCAGCGCCAAATCCAAACAGGGCCTGGTATTCCGGTGCAGCGGAAACCACGGTTGGCGGACCCTCGCAGCACACGTGCCCATTGAGACAGATCACGTGATCGGAAGATCGCATCACGACGTGCAGGTCATGGCTGACCATCAGCACAGCGCAGCCGATCTCTTTGCGCACAGCCTCAATCAAGCGATAGAAAGAAGCAATTGCCGGCTGATCCAGGCCCTGGGTTGGCTCGTCGAGCACCAACAGGGCCGGTTGCGTCAACAAAGCTTGTGCCAGCAGGGCACGCTGGAATTCGCCNCCAGAAAGCGAGCCCATCTGCTCCCCNAGTAATTGGGCAATACCAANACGCTCCNCCATANGCTGGTAATCAACGGCTTGAGGCGNACCCGACAGGCGCAGCCAGCGGGCAACCGTCAACGGCATGNTGCGNTCAATTGCCAGGCGTTGGGGCACATAACCGATGTTCGCGCCAGCCTTGCGAACGACCTTCCCCTCAGTTGGGACCTGCGCACCGATCAACACCCGTAGCAGTGTTGTCTTACCCGAACCGTTAGGGCCTACGATTGTGACAATTTCCCGGTTGCGTATCGATAAATCGATGTCACGCAAGATACGCCGCCCGCCGAAACGCACACCGACTCCCTGTGTGTAAACCAGACTCACAAGATCACGCCGCTTGGCAGGCCGCACAAAGGCCTTCGGCCTCAACCACTGTACTTTGGATATGAAAACCGATGGCCCGGGCCTTCTTGCCCAGGGTTCCACTTGCCCGCTTACCGGGNGTCTCGGCGACCTGGTGACAGTTGTTGCAGATCATGAATGNCGGGGCATGACCTGCCTGTGGCTGGTTGCAGGCCACAAAGGCATTCAGTTTNTCGATCCGATGCACCAGGCCGTGCTCTACCAGGAAGTCTAAGGCCCGGTATGCAACGGGTGGCTGGGAGCGAAAGCCNGCCTGCGCCAGCCTCTCCAGTATCGCGTAGGCTCCCAGTGCCTGNTGGGACTCGAGCAGCAACGNCAGCACTTTTTCCCGAACCGGNGTGAGTCGCAGCCCGCGGGCAACACAAAGTTCATGNGCNGCCTCCATCGCGGATCGGGCGCAGGCCCGATGATCGTGCTTGACGAANACCTGAGTCGAGGTGATTGGCAAGAAATNTTTTGGCATCATTAAACGTTATATACGAGAACTTGGGCAACGTCGGCCATGACTAAATCTTTCCCACAAGCGGCTATCTCTTTGGCAATACTCTCCAGCAACTTCGTATAAAAGGCTATTCCAAGCTCCAGTTCAGCGCCTAGCGAGTCTATAGTTCCTCTTCTTATATCGGCGTCTCCAACAACACTCGTAACCAGACCGGGGCTGTACTGTGGTTCTGAGAAGACACAGCTAATACCCAGTTCGGCGACTTTTGCTCTAATCTTAGCGACCCTCGCCGGACTCGGGGCCGAGGCATCCCCAAGCGAGATAGACCCTGACGCCGAGATACCAAAGCGTTTTTCAAAATACTGATAAGCATCGTGAAAAACGATGAAGTTAACCCCACGCACGGAAGCAAGGGTGCTGTCGATTTGTGCCGCCACTTCTGATATTTCCGCTTTTCCAACAGCGGCATTCTGGGCATAAATACCGGCATTCGCAGGATCAATTTCGGACAACTCTGACGCGATCACATCGAGCCAGATCTTGCCATTCTCCGGGTCCAGCCAACCATGAGGGTCGACATAATCCTTATGCTCATCATAGCTTTGATGATCGTCATGGTTTGCAAAGGTGGCGCCTTGCCGAAAACTCAATCTGACTGCGCCATCGACCTCCATCAATTTGATGACGTGCGCTTTGCCAGCGAGGGTTTCGAGTCTGCTCTTCAGCCATGGAGTTAACCCTTCAGTAACCCAAAAAACCAAGTCCGCTTTTTCAAGCGCCACCGCTGCCGATGGACGCAGTAAATATCCATGCGGTGAGGCCCCGTGTTGGATAATGAGACTCGGCACCCCAACTCCATCCATCACTCGTGCTGCCAGCGAATATATCGGAGTTATATCGGCAACCACCCGAGGAACCACTGCCGATACGCTTGTTGCTGATGCTGACAAGAGAGCTGCGATGATTGTTCCAGATATTTTTCTCAACATTATTTTGGTTTTAAAAAGTTCTACTGCAGGCGACATGTATTAAGAAATGTTATATCATAACTTTTTTGTTCAGGCAACAGAATTGACCCCCCCTAAAACCCTGATTCAGCTGAATCGCATCAAAAATTCACCAACAAATACAAACTGAAAATTACCCTGCTCTCTGCCCCGAATCACAAGGTTATAGACAGGTATGGCGCTTGGGGTGAGAAAAACATGTATGGCAAGATCACCCTGGGGCTGAACCGCTCGCCTGTCTTAATCGCCCCAAGGGTAAAGTGATAAAACATTGGAAACGCGTCAAGGCTAAAGGGCGTGCGGCGGCAGCCCAAGAAACTCTGAACAAGGTGCTGAAAGCTTAACGGTCAAACTACGAGGAAATGCTAATGCCTATCTATGAAAAAATGCAAAATGCTTTCAATACCCATGACACGACCGGGTATCTCGACCTGCTACATGAGGATTATCAATTTGTCCGGCACCAGTCCCGGACCTGCTTCATCAGTAATGCTGACTGCTCACCAACTGTCGCTGTGACCGGGCTGGTATAGGTATTTACAACAAAAGAATGAACGGCACTACCAGCCCGGGACTGCTCGGCTTCGAGAGTTTCAGATTTAACCGGGTAATTGGCGCCGGCAGGCGATAGGCAAGAGCTTTATCAGTTAATGGCCAGTACCGATACACCGAATAACTGATCGTGAAACCAACTAAGAGCGGCCCAGGCTGCCAGACCGATAACCACCGCGGCAAGATCCGCCATCAGTGGCTTTCTGTCCAAGCCCGGCACTTTAGCGCGGCGGTTAGCGCTGACGATGCCGTTAACGGCAAAGCCCAGAAAACCGCCGAATAACAATACCGAGGCAAGGTCACCGTTCACCAGCAGGTGGCCCAGAGCCCAGAGGGCTACTGCAATAAGTTGCGGGTGGCGTACCAGCCGACGCAGATTACAAGGCACGATTGATGCTGGGAACAGCACAAATGCAGCCAGCACTAGCAATGTCGTCGCGATCCGCAGATCTTCTAAAGGCGCATATACGTGCACAGACTGCGCTACCGATTTGCCGTAGACGATCAAGCCCAGACCCACCAGCGCAGCCAGAGAAAATGCGCCCTTGTAGCCGCCCTCACCCAGCCTTTGCAGCAGGAACCCACGGAGCGTTGGCAGTCCCGGCAACTGGTGAAGGCCTATAAAGACAATCAACCCCAGCAATAACGAAGTCATGTGCGCTTTCCTAGATCATGCACTGTTGCGTATGTTAGACATCCTAATCGTCGTAAGCCAGAGCGGTCGCGGACAACCATAAAGCGCACCACCTTTATACCCAGGGCACGGGGATCTTTGACGTCGTTGTGTTCGTGAACTCCGATATGCACCATCATCTCAATAGTAACACCCTTCTTTCGTACTGCTATGGTAAACGTTTCCCGGTATGGCCTGGAGTAAATAACCTCATCGGAGATAAGTGAAACCCATTCCTAATGGTCGTACCTGCTGCCTCTGCTACCGCCTACCATCACCGCGTCAAAAAGGACAGGCTGCTCACGCGAATGTGGCTTACAAAAAAATTAAAACTCCATTGGCCGACTAGACCACTGTGCGATAATACCTGGCAGTGCAGGACTGAGCGTGACTTCGAATCAAAGTTGAGGGTTATTCCAAGGGCCAAGCGAAATAATTTGGGTCGGCGTACGCTGGGTGACTGGTAAGCAAGATCGTGGGGCGCGGTCGCGAGTTAATGCCGGGTTGTTGAAATACCTGGCATCGTCTTTCGCCAAAAAGCGCGGTAGTTCGGCACTGGCTAGAGGCAAACGCAGCCAGGGCAAGCTGGCACGAATGATGGCGTCAACACTGATTCCGCTGGCACTTTGCAGAGAGCTGCACTGCGTCGATGCCCAGCAATCAAGTCACGGCCGTGTATGACTGAATGGCAAGTAAATGCTGCGTTCTAGACGCTTTGTAATTGGTTTGTGAAAACATCTCAACGGACGAATCCTCACTGACACCAGCACAATGAAAAAGTCTTTTTTCCTTGCCTTCCTGATCTTGCTGGGCGTAATCGGCTGGCTGGCATCAGGGCTGATCGACAACTACTGGAGTGACCGCAGTACCGAAGCGGCTGAGCGGACTGCATCCAAAGGCAATTCGACAGCTGAATTGTTGCCGCGAGTGAGAACCCGCCTCATCGAGGCGCAGACCGTACCGGAACGGATCATTCTACTGGGCTCGACTGAGGCGAAACGCAGAGTCCGTCTACGGGCTCAGACTGCGGCAGCAGTGGCGGAGGTCTTAGCGAGCAGGGGGCAAATCGTAAAACGTGGTGATTTGGTCGTTCGCCTGGCTACAGACGACCGGCCGGCCCGCTTGCGCCAAGCCGCGGCGCTGCTGAGACAACGGCAGACCGAATACAAAGCCGCATCGTCATTATCGAAAAAAAACCTGCGTTCAAAAATTGCGCTGGCGGAAGCGGAAGCGCAGTTGAATGCCGCACAGGCAAGCCTGGAACAAATTCGGGTCGACATCGAGCGGACTCATATCCGGGCACCGTTTGACGGAGTCGTTGACCAACGGATGGTTGAACTCGGCGATTACGTCAAGATTGGTGAGCCCGTTGCGACCATACTGGATCTGTCTACAATCATCGTCGTCGGCGACGTGTCAGAACACAACGTTGCCAAAATCACACCGGGTGTTTCTGGAACAGTTGTGCTGGTAGACAAGCGCGAGCTCACCGGTCAAATCACCTTCGTCGCCCGCTCAAGCAACAGTTCGACCCGAACGTTTCGGGTCGAACTCGACGTGCCAAACCCGGGTTACGAGATTGCCGAGGGAATTACGGCAAAGATCACGCTGGCGGTGGGGGAAACCCTTTCACACAAACTGTCTTCCGCTGTGCTGACGCTGGATGATGACGGGGTTATCGGAGTAAAAGCCGTCGACGATGACGGCATTGTAGAGTTTCTACCAGTCACGCTGGTGGCCGATACGCCGGATGGTACCTGGCTTGGTGGGCTGCCGCGAACGCTCCGGGTCATCACGGTCGGGCATGAGTTCGTGCGAGTCGGGCAGAAGGTTGAAGCCGTTCCTGAGCAACCGTCCGGAACTTGATCTGAATGTTGTCTCTGATTGATCGTAGCGTCGGCCACTCGCGCACCGTGCTGGCGACCCTGGTGTTTATCCTGATCGCCGGCTCGCTGGCCTACCGGGATATTCCCCGGGAATCGCAACCAGATATCAACATTCCAATCATCTACGTCACCGTTACCCATGACGGCATATCACCGGAAGACTCTGAACGCCTGATCATACGTCCGCTGGAGCAGGAGTTACGGGTTATCGAGGGCATCAAGGAGATGCGCTCGACTGGTTACGAGGGCGGGGGCAATGTGCTGCTCGAATTCGAGGCCGGCTTCGATGCCGATACTGCTTTGCAGGATGTACGGGACAAGGTCGACGCTGCCAAGGGCAATTTTCCGGCGGCTACAGAAGACCCCGAAGTGCACGAAGTGAACTTCAGCCTGTTNCCGGTGCTGGTAGTGATTCTTGCCGGCAACGTCCCGGAAAGAGCCCTCTANCACCTTGCCCGGGAACTCAAAGACGACATCGAAAGCATACCGTCGGTGTTGGAAGCCGTAATTACCGGTGACCGCAAGGAGATGGTAGAGGTNCTGATCGACCCNGTCGAGTTNCAGAGTTATGGTCTTGATCCNGCTGTNGCGGCAGGGACGGTNAAAGGCTCCAACCTGCTGGTGGCAGCAGGCATCCAGGATACNGGCCGGGGCCGATTCTCGGTAAAAGTACCCGGCCTGTTCGAGAGCGTTAAAGACATCATTGAGCTTCCCGTTAAAGCCGATGGCGANGCNGTGGTNCGGGTCGGCAACATCGCCGAAGTTCGNCGCACCTTCAAGGATCCCACGAGTCTTGCCCGGGTCAATGGAAGTTCGGCGGTCGCCCTGGAGGTTTCCAAGCGNTCGGGCGAAAACGTGATAGAAACCATTGAAAGCGTACGCAGCATNGTCAAAGAAGAAAGCGCGCTCTGGCCCGAAACGCTGCGTCAAGCGGTTACGGTCAGNTACTCACAGGATCGATCCGATCACATCCGCACACTNTTGAATGATCTTCAAAANAGTGTCATGAGTGCCGTGCTGCTGGTAATGATTGTCGTCATNGCAGCGCTCGGAATACGATCCGCCGGGCTGGTCGGCATCGCCATTCCAGGGTCCTTTCTGACAGCCCTGCTGGTACTTTATTTACTCGGTGTGTCGCTGAACATGGTGGTGCTATTCAGCCTGATCCTGGCTGTTGGGATGTTGGTGGACGGCGCCATTGTCGTGACCGAATACGCTGATCGGCGGATGAGCGATGGTTCGCCGCCCCGACTTGCCTACACTGCCGCATCCCGCCGGATGGCCTGGCCGATCATCGCCTCTACAGCGACCACGCTGGCCGCTTTTCTGCCACTCACTTTCTGGCCTGGTGTGGTGGGNGAATTCATGAAGTATCTGCCGCTGACGGTCTTGATTACCCTCTCGGCCTCGCTGCTNATGGCACTTATCTTTGTGCCGACCCTGGGCACGCTGGTCGGTCGGCCNGGTAACACCAGCCCGGCNGCCATACGAGTGATAANGGCGGGNGAACGCGGGGAACTGGATTCGATTCCCGGATTCACNGGNTCTTACGTAAAGGTGCTCAGGGCCGCCNTGTCCCATCCGGCCAAGGTACTGGCAGCCTCCTTGGGGCTGCTCGTCGGGGCGCAGGTTCTGTATGGCACTTTCGGTTCGGGAATCGAATTTTTTCCCGAGGTCGAACCTGACAATGCCAANATTCAGGTCCGTGCNCGCGGCAANCTGTCACTGNATGAACAGGATGCGCTNATGCGTGAAGTCGAGNNGAGAGTNCTCGANATCAGTGGCGTGGAGACCTTCTATACCCGGGTCGGCCCGAACGCCAACAGNGAAGAGTCGGAAGACATCGTCGGCAGCATCTCCATGGAGTTTTCCGACTGGCGATCACGCCCCAAAGTTGAGCAGATCTTCACGACGATCCGGGCGCAAATAGCCGATCTCGCCGGTGTCATCATCGACTTGCGCAAGGAGGAAGGGGGGCCACCAGTCGGCAAACCGATCCAACTCCANCTGGCTTCCCGGCACCCCGATCTGCTGGCCCCGGCGGCAGCAAGGGTCCGCGCACAACTTGACACCATGAGGGGCCTGCACAGCATTGAGGACTCACGGCCACTGCCGGGTATAGATTGGCAGGTTATCGTTGACCGTTCTCAGGCAGCCAAGTACGGCGCTGATATCGGCTCGGTCGGAAACATGGTCCAGATGACGACTATGGGTTACAAGATCGGAACCTATCGTCCGGATGACAGTGACGATGAGATAGAGATTCGGGCGCGGTTTCCTGAGAAACATCGCACCATAGAAGAACTGAACCATGTTCGTCTGAACACAGCTGCCGGCTCGGTACCGATATCGAACTTCGTGGTTCGGCAGGCGCAAAAGAAGACCGGGATGGTCAAGCGTGTAGACGGCCGCAGAGTGATCACGGTCAGGGCCGATGTCGACGAGGGGCTCCTGGTCGATGATAAAATCAAGGAAATCGTCGAATGGCTTAAGACGGCGGAGATTGATCCACGGATCCAAGTGGTGTTCAAAGGGGAAGACGAGGAGCAAGCCAAGGCCCAGGCCTTCCTTAGCAAGGCATTTCTGGTTGCCCTGTTCGTAATGGCGGCAATCCTGGTTACCCAGTTCAACAGTTTCTACAGCGCTTTTCTGATCTTGTTCGCAGTTGTGATGTCAACGATTGGTGTTCTGATCGGGCTTTTGATCACAGGTTCTCCCTTCGGTATCGTGATGAACGGTATCGG
Source organism: Acidiferrobacteraceae bacterium (assembly GCA_002729195.1). Classification (GTDB taxonomy): domain Bacteria; phylum Pseudomonadota; class Gammaproteobacteria; order Arenicellales; family UBA868; genus UBA12578. Next base: position 13,199 of record PBTT01000079.1, read on the forward strand.
GGTAATCGCTCTGGCTGGTATCGTCGTCAACAACAATATCGTCCTGATTGATACCCATGATCGGCTGCGCGAATCTTTGCCTGACCCACTGGAGGCAATCCTGCGTACCGGTGTGCAGCGGCTGCGGCCCGTCCTATTGACCAGCGTGACCACCATACTTGGGCTGATGCCGATGGTGTTGGGTATCAATTTCGATTTTCTGACGCGGGAGATCACCTATGGCGCACCCTCTACCCAGTGGTGGAGACAACTGTCGACATCGATCGTGTTTGGCCTGGGTTTCGCGACGGTCCTGACACTGCTGGTAACGCCCAGTGCGCTGATGCTGAAGGCCAACATCCATAGTTGGCGGGAAAAACGGCGTGAACAAAAAACGGTGGCAGTATCATCACACGCTTGAATCAGGTGCAAAGCAAACGCAAGGCGCTAAGTGGCCGCCTCCAGCCAACTTTGCATTAAGGGCTCACGGAGCGCCGATAGCTCCGGTAGTTGCCTGCCATGGCACGATGTCCCGCCACAGGTTAACTCGCTCGAAATGATGGCGCTCTCGATGGCCTACCCCGCTGCTCTGCCAATCGACCACCAGGCTAAGGCTGATATTGCTACTGAGCTCCATTAGGGTAACGGGGCCTAAAGTCGAAGATCGAAACGGCAGCCCATGTTGCGACCTTCACTACGAGTTACATTAAGGCCGTATCAAAAAGGACTCAAGGTGTGCCCAACAAAACCATGGTGAGGCCACTGCTTTCTTACATCTTGCCTGCAATACAGCTAGTCGCTCTGTGACCGGGCCAGCGCCTGCTCTATATCCCACAAGATATCCTCGAGGGTTTCCAATCCCACCGATATACGGATCATGTCGGGCGTGACACCCGCATTCGCCTGCTCTTCTTCGTTCAATTGCCGGTGGGTAGTTGAGGCCGGGTGGATGACCAGTGACTTGGCATCGCCTACGTTGGCGAGGTGGCTCAGGAACTGCGCGCTCTCGATAAAGCGCACCCCTGCCGCCTGACCACCACGGATACCGAAAGTCAGAACACCCCCTGCGCCCCGCGGCAGATACTTTTGTGCCAGCGCGTAATAAGGGTTGTCCGGCAGTCCGGCGTACTTCACCCACTGCACCGCTGGCTGTGCCGCCAGGAACTCTGCCACCGCCAGTGCGCTAGTGCAGTGCCGCTCCATCCGTAGCGGCAGGGTCTCAAGGCCCTGCAGGAACAAAAACGAGTTGAACGGGCTCAACGAAGGCCCCAGGGTGCGCAGAGTCTCCATCCGGGCCTTCATGGTGAAACCAAAATCGCCAAAGGTCTCGTAGAAACGGATACCGTGATAGCCTTTGGAGGGCTCGGTCATGCCGGGGAAATTGCCATTGTCCCAGGGGAAGCGGCCGGATTCGACTAGCACTCCACCGATCGAAGTACCGTGACCGCCGATCCACTTGGTCGCCGAGTGCACCACGATGTCAGCATCGTGCTCTATGGGCCGGCACAGATAAGGTGTGCCGAAGGTGTTGTCGATCACCAACGGCAGACCGGCCTCGTGCGCAATACCGGCCACGGCCTCGATGTCGAGGATGTTGTTCAACGGATTGCCGATAGTCTCNGCGTACAAGGCCTTGGTCTGCGGCGTAATGGCCCGAGCAAAGTTCTGCGGGTCATCGGGATCTACGAAATGGGTGATGATGCCTAAGCGCCGGAACGCATAGTCGAACTGTGAGTAGGTGCCACCGTACAGGGTACTGGCTGAAACCAGTTCATCGCCGGCCTCAAGCAGGGTCAGCAGGGTCACCATCTGTGCCGCCATGCCTGAACCNACTACCAGGCCAGCCCGACCCGTCTCCAGCGTGGCCATGCGCTCCTCCAGCATAGCGTTGGTCGGGTTCATCATGCGCGAGTAGACGTTGCCGAAGGTCTGCAGGTTAAACAGGCTGGCAGCGTGATCGGTATCGTCGAAGACATACGACGTGGTCTGGTAAATGGGTGCTGCCCGTGACGCAGTGGCACTGTCGGGTAGTTGGCCGGCGTGCAGGCACAGCGTCTCAAATCCGAATTTCCGGTCAGCCATGGCGTCTCCTTAGTAAACCAGCCACTTCGGGCGCCGCGCCGAGATCACTCCGGTAGCAACCCCGAAGAGGTTCAGCCCCCCCAGCAGGCGGCCATGCTCGATCTTCATGCAGCGGTCCATTACCACAGTGAGGCCGCCCTGCTGGGCGATCGCTGCGGCTTCCTCATTGACCACCCCTAATTGCAACCACAGCACCTTTGCGCCAACAGCCACCGCGCTGCGAGCGATGGGCGGCGTGACCTCGGGGCGCTGAAATACATCCACCACGTCGACCTTGTCCGGAATCTCCTCCAGTACGGGATAGCACTTCTGCCCGAGAATCTCGCGGTAGTTCGGGTTGACGGGAATAACGCGGTAGCCGTGATCCTGCAGGTACTTGGCCGCGAAGAAGCTGGGCCGCCACCAGTTAGCCGAGAGTCCCACCACGGCAATCACCCGGGCCGTTGCCAGGATTTCCCGTATGCCTTCAATGTCGGCGATCGTTCGCTGTTGTTCCATCGTCTCCATCACTTTGCCGGCGCCCGCCCACCCCAGGGCCNGATTGTCTACAGGCAGCAATGGCGCGGGTGCACCAGCCACCGTCGATCACAAGTTACTGCAGTATATCGCCTCGCAACATGGCCACGGCAACAGCCCGGCCCGCGCCGCCACCCCAGACGTCGACGCAAATGCTGCCCCTTGCCGGAGCCAACTAGCCCCCGACTGGAAATTTGCGATGGTATGGCATGGGGCCTGGACCTTACAATCGGTGCTGCCGGTGTGCGCCCGAGTGCTGCACCGGAAAAACAGCTGCCGAGCCGGCCGCGGGCAAACCCACAGACGACGGCCAGCAAAAACGGCTAGATTTGCCAGGCGCCACGGACACGGCATAGGTTTCAGGGCAATTCCATGAAGGAAAATTATTACTTTGACAACGCGGCCACCACGCTGCCCAAGCCGGAACCGGTCTACGAGTTCATGGACCAGTTTTTCCGCAGCCACGGGGTGAACCCAGGGCGCTCGGGACATCAACTTGCGGTCGAGGCCGAGACCATGATCGTGCAGACTCGCCGACTGCTGGCAGAGTTTTTCGGCTTTGCCGGCGACCCGGCACGGGTAACCTTTTCCCTCAGCGCCACCGACTCGATGAACATCGCCCTGCTCGGCCTCATGCAACCTGGCGATCACATGATCATCACGCGCATGGAGCACAACGCGGTGTTGCGGCCCGCCAATCATTTTGAACGCGATCGGCAAATCTCGGTGACCCGAGTGGCGGCAGACCAAGCCGGCTACGTCGACCCGCAGGAGATTCGCAGGAGTATCCGGCCCAACACTCGGGTAGTGGTAGTGAACCATGCGTCCAACGTTACCGGCTCATTGCAGGACATCGAAGCTATTGGCCGGGTGGTACGGGAAACCAACGCCATCTTAGTGCTCGACAGTTGCCAGACCGCAGGCGTAGTGGCCATTCCCATGGACGACTGGGGCATCGACGTACTCGTNTACACCGGCCACAAAGGACTGTTCGGCCCGATGGGTATAGGCGGCATGATTGTCGCCGCCGGGGTCGACATTCGCCCGCTCCGCACCGGCGGTACCGGGGTCGACTCGCTCTCGCCTTTTCACCCTGACGGCTACCCACATCGACTTGAGGCCGGCACTCTATCCTTGCCCGGNNTCGCNGGACTGAACGCGGCACAAAAATGGTTTGCCGACCTCGGCCGGGCCCGCGGGGCNGNCCCTGCTGCCAANCACGGCCAGGCCTGCCGGGTTGCCCAGGAACACATCCACGCAGTTGAGACCGGCTTTACCCGGCGGCTGATCGAGGCCTTTGAGGCGCTGCCGGACGTGGCCGTCTACGGGCCGCGGAACAACCAGCCGCGGGTCGCGACCCTATCGATGAACATCGGTGANATTCCGGCCGAGCAGGTTGGCGCCATGCTCGACGCCGATCACNGCGTGTGCGTACGGCCCGGGCTGCACTGCGCCCCGCTGGTGCATGAGGATCGCGGCACCCTCGAGCGCAAGGGCACGGTGCGTTTTGCACCGGGCTTTTTCACCGACGAGGAAGATATCAACCAGGCCATCGAGGCGGTGCGTGCTATTGCCGAGTACTAGTCCCGCAGTGCGGCCTGAGCGCCGACTTGTCCCGCCAAGCCGGGTCCAGTCGCAGCAGGATACCGAGCCATGGACAGACTGAGCCGCCGCCGATACCCGATACAGGAGACCACTTGATGCAGTACTACGAGAACATTCTTGATCTTGTCGGCAACACCCCGCTGGTGCGGCTGAACAACATCGTCGAACCCAATATGGCAACCGTGTTCGCGA
>PBTT01000080.1 GCA_002729195.1 Acidiferrobacteraceae bacterium
CGGGTTATTCTCGACTATGTCGCCGTCGATGCCGACTGGGAGAAGATCTTCATGAGCCAGCGCTGCCTGCGCTGCGGCGCTGGCAAGGGCTGGGAGCGGTCAGCCTAGGTGAGCAAGGCCGCGACCTCAGTGCTGCGATCTTGATGCCGCAATCCCGGTAGATGCGTAGATACCCCCCGGGGGAGCACCGTTCGCGTTCGATCAATCTGGTTGAAACACGCTGCGCACTGCAGGTCGAGTGGCAGCACTGGTAGCCACCCGTTGCACATTGGCAAAACGGTCGATTACCGGGTGGCCGTACTTCGGCGACAACCAGGTGGTGAGCATGTACAGGTAGATGTCGATCGCGCTGAAGCGCTCGCCCAACAGCCAGGAATTTTCACCAATGGCATCGTCCACTACCTGCCAGACTTCTTCCAGGCGCCGGGCCGAGCGCTGCCGGACGCTGTCCTCGTCTTTTGTTGCTGCACAGAAACGCTCCGTATGGTAGCTCATCTGATAGGCAACCTGGATCGAACTCGAGAAGTAAAACAGCCATTGCAGAAACAGGCCCCGGTCCGGATCGCTGGCAGCCGGTGCCAAGGCGGCCTCCGGGTGCCGGTCACAAAGCAAGACGGTTATAGCGCCACACTCGTAGATGGAACTATTCTCCCAGGCGAGTACCGGAATCCAGCCGTTGGGATTGGCTGCGAGCAATGCGGGGTCGCGCCAGGTAGGTGAGGAGATGTCCGTCCACACCAACTCATAAGGCGTACCTATTTCCTCCAGTATGGCGCGCACTCCCATGGCGGCTGAGGGTTCCGAGTAGTAGAGTCTGTAGGTCATGGGCTAGCTCTCCTGCGTCTGGGTACGTTGTGATTATTTTCTACTGCCAAGGATTCTGATGGAAATCCTCCGTGCCATTGGCACCACCGTGCTGGACCATGCCATCCTCATTAGTGCCGGGGTGGTCATGGTAACGTTTTTTCTGCAGCGGTGGAGCGACCAGACCGAGGGCCAGGTTAATGCCGCACTGGCCTGGTTGGAAGGGGCGCTGGAACAGGCACCGGACCGCCTCTATGGGGCTGTTCATCCCAACTGGTCGGTATACCGCAAGCAGGTCGAGCATCGTCTCAAGTCTACCTGCCCGGGCTTTCCCGATACGGTCTATCGCCTCGCACTCGGGGAATTCGACGCTTGCTACCAGTTCGACGACGGTACATATATTCGGGTAGGTTCGGCGGCCGACGAATCGATAAGCCTCGACCCCGGCTTCATGCCACTGGTCGCACCGGCGGAACAGTTCCGGCTGCGCCGGGTACAGGCCCGCCGTCGCTGGCGCAGAATCCGGCGCATCATCGCTGGCCTGGTGGCTTATGCTGTCTTCGTTGTAATCGCAATCACCCTGTTGGTAATAGCAAAGGGGCCGGTGACCTAGCCGGGCCTGGCACCAGTGCGCGGCTTAACCAGCGACAACGCAACCATCATCGTTACCAGCGACAACCAGATCCAGAGCGAATGGGATTCGCCGAAGATCAGTATGCCCCAGAGCACCCCCGATAGCGTTACCACGTATGCTGTCTGGCTGGCGAACACCGGGCCGGCGTACATCACGAGGTACAAAAACAGCCCGTAAGCGATCACGCTGATTGCGGCCATGCCGAGTATTGCCCAGCCTGGGCGGCCCAATGGCCAGGTGAGTGGCTCGAACGTGCCGGTAAGCCACACTGCGGGNGTCATCATGAGTGTTGCTGCAAGGAGCATGCCGGTCACGANTACAAAAGGGTTGGCNNCTGNCGGCATGCGCAGNGCAATGATGAGGTTCTCCGCTGTGTAACAGAGCGCGGCCAGGANGACGATCAGNACCCACGGTGTGGCGGCAGNGTCTGGCAAGCTCTCGTTGGGTGCTACCAGCAGTNCCACCGAGAAGATGCCGAACANNACACCCANNATACGCATAATCGAGATTTTTTCCACNCGCAGGANTGCGGCNCCGATGAATGTCATCAGCGGCACGGTGGCAACAGTGATNGCCANCACCCCGGCAGTGANGCGCGAGGCNGCNTAGAAATACANGATGCCCGGGATTANCGAGCCCAGCAGGCCACAGATGACATAAAGAAAAAGGTAGTTTTTCTTTAACGGCAGGCGCCGCCCTTTAAAACTATTGACAACGAGCAGTAGCAACGCGCCGATCAGCGACACCCAGTAGTTTATTCCGAGCGGATGCGCACCGCCCTCGGTGGACATCCTGGCAAGGGAAAAAGACAGGCCCCAGGCAACGCCCAGGAAAAGCAGTACCAGCCAGGCCCACGGGCGCTTGTTGGTAACACCGCCCGGCTGGCTGGAGTTTGTGGCAATGCTTTGCGCTGTGGCTTGCTTTGCAGTATCCGTCATGGGGTCGAGGAGTCGGTATGTGGCCAGTTGGGTGGCGCTCATCGTTTGCCAGCGGCCGCAGGGCCGGCGCAGTCTAATCGAAACGGATCGGCACCGCTTGCTGGCCCGCGACCATCGACGTGACCCGAGGGCCACGTTTGTCCGCCAGTGGGTAACTGGGCCTGGTACCAGGTTATTGTGGTGCCGGCTAAAGTCAGGCCGGTAGACAGCCGTTACAATCAGGCGCTACGGTAAGCCGTGCCCAACCGTGCCGTGTGGGCACGGGCTGATGACAGTCACGGCACCAGCACAGCATCAATCAAAGGAGCAAATTCATGGGGACGTTTTCCGGTAAGCGTGTGATCATCTCGGGCGGCAGCCGCGGCATCGGCCTGGCCATAGGCAAGAGGCTCGCGGCCGACGGTGCCTGTATCGCCATTCTGGCCAAGACCACAGAGCCACATCCCAAGCTACCCGGCACCATCTTTACAGCGGCTGAAGAGATCGAAGCCGCCGGCGGCCGGGCACTGCCGATCGTCACCGATATCCGGGAAGAGGCGCAGGTCAAGGCGGCGGTGGCGCAGGCTGCTGATGAATTCGGCGGGCTCGATATTCTGATCAACAACGCCAGTGCAATATCGCTCACCCCTACGGCGAAAACCGAGATGAAGCGCTTTGACCTCATGTTTGCGGTCAACGTGCGCGGCACCTTCATGCTCTCTAAGGAATGCCTGGCGCACCTCGTCAAGGGAGATAATCCGCACATCCTCAGCATCTCACCGCCACTCGACATGCAGCCCAAGTGGTTCGCGCCGTCGGTGGCCTACACCATCTCCAAGTTTGGCATGAGCCAGTGCGTTTTGGGCATGGCTAAAGAACTGAAGACCAAGGGCATCGGGGTGAATGCGCTGTGGCCGCACTCGGTGATAGCAACCGCCGCCATCAGCAANGTGGTCGCAGGCAGTATCGCCTTCCCGCACTGTCGCAAGCCNGAGATCATGGCNGACGCAGCCGCCGTGATCCTGGGCANNGATGCCGGGGAATTCACCGGCAACTTCTGTATCGANGACGTNCTCCTCTCNAGTGAGGGCGTCACCGATTTCAGCGGTTACCGCATGGACCCAGAGAAATCCCTGTGGAGCGACTTTTTCGTGCCCGATGACATCCCCGAGGTAGAGCCATTGGTCATGGCCATGAANCCNGGNGGGTGAGGAAATCACATTTGNCGNNTTGTTNTTCGCTGACTGANCNGGCCGACANANTGGGTGGAAATCCGGTGTGAGAAAAAGNTGGCTCATCTTTTTTCTGTCTGTATTCCTGTTNGCCGGGTGTAGCAGCAANCCGGATGCAAGCTGGCATATGGTCAACGTCAACACGGGCGAACTGCAGGGAGATGCCAACCTGATCCAAACCGGCGATTCGGTCATCATGATCGACGGCGGTTACTACAGCGAAGCGAAAAAGTCGCTGCTGCCCTACCTTGCCGAACTTGGTATCGACAAGATCGATCACTTTTTTGTGTCCCACCCGCACCGGGATCATTACGAGGGGCTGGTTGCACTATTGGAAGCGGGCGTGACAATTTCCAACTTGCACCTGCGCATTCCGCCGCAGCATATCTGTGACCGGGAGATACCGTGGGGCTGTGACATGGCCGATATCGCCGCTTTAGTGAATAAAGCAAAAGCCCACGGTGTCATCATTCGCCACCCGGAAGCTGGCCTTCGCTATGATTTCGGCTTGGGCTCCACCATCGAGATTCTCCACGCCCAGGAAGATGATCTGGCTGCTGACACCATCGACGTCAATGATTTGTCGCTCATCATGCAGTGGTCGATCAACGATGCCACCGTGTTGTTTACTGGCGACCTGAACATGAAAGTTGGCACTGTGCTGAGCGATGACCCGCGGATGAATTCTGACTTCATGAAGATGCCGCATCACGGTGCAACCAGCCTTGCACCGAATGCTTTTTTCGAGCGGGTTGACCCAGGCTACGTGCTGGTGCCGGGCCCGCAGTGGATATGGTGCGGTGAACGCGGGGCCCGGCCAAGGGAATGGGTCAAGCAAAAAAACTCCCGGTCTGGGTCAACGGAATTGACGGGCATGTCCGGGTCGATTTCTTCAGGGAACATATCGTCGTGACACCTGAACACGACTCCGCAGAATGCAAGTTGCGCGCCTTCGGGAAAATGGAGATTTCGTTTTGACGACCGGCGCTCTGTTGGCGCGCCAACGCGGAACTGGCCCCGGCCGAACAAGTGCGCCGCTTCCATCTGCTGACCAAGGAGTTGGACCACGACGACGGCGAGGTGACAGCCACGATGAAAGTCCGCCGTCAGAAAATCAGTAAATCCTATGCCCAGGAGATCGAGCGGCTGTATGCGCCAGAGGCCGCCTGAGACCGTCAGGGTGCCCGCGCCCGGGACTTAACTTGCGGTTTCCAGTGCCACGTCGGTTTCGAAATCGCCGGCGATAGCTTCACCCTCCATATTCCAGCCAGGGTATTCCGTGCGGAAGGTCTCCCGCATCGCAGCTATGGGTGGTTCGGCGTATTCGCCACGATCGTGCAGGTAGTCCATGTGACGCCGGCCGTCGAGATCGAACGGGTGGTAGATGGAGTCCTCGCGGCCATTGAAATCCAGCGGCTTCAAACGGAACTTATGGCACAGTTCGAGGTTAAAGGCGGAGGTGGCCTTGATCCAGCTACCGTCCAGGTAAATGGAGGTGTAGCCGTGCCAGTAGAAGATGTCGGTCTGCATTATCGATCGCATCTTCTCGGTCGCCAGATGGTTGCGCACATCCGCGTAGCCCAGCCGCGCTGGCACGCCAATAGCCCGGCAGCAGGCCGCCAGCAGTATCGACTTGGAGACGCACCAACCGTGGCCAACTTCGAGGTTGCGCCGGGCGCTCAGGCCCGTGACCGACACCACCGCCCCGTAGGGGTCGTAACGAATCTGGTCGCGCACCGCGTAATACAGCAGCACGACCTGCTCGATGATCCGGGTCTCGGTACCGATGGCGCGACGGGTAAAACCCACCACGGCGTCATCCTCGCTCTGCACGGCAGGACCGGGTTGCAAGAACGGAGTCAGATCTTCAGTCATCCAAAAAAAAACTTTGTCAAAAAAAGTTCACCCCACTGCCGGTCAATGGACGAACTCAGCCTCGCTGCGATGGCACTCGATGGTGTGGCCGGCACCGAGTTGGCGGGCCGGTGCTGTCTCGCGATCACAGGTGTCTTTAATCGCCAGCGGGCAACGGTCAAAAAACGGGCAACCAGTGTCAGTCAAGGTAACCACTCGGTCGATCCCGGCCTGTGCCTCCTGCGTCTGCATGGTTTCTTCAAGCCAGCCCACCCGCAGCTCGGGAACCGAGCTGATGAGAAGACGGGTATAAGGATGATACGGTGGGGAGAGCACCGCGTCGGTGGCGCCTTTTTCCACCACCCGACCTGCATACAACACCACGATTTCGTCGGCAAAGGATGCCACTGTCGACAAGTCGTGACTGATGAAGACAAACGAGACACCAGTCTGTTTACGCAACCGCTTGAGCAACTCGATCACATTCGCGCCAACGATGGAATCCAGTGCCGAGATCACTTCATCGCAAAGCAGCACTTCGGGTGATGCCGCCAGCGCCCGGGCCAGATTGACGCGCTGCTTTTGACCGCCTGAGAGTTCTTCCGGATACCGGCCAGCAAACTCCTGGGGCAGTTCCACCATCTGCAGCAGCTCGCCGATACGCCGGCGCTTTTCTTTGCCCTTAAGACCAAGGTAGAACTCAAGCGGGCGACCGAGGATATGATCAATCCGCTGTCGCGGATTGAGCGCTGTGTCGGCCATCTGAAAAACAAACTGGACCTTCTGCAACTCGCCGCGGCTTCGCCGCTGGAGTGCCGGCTTAAGTGTCTCGCCATCAAGCAGAACTTTTCCCTGTGCCGCCGGCAGCAGGCCCGCCATGACCCGGGCCAGGGTCGATTTGCCACAACCGGACTCTCCAATCACGCCGACTGTATGGCCGCGTTCTATCGAGACATTGACATCGCGCAGTACAGTTATTGAGGGAATGCCATTTTGTGTTTTGCCATAACCGGCAACGATATCTTTTACTTCGAGCGCAGGCGCCTCGCGGTGATGCTCGCTGCTGGTTTCCTCGCCCTGTCCGGCGCCAGGTGGCGGCCGTACCGCGTGCATCAGGCGGCGGGTGTAATCGTGTCCCGGATGGCTGACGACCTGTTCAGCGCTACCGTGTTCCTGGACCTCGCCCGCGTACAGCACCACGATGTGGTCGGCGATCTGGGCCACCACCGAAAGGTCATGGGTCACATAAATGGCCGCGGAGCCTTCTTGCTTAATTACCGATTTGAATGCCTTAAGAACTTCTATCTGGGTGGTTACATCGAGGGCGGTAGTTGGCTCGTCGAGCACTAGAAGATCCGGCTTGCCGCACAACGCCGTTGCCGCCATCAGCCGCTGCAGTTGTCCTCCCGATACCTGGTGCGGGTAACGCTTACCCAACTGGTCAGGGTCCGGCAGTTCCAGGGCCCGATACAGGAACTCGGCACGTTCATCAGCCTGCTTCTGTGTCAGGATGTTGTGCAGTACGCATGATTCTGTGACCTGCTCGCCGATCGTAAGCGCTGGGTTAAATGTTGCCGCTGCACTTTGAGCAAGGTAGGCTACCCGCTGGCCGCGCAGTGCCCGCAGTTGATCCGACGCCATAGTAATAATATCTTCGCCCTCTAGGCGTACCTGGCCGCCCGTGAACTCAAGCCCCGGCTTGGTGTATCCGAGCGCCGATAAAGCGATGGTGGTCTTACCCGAGCCTGATTCACCGATCAGCGCTATGACTTCGCCCCGGGCGACGTTGAAACTGACTCCTTTGACGATCGGCGTCAGGCTGTCGTCGTCTTTACGAGCACTTATCTTGAGGTGATTGACCTCGAGCAGGACGCTCATGCAATCATTCTCTTGGCCAACTTACCACCGGAATGAGCAGAGATATCATCCACGATCATGTTTACCGATATGGTCAGCGTCGCTATCGCCAGCGCAGGCATTATCGGTGCCACCGCACCATAGATGAGTCCGGGTAGATTCTCTTTCACCATGCTGCCCCAATCTGACATCGGCGGCTGCACGCCGAGACCGAGAAAACTCAAGGCAGAGATAAACAGGATCACCCAGACAAAACGCAGTCCGAAATCAGTCGCAAGCGGCATGGCAATGTTAGGTAATATTTCCCGAGTAATAATCCACCAGAGACCCTCACCACGCACTCGGGCTGCCTCAACAAAATCACTAACCATGACCTCCTGCCCTAAAGAACGTGCAATACGAAACACGCTGGCCGCATAAATAATGCCGGTCAACAAGATTAATAATGGGATGGTGCTCCCGAGCGCGGCAATCATGACAAGCCCCAACATAATCGATGGAATAGACAATAATGCGTCATTCAGTCGGCTTAACACCATGTCAAGAAAGCGACTACCCACCGCTGCAGCAATACCAAGCGTCACGCCGATCAAGTAAGCAAGGAGTGTGGCAATAAACGAGATTCCAATCGTCGTTCTTGCGCCAAAAAGAATGCGTGATAACGTATCCCGACCCATGTAGTCACTACCCAGTAAAACGATCCGGCTCGGTGGCCGAAAATCGGTATCCGGGTATTTCTCATCGCTACCCGGAACAATAAACAATGACTCATCGAGAAATTCTGCCTCATGGTAGGGGGAAATCGAAGGACCAATCACAACGATGATGGCCCAGAAAACCAATACTGCAATCCCGAGTTTCCCTGACCAACTGAGTTTGATTTTCCGCTTAGGCGGCGCATCAGGTAACTCATCAAATTGACTACTCGTATTCATGCTTTGTTGTGTTTCTGTCATTGTGACGAATCCTCTACTTGGGATGACGCAGCCGTGGATTGGAGAGAATCGACGCCATATCGGCAATAAAAATTAATACGATGTAACTCGCACAAAAAATCATAGCGCACGCCTGGACTAAAGGCAGATCTCTAACCAGTACCGCATCAATCATCAATTTGGCAAGACCCGGATACGCAAATATCTGTTCGACGATCACAACGCCGCCCACGAGCCAGGCAAGATTAAGTGCAATCACGTTGACGATTGGACCGATGGCGTTGAGAAGCGCATGTCGCAGTATGATGCGCTTTCTCGGTACGCCCTTGAGGATTGCCATCTCAATATAGGGTGAACTCATAACGTTCAGCACGGTAGCCCGAGTCATTCGAATGATTTGCGCAGAAACAACAATAATCAACGTGAGCGCCGGCATCGCCAATGCTCGAATTAAATTCAACCCCGTCTCGCCACCCTTTAGATAGGCGATAGACGGCAACCAACCCAGATGAACTGCAAAAATTAGGACGAGAAACGTCGCCACGAGAAAATCAGGAACAGAAATCAGGCTTAACGTAGAAAAGGTGACCGTACGATCGAGCCGAGTGCCGGGACGCATTGCGGCAAGCAACCCGATAAACAAAGCGAAGGGAATGGCAATGACCGCCACCATACCGGTTAGTTGTAGCGTGTTAAAAATACGCGGCTCAATAATCTGCACGATCGGCGTCGCATTACCCGCGCCCAACCCGGCTTTTGAGAAGCCCATATCACCTGTCGCCACATCACGTAGCCACATGAAGTAACGCACATAACCAGGTTGGTCCATCCCCAGTTTGGCTTGCAACGCCGCAAGGCTGTCAGGCGTCGCCATCTGCCCCAAAAGAATCTGGGCGACGTCACCGGGCAGCAGATTGGTACCAATAAATATCAACACGGAAACGACAAACAACGTGACCACACTAATGCCCAGCCGACCAAGGAGTGCTCGCCAAATCATGCGGTCGATACGAAGGGGCCGATGGACCCACTTTTTTCAATTATCGCCATCAAACCAGGGGGCCGCACGAAAATCGTCTCGTGCGGCCCCTTTACTAAACAAGCTGCCGATGGATGTTTATGCGTCTTTCCAAATGAACTCAGCCCAACCGTTTCCACCCAGTTGACCCAACGGGACATTGGAAAAGCCATGCACTTTGGTGCTCTTCGCATCCAAGACGTTGGTGTGGTAGGGAATCACCATACCCGCGTCGTTATGCACCAGGGTCTGCATTTCGCAATGCATCTCGTGGCGCTTCGTTGGATCAGTCTCAGCCAAGGACATCTTCAGCAATTCACCCATGCGTTCGCTGTTCCAGAATGTGTCGTTCCAGTTACCGCCAGGACCAAACTGGATCCCCATCATGGCGTTAGCGGTCGGCCGCATATTCCAGGTGACGACGTTCATTGGCTCTTTCATCCACACCGCACCCCAGTAACCATCGGTGGGGACTTTCTTCAACTTAAGGTCAAAGCCGATCTTGGCAAGGTTCTGTTGCATCAGGAGACAAGTTTCCTCGATACCGCCCTGCACTGGAGCCACGAACAATTCCGCAGACGAAATTCCGGACTTGTTGAGATGCCACTTGGCCTTATCCGGATCGTAAGTCCGCTGGGCCAATTCATGGCAATGATCNGCTCCGTAGGCCGGCGAGATCGGGTGATCGTTNCCGACTTGGCCGTGTCCTTTAAGAAATGANCTGACGATCTTCTCGCGATCCTGAATCATNCGCANACCCATCACGAAATCATCATCTTTGCCCGGCGCAGTGTTCTTAAGACAGCAGATGCCCCCATAAAGTCCGGCGGGGACCGACATCACTTCTACTCCGTCGGTTTTATCGACCTGCTTAATCGACTTGGCACTAAGTACGGTCATCGCATCGACGTCACCGGAAAGCAACGCATTCAAACGTGCATTGGGATCGGTAATTGCCGTGATCTCAATCGCATCAAGGTGTTGTCCTGTGTCCCGCCAATAGTTCGGATTTCGAACGTGCACTGTCTTCACCCCAGGCTGAAAAGACTCGACCAGGTAGGGACCTGTGCCCGCACCCTTACTAAAGTCAGTGGTATCTTTTTTGACGATTTTTGCCTGGAACTGAGTCAACTTAATCGGCATGTCAGCATCAGGTGAGGACAAGGTTAGTTTCACCGTATGGCTATCAATTTTTTTCCACTCCACAACGGCCTCGAAAAAAGCCTTGATAGACGATGGCGAGTCTTTACCCAAGTGACGATTCATACTCCAGATGACGTCGTCTGCTGAAAAAGCCGACCCATCATGGAAGGTGACACCTTTGCGAAGTTTGAAGGTGTACTCGGTCGCATTGCTATTCACCGACCACTCTTCAGCCAGCTCAGGATGCAGGCTCATGTTGTCCCAGATCTGTATGAGACCGTTATGACTGGTGCACTGTCGCATGTAGTCAATAGTTGATGTACACACAATGGGGTCCAAGGTGTCATCTGGACCGTGCAGATTTGAGGCGACTATCACGGTTCCGCCTCTGTTTGGTGTCGCCGCCAATGCGCTAGCGGATGTCAGCAAACTACCCGCCGTCGCAGCCGTCACGCCCAAGGCNCCCATGGCTGCCAGAAACTCGCGGCGACTCACATGGCCGTCGCGATACATCTGTTGAAAAGTCTTAACTTCTTTCATTTTCCTATTTCCTC
>PBTT01000081.1 GCA_002729195.1 Acidiferrobacteraceae bacterium
CGAGCCGCCAATCATTCCGGTGGCAGCATGTGTGGCCAATGCAATCCACAATGCAACCGGTACGCGCCAGCGACGCTTGCCGATGACGCCGGAGCGGATCTGGCGATCACTTCATACTGAAGGGTAACGATATACGGCCGCGTCACCGATTGAACATCGTGCGACGCTGTGTCGCAATCGTCATTGCGATCGATAGCCCGCTGGTATCATACTGAGCTACTCGAGCTGGGCTGTGTGGCCCGGCCACGGCGACAACTGCAGTCCGCGGTGGTCTAACTGAAAACTGACAGGGGGAATTATGAAGATTGGGGTATCGCTCGGCATCAGTCCGCGGGAGCCAATTCAACACACAGTCGAAGTAGTGCAGAGCGCTGAGGCATTGGGATTTGACAGCGCCTGGATCGCCGATGTTCAACTTTCGATGAAGGATTGTTTTTCGGCGCTTACCTTATGTGCGGTAAATACCTCGAAAATTCTGCTTGGTACCGGAGTTACCAATCCAATCACTCGCCATCCAACCACCATTGCAAATGCCTTTACTGCGCTTAAGGAGTTGAGTGATGACCGTGCTGTAATTGGAATCGGAACAGGATGGACGGCGGTCTATTCCGTTGGTGAGAAGCCCTCTACCATCAAGCAACTCGAGCGCTCCATCATCGATATTCGCAGCCTGTGTGCCGGTGATGAAATCGAGGGTAACGCTGGCAGCAATTACCGTCTGGTTACGGCCACCGGGAATATTCCGATCTACATCGCCGCAAATCAGCCACGCATGCTGCGCTTGGCAGGGCGAGTCGCAGACGGTGTAATCCTGATGGGCGGTGCCAGCGCCGAGTTTACCGCCTGGCAGATCGATCAGGTACGGCGCGGCGCAGAAGAGGCTGGGCGCAGTATGAGTGATATTAAACTGGATCTGTGGGCGGCTATCGGTTTGTCCGATGATCGTGAACAGGCGGTTGACGAGGTACGCCACTGGGTGGCTTCACAGGCGGAAAGCTTTAACAAGTGGCGCGAGCTGCCCGACTTTCTGCTCCCCTTCGAGCACGAATTTAAAACTGCCAGCGATGCTTATGATCGCCTTGAGCACATGTCGCAGCATGCCGGGCACGTGGCCTCGGTATCGGCAGAGCTAGTCGAGTACCTTGCTTTTATTGGCACTGCAGACGATTGCCTGGCCCAGATTCGCAGCCTTGAGCCACTCGGATTGGACCGGGTCACTCTGGCTTTTCGGGCGGGCGGGCGTCAGCAACGAATGGAAGCTATTCACCAAGGCATCATCGCACCGCTGAATGTCCCGGCGACCTAGGCTGGCTGCTATGTCCTCTCCTCCCGGCGCCAATACAGCGGTCTTTATTCACGGGTTGTCGGATACCCGCGAAGTGTGGTCGCGTCAGGTTGAGGCCTTGAGTGTATCGATGAATGTTGTGACCTACGATGTGCGTGGGTTTGGTTCAAGCCCGCTCGGCACTGGCAATGGCACGGTTGAGCAGTTGGCCGATGATCTGGCACAGGTTATAAGCGCACAGACTACCGGTCCCGCCTGGCTAGTCGGGTTTTCCATGGGCGGTGTCATCGCCCAGCGTTTTGCACTGGACTTTCCCGAACTGGCCCGTGGGCTCGTCCTCATCGCGAGCTCGTGCACCGTTGGCCGGGCTGGCCTTGAATTTTTTGACAAGCGAATCAGTGAGGTCACGCAAGGCGGACTTGAAGCGCTTGCTACCTTAAGTGCCGGTGATGCGCGGGGCTGTATCGCCAGTGGGAATGTGGATCTGCTTGCCGAGTACCGCCGCATTCGCAGCAGTTCGGTGAAAGACCCCAATGGCTATCTCAATGCATGCCAGGCGATGCGGACATTGGCCGATGGCTCACTGGCGGCGAGCCTTGGCCAGATTTCATGTCCCACTTTAGTTATTGCGCCAGAGCTCGACCCGTATTGCCCACCCAAGGCATCGCAAATGATTGTCGACGCAATTCCTGGTGCAACCATGCACTTGGTTGAAGGTGTCGGCCATTGTGTGCACATGGAGGCGGGCGCTGCGGTTAACGAACTGGTGCGCCAGTTTATTGAGGCTCACGCCTGAGTGCGATACGGTCTTACCATACGCAGGAGCGTACTATGTCAGAAGCACCGCTAAGGTGGGAGAGGCGGGGTCACGTCGCGCTGTTGACTTTGAACCGTCCGAGTGCGCTGAACGCATTCGACCTGGACATGATGCGCGCTCACCGGGAGCGACTCCAGGAGTTTGCCGATGACGATGACCTGTGGGTGCTGGTCTATACCGGGCAGGGACGGGCCTTTTCTGCGGGCGTCGATGTCAAGGGTGCCGCAGAGTTTCTTGAATGGGACGCACAGGACCGTCTGGACTTGTGGGTAACGCCGAATTCGCTCGGCATCAACAAGCCCTCGATTGCCGCTGTGCATGGCTATGCGTATGGCGGTGGTTGCGAACTGGCTCTTGGTTGCGATATTCGCATCGCAGCAGAGGATGCCCGGTTTGCGCTGACCGAGGTGCGCCTTGGGGCCATGCCGGGCGGTGGCGGTACCCAGTGGCTGCCGCGGCTGCTTGCCGCTGGCGATGCTTATCTCATGTTGCTGACCGGTGAGCCAGTGGATGCACAGCAGGCGTTGCAGATGCGACTGGTTCAGCGCGTAGTGCCCAATGGCGAGTTGCTGGACGCGGCCCTTGGCATTGCCAACACGATTTGTGAAAACGGCCAGACCGCGGTACGTCTGGTCAAGGAAGCGGTTCAGTTGGGTGCGGCACTGCCGATCAGTGAGGCATTGATGCTTGAGCAAATCTGCTTCCAGCGTGCTCGCACTCTTGCTGGCCCCGAGATCGAAGAACGTATCCGGAGGTTTGCCGAAAAGAACGCGAAAAAATCGAAGGGTTAAGGGTAATAAAGACTGCGATCACACATTGAATAATCTACTACGAGGTTGAGTGAACATGGATTTGGGGCTACAAGGTAAGACAGCGGTGGTTACCGGTGGTGCATCGACCATTGGCAAGGCGATCGTGGAAGGGTTGTGCGCTGAGGGCGTAAATGTCGTCATCGCCGACATGGATGAGGTCCAGGCCGAACGGGTAGTAGCGCAACTACGGGCAGTTGGCCACAACGCATCGTTTGTTACCACTGATGTTGGCGAGCGGACTCAGGTTGAGCACTTAACTGAGCAGGTACTTGCCGAGCATGGGCAGGTCGATATCTTGGTCAATGGTGCCGGTTGGACGGTTAACGGCTTGTTTCTCGATAAGCCGGTAGAGGATTGGGAGCGGGAGATCGCGGTTAATCTGTGGGGCCCTATCAACACCACCCGCGCGTTCGCGCCGTCGATGGTCGAGCGCGGCTACGGCAAGATCATCAACATCGGATCTGACGCCGGGCGGGTCGGCGAATATCAAGAAGCAGTCTACGGTGCCTGCAAAGGCGGCGTTATAGCNCTCAGCAAGGCGCTGGCGCGAGAGCTGGGCCGCTATAAGGTAACCGTTAACGTGGTCTGCCCGGGACTGACACTGCCAGAGAAAACAGAGGATGCTGGCAGCATGAGTTTGTGGCATTCCGACAGCCCGCAGAGTCAGATTTTTCGCAACCAGGAGACGCTGGCGAAGGTGGTAAAGCGGTACCCCCTGCGGCGCCACGGCGTGCCGGCAGACATCGTTCCCCTGGTACTGTTGCTTGCGTCCGATCAATCTTCGTACATCACCGGCCAGATCATCAGTGTCAGCGGCGGCTATGCTATGTAGTTCCGATATTGATGTCGAGTTGGTTCACACACCGGCCGATAACAGCGACTGCTGTTGGGTTTAGGAATCACGAGAGCCCCAGCCAGTGAGACCACATGCTCCCGAAATAGCCGAGCAGTATCGGTCTAAAGAGTACTGGACCGATCGTCTACTGATTGACTTTCTCGAGGCAGCGGCAAGCCGCGTTCCCGGTAAGGTCGCCATTGTCGACGACCGATTTGGGGCAGTGACTTACCGTGCGTTGCAGGACAGGGTGTGGCGACTTGCCGTGGCATTGCACCAGCGCGGTATACGTAGCGGCGATTGCTTCATTATTGCCTTGCCAAACTGGCAGCATGCACCGGCACTCATGTTAGCGCTTGGTTATCTTGGCGCAATCGGCGTGCACATGCCGGTGCTGGGCCGTGAGCGAGAATTCGAAGGGGTGCTGCGCGCGAGCAGAGCCAAGGGCATTGCCGTGCCCGCCTGTTATCGCAACTATGACTATAGCTCTATGATCGATTCGATTGCTTTGGCCCACGAGGTACTCGAACTTAAGGTAGCGGTCGACCTAGGGAACCCACCGCCAGGCTGGATAGATTTCGAAGTGCTTCTTGAGGAAGCCCACACAGCTGTACCTGATCATGAGTGGCGACCCGGTGCTGACGAAATTACTTCGGTACTTTTTACTTCAGGCTCGTCCGGTGATCCAAAAGGAGTAGTTCATAGTGCGAACACACTTAACGCATGTAATGCAACGGTCGCACCGATCTATGGTTTCGGGCCTGATAGCGTCATTTTCATGGCGGCCTCACTCGGTTTTTCTGGAGGGCTGATCCACGGGCCGCGCCTGGCCATATATCTTGGTGCGACCCTGGTCCTGCAGGAGTCGTGGAATGCCGAGCAGGCGCTGCAGACGATGGCGAGAGAGGGCGCCGCTTTTACGCTGTTCACACCGACGTTATTGCACGACCTGTTGGAGAGTGATGCTTTCCCCGAGTATGGGCCGCGCCTCGTTTTGCAACTCATCCTCTGTGGCGGTGCCAACGTACCCCGGCATCTTTTACGCATGGCGCGTGAACGGTTNCCAAACACACTGACCTCAGTCATCTGGGGCATGACNGANGGNATCGGAACCGCTTGCCGGTCACAGGATTCGCCTGANTGCATCACTGGNACTGATGGCCAGCCGTTTCTCGGTNCNGANCTNGATANNCTNGGNCCNGAGGGNGAGNNGTTAANGCCNGNNNNTGANGGNGAGTTGATCATGCNCGGNCCNCAACGGTTCCTCGGTTACTTTGGNCGCCCGGAGCTCGACGANGAGGTNTTCCTGTCAGATGGTTGGATGCGTACCGGCGATCTGGGCACCATCGATAGTGAGGGTTACGTGAAGATCTCGGGCCGGCGCAAGGAGATCATCATTCGTGGTGGTGCCAATATCTCGCCAGCAGAAGTTGAGACGGCGTTATCGAGTGACCCACGGATTCGCCAGATCTCGATTGTCTCGGTTCCGAACCGGCGCCTTGGGGAACAACTGTATGCATGTATCGTGCCGGCCGAGGTCGGCCTAGACCTGACTCTGGATGACCTCAAGGAAATGGCCAAGCAAGCAGGCTTGGCAAAGTACAAGTGGCCCGAGCACATCCAGATCGTGGAATCGCTACCGATGACGCCTGGCGGTAAGGTGCTTCGCCGCGCGCTACAGGAGCAAGTCCGCGCCGCTTTTAACAGCGACGAGTGAATGGGCTGAAGAAAACTGCTTTGTCTCAGGCTGGTGGATGCGGCGGCCTGCCAAACGAACCGGTGTTATGAGTAGTACCAGGTCAGCGGCCCTTATACCTTGGTCGGCGCTTTTGAATAAAAGCCTGGTATCCTTCCTCGCAGTCGCTGCTGGTTAGGCATGCCTCAACCAGACGATCGATCAGGGCCAGGTCACGAGCAGCAGGATCCTTCAGGACTTCTCTGACCGTCTGCTTGACCGCATTGATGGTCAACGGTGCATTGGCCGATATTTGTTCTGCATATTCTTCGACAAATGCAGCCAGTTCATCATCGGCTACCACTCGGTTCACCAGGCCCATTTGCATGGCTTCTACGGCAGTGAAATGCCTGCCGGTATAAAGCATTTCCCTGGTAAACGCGGGGCCAATCAATTGGACCAGAGCCTGGACGTCTTGCCACTGGTAGGCTTGGCCGATCCTGGCCACCGGAATAGCAATCCGTGTGTTTTGCGAGGCAATACGTATATCGCTATAAAGTGCAATACTTGCTCCGCCGCCGAAACAAAGACCGTGGAGCATGGCAATCGATGGTTTGGCGAGGCTCGCAAGAGCATCCAGGGCCGCTCTGATAACTGCTTGGTAGTCCATAATAGCCTGCTGTGAGGATAACTGTTCCGGAAACTCGGAAATGTCAGCGCCGGCTGAGAATCCGTGCTCGCCCGCACCCTTGAGGATTACGACTCGAATTTCATCGTCCCTGGAAAAGGCGAGCAAAGATTCACGCAGGAGTTGCCACATCTCATAGCAGATCGCATTGCGTTTTTCTGGCTTATTGAGCGTCAGCCAGCCGATACCATTTCGTTTATTGACAATTATTTTTTCTGACATAAAGAAATTTACNTCGTTTTTGAGNTCTCTGNTANGNGNAATTTTACGATGATTTGNNCNTTGNTAGCATAATTNCCNGTACCGGTTAACGGTGGAATATCCCGNATGAGNTATCTGTTCCTAGAGAAGNGGTCNNNCTGNTGAAGAGTACCANCAAATTACTAGTTGNACTAAAGCAGTACACCACATTCCACGGTATNNGGTTATCTACGGTGCTAACGCTGGCNCNNTGAATGCTTTTCGCCTACTGACAATGCACGACATCAAANAGCCTGNCTGAGAGTTGTACAAGACATCGGGAAAAGCAATGAATCGGGTANACTAGATGCTCCGGGGATNGNCGGGTTATTTCCACCGTNCCAGTACNACNACAACTGGATGCACAGGGCTCTGGTAAGTTTTGTTTGGCGTAGGNGCAGNTGCGNTGCNGNCGAGATNGCCTAGGGNCTTTTCCTGATCTATTGATNAANAATNAAATGGTGCTTTAGNATGNCTCACTGGATCGAAGCNGNGGCAGTTCCAGATCTGCTGCAGGAGGGGATGACCGTATTTATNGCNGGCNTCACGGCAGAACCTNCTGAGATTTTGCAAGCGCTCAGNGAGNGCGGCGATAAGGCCGCCGGGGTGCGNTTNATCGCCGTGTCCGTTCCTGGCACCAACTGCTTCGATTTTNCCTCGCTTCACCCGCAGGCCATGACAACGGTTTTTTTNGCAACACCAGAAAATCGAAAATCAGTTGCAGCCGGAAAAGTTGATTTTATNCCGCTCCAGTACCGCGCAATCTACGATTACCTGGAAAATGATCTTNCGATAGACATGGCCATTGCCCAATTGCCACCGATAAATAANGTTGCCACAGTGTCCCATGGGGTNAGTGTGGATTTCCTACCCGCTGTTTTAGATAAGGCAAAAATTGTTGTTGGTGAGATGAATGCTCGCCAGCCAGTGGCGGAAAATGCACCGCATTTTCCGGCTTCTAGGCTAACTTACGCGGTAGCCTGTGATCGACAAGTAAAGAGGGTTGCCGACGCGCCGATTACCGATACGGCTCGGGAAATTGGCCGCCATGTGGCGGAGTTGATCAGCGATGGCGACTGTATCCAGATTGGAATTGGTGCAATACCGGCTGCAGTTTTATCTGCCTTGGCCGANAAAAATGATCTTGGCTTTCATTCGGGAATGATCACCGGCAGCGTTATGGAGTTGATCCAGTTTGGAAATATGAACGGCGTGAAGAAAAATATCGATAATGGCAAAGCCGTAACGGGTGTGACGTTGGGGGACGAAAAACTTGCCAACTGGGCGGGCACTACAGCGGCAGTGTCTTTTCGACCCGTCAATTACACCCACGATATCTGCACGATACGCAATATCGATAACTTCGTATCAATCAATTCTGCCCTTGAGGTCGATCTTTTTGGCCAGGTGAACTCCGATATGCTGCACGGCTGCCAGGTCAGCGGCACCGGCGGCGCTATTGAGATGATGCGNGCAGCGGCATTGTCCAAAGGCGGTCGTTCTATCATTGCCCTTAACGCTACAGCAGAACGGGGTCAGGTATCGCGCATCGTCCCACGACTCGCAACAACCACGGCAACCACAGCGCTGCGCACAGACGTCGATTATGTGGTCACCGAGTATGGAGCACGCCGTATCCGGCACTTGCCGCTGAGCGCCCGGCTTGAGGCATTGATTGAGATAGCGCACCCCAACTTTCGCGACTGGTTGCGAGAGGAGTGGCAAACTCCCTCCCCAGCTACAACCGCAGGGCGGTAAAGGCCACTGGCTATTGGTAGCCCTGACCTTCTTTTCGATATTCCTCCTTGGGCGGGCTAAAGATATCCAGGATCTTCGCTCCTGAGTCTCCTGCAATAAACCCGTGGGAGATTCCCCCTCGAGTCCGCCAGAAGTCACCGGCGATCACCTGATGCGCTACCCCATCCTGAATTCTGATTCCTGAGCCTTCGAGAAGGTAACCCCACTGTTCCTCAGAATGGTTGTGAACGTTTCCGTGTGCATGTGACTCAATGGTTACCACCGATAACATAACCCGTTCACCGACAAATATTCTTGCCGACAGACCTGCGGCCAATTCACGCGTTATCCCGCGTTCAAGATCGCGGATGCTGAAGAAATTTTCT
>PBTT01000082.1 GCA_002729195.1 Acidiferrobacteraceae bacterium
CTTTTGAAAATCTCAATCCCTGGTACTACGCAGATGCACCCAAGACCATCCAGCCGGTACTGACACTGATCCGCCGTCAGTCAGGCTTCGAAGAAGTGCTCGGTAACCTGGACGAGGCAAATGCCTTGTACGAGGCGCGCCGGTGTTTGAGTTGTGGCAACTGTTTTGAGTGTGATACCTGCTACGGCATCTGTCCAGACAATGCGGTGACCAAACTTGGGCCTGGCAAGCGCTTCGAGTTCAAGTACGACTACTGCAAGGGCTGCGGGCTTTGTGTTGCCGAATGCCCCTGTGGTGCGATCGAGATGGTGTCAGAGGATATTTAAAGCCTGAACTACTTCCCGACGGACCAGGTCTTCGCAGTCGGTCAGCACGACGATGCAAAACCGGGCAGTACACTCGCATCGAAGCAGCGGTCTTTCTCAGGTGACAAGACTCTTCTTGGAGTTGTAGCGCTAAGTAATGACATTATCAATCTTGGATAGGTAACCCTGATGAAAGTAGGATTTTTTAGTGCTAAACAGTACGACATCGACCATTTTTATCGCATTAACAAAACCTTTGGGCTGCAGATCGAGTATTTTGATTACCGTTTATGCTCGCAGACCGTTCGTTTGGCTCATGGTTTCGATGCTGTCTGTGCGTTTGTGAACGATTCGCTTTGCGAAGAGGTATTGATCGAATTGTCAGAAAATGGCACCAAGGTTATTGCCATGCGTTGCGCCGGTTTTAATAACGTCGATCTGGAGGCGGCAAAAAGGTTAAATTTGAAAGTGGTTAATGTTCCTTCTTATTCACCTGAGTCAGTTGCGGAACACACAGTCGCCCTGATGTTGACATTAAACAGAAAAGTGCACAAAGCTTATCAACGTACCCGCGATGCTAACTTTTCGTTAACAGGACTCGTGGGGTTCAATATGCAGAATCGCAACGTTGGGGTCATCGGAACAGGAAGAATTGGCCTGGCGACTATCAAGGTTTTGCTTGGATTCGGATGCCATGTCTATGCACATGATCCCTGCCAAAATCACGCGGTGCTCGACTTGGGGGTTGAATATGTATCCCTCGACAAGATCTTTGCGGCGTGCGACATAATTTCGCTACATTGCCCACTGACGAGCGAAAACCATCACTTGCTGAATAGTGAGAACTTTAGCCGGATGAAGCCAGGTGTGATGGTGATTAACACCAGCCGTGGGGGGTTGTTGAATGCGCTAGATGCCATCGAAGCGCTAAAAACTGGTCAACTGGGGTCGCTCGGTCTTGATGTGTATGAAAATGAAAAAGAGCTATTTTTTGAAGATAAATCAAATGAAGTCATTCAAGATGATGTCTTCAGGCGCTTATCTGCTTGCCACAATGTTATTTTTACCGGGCATCAGGCGTTCCTAACTGAAGAAGCGTTGAGCGCGATAGCAGTTACCACTTTGACTAATATCACGCAACTAAGCGATGCTNAGCACTGCNTAAATGAACTGNTTTAGNTTGCGNTATCGGNACCATACCAGCCGGNACTGGNACTGATCCGCCGNCAGTCACGNTTTGCGGAAGTNCTCGNCAACCTNGACGAGGNGNATGNCCTGTNCNAGGTGCGGCGGTATTTGATTTGTGGTAACTATTTTNAAATCCNGGGNTCAGAGTCGNNGCGAATAAGAAAAATCTGATGCTCGATGAGCGGGNAACTCGGCCGGTGGCAGATCTGTTGTTCCGGGCGTAGCCCGCTGATATATGCCACTCCGGCNCTACTGGCCACAAGCAGTATAATCGTTNCCGGAAGGCGGAAAATACCNGNTTTGTTGCGCTGGCCGCCGTNCGGGTCATTTTATTANNGGATCGGTGAATCGAATCATGCGGGATAGTTTCTCGCAGGAACAGTTNCTTGAGTGCGGGCATGGCAGGATGTTTGGTTCCGGCAACGCCCAGTTGCCCCTGCCGCCGATGCTCATGTTNGACCGCATCGNGCGCATCACAGACGACGGTGGCGAATACGGNAAAGGCGAGGTGGTGGCCGAACTCGACATACACCCCGGCCTGTGGTTTTTCCAGTGCCATTTCGAAAACGANCCCGTGATGCCGGGCTGTCTCGGGGTNGACGCCCTCTGGCAACTGATNGGATTTTTCCTGGGCTGGAAAGGCGGACCGGGTCACGGCCGGGCGCTCGGCGCCGGCGAGATTCGCTTCACCGGCCAGATCACCCCTGANTGCNCCTTGGTCCGCTACCGGTTATCGCTCAAGCGGCTGATCACGCGGCGCTTGTACATGGGTATTGCCGANGGCCAGGTGGAAGCGGACGACCAGGTCATCTATACCGGCAAGGATTTGCGGGTGGGTCTTTTTANCGAAGATAGTGAGGTATCGGCCAANTGAAACGGGTTGTTGTTACTGGTATGGGCATCGTCTCCAGCATCGGCAACAACTGCCGGGAGGTCGCCGTTGCCCTCGAGCAGGGCCGCTCGGGTATCAGTGCAAGTGCCGAGTACCAGGAACTGGGTTTTCGCTCCCAGGTGCACGGCAGCATCGACGTTGACCTGACCGGGTTGATCGACCGNAAACTGAAGCGCTTCATGGGTGATGCCGCTGCCTACAATTATCTGGCCATGTGCGAGGCGGTCGCGGATTCCGGGCTCGATGATGGGCAGGTCTCCAACCCGCGGACCGGCTTGGTGGTGGGCTCAGGCAGCGGTTCGCCGGCCAACATTGTCAATGCCGCGGATCTGNTGCGGNCCAAGGGCGTCAAGCGTGTGGGCCCTTACATGGTCACTCGCAGCATGGCCAGCACAACCGCTGCCTGTATCGGTACGGCCTTCAAGATCAAGGGTGTGTCGTATTCCATCAGTTCGGCCTGTGCGACCAGCGCCCACTGCATCGGCAATGCAGCTGAATTGATCCAACTGGGTAAGCAGGATGTCGTCTTTGCTGGCGGTGGTGAAGAACTGCACTGGTCTACCTCGGTCCTGTTCGATGCTATGGGTGCGCTCTCCTCGCGCTACAACGAGACGCCACAAGGCGCNTCNCGTGCNTACGATGTCGATCGCGATGGTTTTGTCATCTCTGGNGGCGGCGGCGTTTTGGTCATGGAAGAACTTGACCACGCTCGNCAGCGNGNNGCCAAGATCTATGCTGAACTGCTTGGCTATGGTGCTACCGGTGACGGCTTCGATATGGTCCAACCCTCGGGCGAGGGGGCTGCCCGCTGTATGCGATTGGCCATGACTGACATCGATGCGCCAGTGGATTACATCAACACCCACGGTACCAGTACGCCAGCTGGGGATATTCGTGAATTGGAGGCGATTCGGGAAGTGTTCGGGGAAGAAGTTCCGCCGTTGAGTGCCACCAAGTCTTTGACCGGTCACGCGCTTGGGGCCGCGGGCGTGAACGAGGCCATCTACTCGTTACTGATGTTGCAGGGCAGTTTCGTGACCGCGTCTGCCAACATCGAGAACCTGGATCCGGAAGCAGCAGGTTTTCCGATCGTGCGCGAGTTGCANCGCGAAGCTGACCTCAACGTGGTGATGTCGAATAGTTTCGGCTTTGGCGGCACCAACTCGACGTTGACTTTTGGCCGGGTGACGGATTGATCAGCGCTCNGTGTGCCGTGNTCTATCGGCGTTCNGGCTTTCGCNCTGCCTGGGNANTGCCGTAACGGGTTCGGACGTAGTCGTCGAGCAACGCGATAAACTGCGCTGTCAGATTATCGCCGCGCAGGGTCACAGTTTTCTCACCATCCTGGTATACCGGGGCAACGGGCTTCTCACCGGTACCCGGCAGGCTGATGCCGATGTCTGCGTGACGACTTTCCCCCGGCCCGTTGACTACGCAGCCCATGACNGCGACCGACAGTGTTTCAACCCCNGGATAGCGNTTGCGCCAGGCNGATAGGTGTTGGCGTAGGTGTTGTTGGACTTCGCTCGCAAGNCGCTGAAAGGTGTCGCTGGTAGTGCGGCCACAGCCGGGGCAGGCGGTAACCTGCGGCGCAAATGCGCGCAACCCNAGCCCCTGCAGTATTTCCTGGGCAATNCGTACCTCGTGTGTGCGATCCGCACCTGGNTCGGGGGTCAGCGACACACGNATAGTATCGCCAATGCCNTCCTGCAANAGTATCGCCAGGGCAGCAGTGGAGGAGACGATGCCCTTGTCGCCTATGCCGGCCTCAGTNAGNCCCAGGTGCAAGGCCAGNTTGGTGCGNGCGGCCAGGTCACGGTAAACGGCAACNAGNTCNGGCACTGCNCTCACCTTGGCTGAAAGGATGATCTGGTCGNGGCTCAGTCCTTGCGCGAGGGCGAGTTGTGCGCTNTCGAGGGCCGAATCGACCAGGGCCTCACGNGTTACCACGGCAAGNTCTCGGGGCTGTGGCAGGACAGNGTTCTCATCCAGTTTACNGGCTAATAGTTGCTGGTCGAGTGACCCCCAGTTNACGCCGATGCGCACTGGCTTGCGNTAGNGGCAGGCAAGTTCGACTAGTTGGCAGAAACGCTNGTCGCGTTTNCTGCCTGGGCCAAGATTGCCGGGGTTGATTCGGTACTTGTCCAGCGCATCAGCGCAGTCACTGAATTCGCGCAGCANGNTATGGCCGTTATAGTGAAAATCTCCCACTAGCGGGACNGTGCAGNCGGCNGCACGCAGCCGGTGGTGAATGTTGGGAACGGCTCGGGCCGCAGCCTCGGTGTCGACCGTNATCCGCACGATCTCCGAGCCGGCTGCNGCAAGGTCCAGCACCTGCTGCACAGTCGCCTCNACATCGGCGGTCTCGGTGTTNGTCATAGACTGGACCACCACCGGGGCNGAGCCGCCGATGGTGATACCGCCTACCCTGACCTGGTGGGTCTGTCGGTCNNCTGTGGCAACGGCATCGTTCATCTGTGGCAACAACGGTATGGTCGGCGGGNGGATTCTACTCAAACTCCCCGCTTTCATCGCGCTTACATCCTAAAAACACCAAAGCGCGTTTTNTCTACGGGCGCGTGCTGTGTGGCTGCAAGGGCCAGTGAGACNACTTTGCGCGTTTCGGNGGGGTCGATCACGCCGTCATCCCAGAGGCGGGCNGTAGCNTAGAAAGGGTGNCCCTGNATTTCGTATTGTTCACGGATATCCGNCTTGAAGCNNTCCTCNTCNTCGCTCGGCCAGTCTCCNCCGGCGTGTTCGATGGCGTCACGGCGCACCTGNGACAGCACATGGGCGGCCGTNTCGCCGCCCATTACCGAGATGCGGGCATTGGGCCATATCCACAGGAAGCGNGGATCGTAGGCCCGNCCGCACATGCCGTAGTTACCGGCNCCGAANCTGCCGCCAATGATCACCGTCAGCCGCGGTACCCGGCTACACGCTACAGCAGTGACCAGTTTGGCGCCATCGCGGGCGATNCCGCCATGCTCATAGCGGCTACCAACCATGAAGCCGGTAATGTTCTGNAGAAAAAGTAGCGGAATATCGCGNTGGCTGCACAATTCGACGAAGTGCGCNCCCTTGAGGCTNGACTCCGAGAAAAGGATACCGTTGTTGGCGACGATNCCCACCGGATGGCCATCGATACGGGCGAAAGCACAGACTAGAGTCTTNCCATAACGGGCTTTGAACTCATCGAATTCGCTGCCATCTACGATGCGGCAGATAACCTCGCGCACATCAAAGGGCNGGCGCGAGTCGGCAGGAATGATGCCGTAGAGTTCCTGNGCTTCGTACTGGGGTTCCCGCGGTTCCTGCGCCGCCGCCGCCGGGGGTGGTCGNTTGAGGNTTGCAACGATACGGCGGGCNAGTTCCAGNGCATGGTCGTCGTTTTCGGCCAGGTAATCGGCGACCCCAGAGACCCGGGTATGAATGTCGGCCCCGCCCANGTGTTCGGCGCTCACCTGTTCACCGGTTGCGGCCCGCACCAGTGGCGGCCCGCCGAGGAANATCGTACCCTGGTTGCGCACGATAATGGTCTGGTCGGACATAGCGGGAACATAGGCGCCACCGGCAGTGCACGAACCCATGACTACGGCNATTTGTGGGATGCCGGCAGCNGACATATTTGCCTGGTTATAGAAAATTCGACCGAANTGGTCACGGTCGGGAAACACCTCATCCTGGCGCGGCAGGAAGGCACCCCCAGAGTCCACCAAGTAGACGCAGGGCAGGTGNTTTTCGGCCGCGATGGCCTGNGCTCGCAGGTGTTTCTTGACGGTGATGGGGTAGTAGGTGCCGCCTTTTACCGTGGCGTCGTTGGCGACCACCACACAGGTTTGTCCCTCGATCTGCCCGATCCCGCTGATGAGGCCGCCGCTAGGTACCTCGTCATCATATAACTCCCAGCCCGCCAGTTGTGAGAACTCAAGAAAAGTCGTGCCGGGATCCAGCAGTCGATCGATGCGCTCGCGCGCCAGCAACTTGCCACGGGCGTGGTGTTTATCGCGAGCCCGCTCGCTGCCACCCTGGGCAACCTGTGCCAGAGCCGCGCGTAGCGCGGCTGTTTTCTCCAGCATAGCCTCACGGTTCAGTGCATAGTCATTCGACTGTATATCGATCCGGGTGGGAAAAGGGCTCANGACTAAAGTCACCACAGTTGGATTACCAGCCGCCACGCTCCAGCCAGGCGTCTATGTGGTCGAGTCGGTCACAGCCCCAGAATGGCTCACCATCGACGAACATAAATGGCGAGCCNGCGACTTTACGGGCCAGNGCCTCGTCGGTGGCTTCGCGCAGGCGCTGNTTGATCGGCTCGGANTGGATGCTGGCTTCGAGACCCGCACGTTGGTGGCCCTGTTCAGCCGCGATAGTGAGCACTGTGTCGGTATCGGAGATATCACGGTCGTCCCGGAAATAAGCCCGGTAAAGAGCCTGGGCAAGGGTCTGTGCCGCAACCTGGTCGTTGGCTTCTATGGCGTAGNACGCGCGCGCGGCGGCCAGCGNCNANATNGGAAATTTCGAAGGCTCNNCAAAGGGAATCCGCCAGTAGCGGGCACAGCGGGCTATGTCATGGNCCGAGTACTCNCCAATCAGCGGATAGGTGTNCAGNGGNCTGCGCTCGCTGGTTTTCATGATTANGCCCAGCAGGTAGGGTCGCCAGAGNGTNTCACGCTGGTGGCGGGCGGCGATCGCCTCGATGCGCTCGGANGCCAGGTAGCCATAGGGTGAAGAGAANTCAAAAAAGAATTCTATACGGTCANTCATTGATCATTGCCTTCANGTANGNACAGACAAGAGTTAGGTCAGGCGTTCGAAGGCCATGGCCGTAGCCTCGCCACCACCTATGCACAATGAAGCAATACCAGTTTTAAGGTCGTAGCGCGCCATCGCCGATAACAGNGTGACGATGATGCGCGCGCCCGAGGCACCNACCGGGTGACCCAGGGCGCAGGCGCCACCGTGCACGTTGAGTTTGTCGTGAGGTATGTCAAGTTCACGCAAGGCGGCCATGGCGACTACCGCGAATGCTTCATTGACTTCGTATAGATCAGCGTCTTTGGNATGCCAGTTGAGTTTGTNCAGTAGCGCCCGTATGGCAAACACTGGCGCAGTGGTAAACCAGCCCGGCTCCTGGGCAAAGGAGGCATGGCCGAGAATTTTTGCCAGCGGNACGTGTCCGCCTTTCTCGGCGTCAGACAAGCGCATCAGCACCAGTGCGGCTGCGCCGTCGGAAATGGAACTGGAATTGGCCGGGGTCACGGTACCGTCCTTGCGAAAAGCGGGTTTGAGATGAGGGATCTTCTCAACGTTGGCGCTAAGGGGTTGCTCGTCGGTATCCACCGTGATGTCCTGCTTACGGCCTGGTACCGTCACGGGCGTGATCTCGTCGCCGAAAGCACCGTTTTCAATCGCCTCTTTGGCTCGGGTCAACGATTCGATGGCAAAGTCATCTTGATCTTCGCGGCTGAAGTTGTAGCGCTCGGCACAGTCCTCGGCAAAGTGGCCCATCAACTTGCTGTGATCGTAAGCGTCCTCCAGCCCGTCTATGAACATGTGATCAAGCAGTTGTCCGTTACCCAGGCGGTAACCGCCGCGGGCCTTGGTTAGAAGGTAGGGCGCATTGCTCATACTCTCTAGCCCGCCGGCGACCATCAGTTGGCCGCTACCGGCCNTGATCAGGTCATGGGCCAGCATGGTTGCCTTCATGCCCGAGCCGCACATCTTATTGATNGTGGTGGCCCCGGTTGTTAGCGGCAGACCGGCGCCCAGCGCGGCCTGGCGTGCCGGTGCCTGNCCCTGCCCGGCCGGTAGAACGCAGCCCATCAATACCTCGTCCACGGTCTCNGGTGTAATCCCAGCCCGTTCNATCGCNGCNTCGATGGCGCTGGCACCAAGCGTTGCNGCGGTCAAGGGNGCGAGTACACCCTGGAACNCGCCCATCGGGGTGCGGGCGGCTCCGGTAATTACAATCGGGTCATNTTGCATTNCTTNTTTCCTTAGGCCGATTCGTTGAAAAGTTCCCGNCCAATCAGCATACGCCTGATCTCGCTGGTGCCGGCGCCGATTTCATAGAGTTTGGCGTCCCGCAACAACCGGCCGGCAGGGCTGTCGGTGACGTAGCCAGCGCCACCTTGCAGNTGTATGGCGTCAAGCGCCATCNGCGTAGCTCGTTCGGCCGAGTACAGTATNGCCCCGGCGGCATCCTTGCGCGTGGTTTCACCNCGATCGCAGGCAGCCGCCACTGCGTAGACGTAGGCCCGGCTGGCATTCAAAGTGGTGTACATGTCTGCTAGTTTGGCCTGGATCAACTGGAAGGCACCTATGGGTTGACCGAATTGTTCGCGGGCATGTACGTAAGGGAGGACGATATCCAGGCAGGCTTGCATCACGCCCAGCGGGCCGCCCGATAGTACCACCCGTTCGTAATCCAGTCCGCTCATCAGCACTGCAACGCCTTGNTCTAGNTGNCCCAGAATGTTGTNTGCTGGTACTTCGCAATCCTTGAAAACCAACTCGGCGGTATTAGAGCCGCGCATACCCAGTTTGTCGAGTTTCTTAGTGCTTGAAAAACCAGCGAAGTCACGTTCCACGATGAAAGCGGTAATGCCGTGGGAACCGGCATCTGGCGCAGTCTTGGCGTAGACCACCAGCACGTCGGCGTCGGGCCCGTTGGTGATCCACATTTTGGTGCCGTTCAGCAGGTAAATTTCACCTCGGCATTCGGCCCGCAGNCGCATGCTGACCACGTCTGAGCCGCTGCTGGCTTCGCTCATTGCCAGTGCTCCGACATGCTCGCCGCTTAGCAGGCGTGGCAAGTAGCGGGCCTTCTGCTGGNCGCTGCCGTTNCGNCGGAGCTGGTTAACGCACAGGTTTGAGTGAGCGCCGTAGGAAAGACCCACTGATGCCGAAGCACGACTGATNTCCTCCATCACCACNGTGTGCTCAAGATAGCCCATACCNGCACCGCCGAAANTCTCCTCCACGGTGACNCCGAGCAGGCCGAGTTTGCCGAACTTGAGCCATAGATCGGCAGGGAANTCGTTGTCCTGGTCTATCTGGGCCGCGCGTGGTGCGATTTCGCGGGNCGCGAAATCGNTCACGGTCTGGCGCAGAAGATCGACNGTCTCGCCNAGGGCGAAATTGAGGCTCGGAGGGGNGGATGGGCTCATGGGCTCAGGANGGATGTTGCTCCACAGCGGGAAATGGCCGGCCGGGTATGNCCGAAGGGTGTCATTCTAGATTGACGTTTACGTAAACGTCAACTGATNTTTCGCCTATTTNCGACCNCTTTGTCGNCGTGGANTGGCTAAGGAGTANGCGGCCTTGTCTCGGGTTTTGCTGTNGNCAGGCCGGTNGNNGNCATTGTGCGATANAAAAACGCCGGCAGTGAACTGCCNGCGTTTTTGGNTCACTTCGNGCTACTGGCCGGCAGNGNAACGCAACGAAGCAGCGCCCTTAACGGCAAGGCCGGCACGAAAGTGGTCANTGCCGNGGCGGGACAAGGACAGCNGCAGCGGCTTTTATGTCATCATTAACAATANTNTCNTCTGTGGTNACACCACCTGTCANTTTAGTTAATGCCATTATGTTCTNGAGTTGCAGCGCGATCAGTTTTTCGGTGTTGTCGAACANCAGCTGCTGGTAGTTGGCAAAAGGNGAAAANGCTNCCTCAATGGCAGTGTCGGTAGCGCTNGATTTGGNTTTAGCNGTCATGTGCGTACTCCCGGTGTAAAGTTGATTACTGTAATTNNTGCACTGCACAATANCACANNNTATGTTGCAGTGCANCAATTCGGGGAAATTAGGAATAAACTGTGAAAAACCAGTATGTTACCAATGACGCCGGCCTGCGCTTGGCAGCTCGCCCACAGCCCGGTCACCCCCCTTGGGTGGTGTTTCTTGGCGGTTTTGCCTCGGACATGACGGGGACCAAAGCCGAGTATTTGGCTGAGTGGTGCCGGCAGCGGGAACAGGCCTTTCTGCGCTTCGATTACACCGGCCATGGCGCCTCTGATGGCCGTTTCGAGGAGGGCAGCATCGGTCAGTGGTGTGCCGATGCGCAGGCCGTGATCGAAAAGTTGACCGATGGCCCGTGCGTGCTGGTCGGTTCCAGCATGGGGGGTTGGATCATGCTGCANGTTACCTTGGCGCTAGGGGCCCGGGTTCGAGGGCTGGTCGGGGTAGCCGCGGCGCCCGATTTTACCCGCGCGCTGGTGTCGCAGGAGCTAACTTCGGTTGAGCGCGAGGAGTTGCAGCGCTCTGGCCAGGTTTTGTTGCGTTCGCCCTACGATCCCGAAGGTACGATCATCTCGGCGGCGCTGATAGAGGACGGCGAGCAGCAGTGTCTGCTTGACCGGCCGATTGCCATCGATTGTCCGGTGCGGTTGCTGCAGGGCATGGCGGATTCGGAAGTACCCTGGCAGATCGCGTTGCGACTTGCCACGGCACTCGCCGGTACAGATGTGCAGGTGCGGTTGATCAAGGATGGCGATCATCGCCTGTCTGCACCGGCACAGTTGGCGCTGCTGGGCGCGGCGCTCGACGAGGTGCTGGCTGGCAGCGCCACAGCCTGAGCCGGCCGCCGTTATTGCTGGCCGGCCCCGCCGATGATCGTGCGTGCTAGGATTGTTGCGCACGGGGGGTACATGCAGGAGCTGATAGAGAAGATTCAGACCGAGGGAGAACACGTTGGCGGCGGCATCGTCAAGGTTGACAGCTTCCTCAATCACCAGGTGGACCCGGGGCTGACCCAGCGGATGGCCCGGGAGTTGTGCGTACGGTTACGCCAGCAGGGGATCAAGCAGATCTCGCGGGTTCTCACGGCTGAGGTCAGCGGCATCCCGGTGGCGCTGGAGGTTGCCGGGCAGTTCGCTGCCAAGTTGATCTATGCCCGCAAAAGCCAGTCGCGCCTCATGACCGGTACTTACTATGTGGCCGAGACCATCAGCCGTACCCGCGGTACGGCCACCGACCTGATGGTGGATAGGCGCTTCCTGGGCCCGGATGACCAGGTGCTTATCATTGATGATTTTCTGGCCACGGGTTCGACCTTGAGCGCGTTGGCAAGACTGGTCGGCGAGAGCGGTGCCAGTTTGCACGCCATTGGCTGTGTTATAGAAAAGCCCGCGGAGGGTGGCCGCGAGGTGTTGCTGGACCTGCACGTGCCGGTAGTGACGCTTGCCAAGATCCTGTTCCAGGATGGTGGCTTGGCTGTCTGCCCCTGAGACTGTTACCGCGATGACTGCGGGCCTCTATGCACGAATTTACCGTTTGGTGTGCACGGTGCCGCGCGGTCAGGTGGCGACCTACGGTCAACTTGGGGCAGTAGTTGGCTGTAGCGCCCGCCAGGTTGGTTATGCGATGGCGGCGGTAACCGATGTCAGGGTGCCCTGGCACCGGGTCATCAATAGCCGGGGCGCCATCAGCACACGCAGTGACGGTAAACCGGATACCCGGCAAAGAGAACTGTTGGAAGGCGAGGCTGTGGTCTTCGGCCCAGCCGGCTGCGTCGATCTCGCTACTTTCGGCTGGAACGGCCCCGACTGGGATTGGCTGGTGGCAAATGGGCTGGAGCCACCACAGATTCTGGATTCAGACTGAAGTGCTACCAAGAGGACACTCATAACAAGATGAAAAGTGGGCACTGTATTCACGTGGTCAGTTGTCATGCGGAAGGCGAGGTGGGGGATGTGATCGTCGGCGGAGTTCTAGCGCCGCCTGGCGCGAGTCTGTGGGAGCAATCACGCTGGCTCGAAGCGGATGGGAAGCTGCGGAACTTCCTCCTCAATGAACCCCGCGGCGGTGTGTTCAGGCACGCCAACCTGCTGGTGCCCCCGGTCAGCCCACAAGCTGACGCTGGCTTTATTATCATGGAACCGCAGTACATGCCTCCGATGTCGGGCTCCAATGCCATCTGTGTCAGCACCGTCCTGCTCGAGACAGGCATTCTGCCGCTGGTCGAGCCCGAGACCGTGCTCCAGTTGGAGGCGCCAGGTGGATTGGTCTCGGTACGGGCGAGTTGTCGCGACGGCGTGGTCGAGCGCGTCACTGTTCAGAACGTTACCTCTTTTGTCGACCAACTGGATGCTACGGTTGAGGTCGAAGGCCTGGGCACCCTGACGGTAGACACGGCCTATGGTGGGGACAGTTTCGTTATGGTCGATGCCGGCGCCGTAGGTTTTGCTGTCACGCCGAACGAGGCGGCAGATATCGTGCACTGGGGTCGCAAGATTACCCGGGCTGCTAACGAGCAGTTAGGGTTTTGCCATCCAGACAATCCTCAGTGGTCGCACCTGTCCTTTTGTATGATGAGCGCGCCATTGTCCGTGGAAGGCGACGCGACCGTGGGCCGTCACACCGTAGTTATCCAACCCGGAAAACTCGACCGCTCACCTTGTGGAACTGGCTGTTGTGCCCGCATGGCGGTGCTTCATGCGCGAGGCGTATTGGGCGAAAAGGCACGGTTTATCGGAGAGTCGGTGATCGGTTCGCGCTTCGACTGCCGCATAGAGGGCGTCACAGCCCTAGGCGACGGGCGGCCCGGGATCGTGCCCTCGTTGGCCGGGCGGGCCTGGATCACCGGTATCCACCAGCATTTGCTGAGTCCCGCTGACCCCTGGCCCACGGGTTACCGGGTCGGAGACACCTGGCCGGCAGGTTCCTAGGTTGGCCACAATTGGGCCGCACCGTGAACGCCGGCACTGTCGCCGTTGAGGTTTCTCAGAATCGGGGTCTTCAGGTTGGTATCAAAAACATGTTGGGCTATGTGCTCTGGGCCCTCGCTGTAGAGCGCTTCGAGATTTGACAAGCCACCGCCGAGCACCACGGCGTGTGGGTCGAGGATGTTGATCACGCTGGCGAGCGCTCGGCCGAAGCGCTCGAGTAAGCGCTCCAATGCCGCGCGGGCGATGCCATCGCCCTGTTGTGCCCGCTGGACGATTGCCGGGGGTGTGAGCCCAGTGCTGCCGCCCAGGCGCTGGTAGTCGGCCGCAAAGCCGGGCCCCGAGAGAAAAGTCTCGACGCAGCCATTGCGGCCGCAGTAGCAGCGTGGCCCGTCCGGCTCCAGGCAGTTATGGCCCCATTCACCGGCAATGTGCGCCAACCCAGGCAGCAGTTGCCCACCGACTACGATGCCCCCGCCTACTCCGGTGCCCATAATGACACCAAATACCGTGTGCGCACCGCGACCAGCGCCGCCAATGGCCTCGGCCAACGCAAAGCAGTTGGCATCGTTTTCAAGGCGTACGGGGCGCATAAGCAGGGTTTCCAGGTCACGCTGCAACGGTTGCCCGTTCAGGCATATGGTGTTGGAATTCTTGACGCTGCCGTCAGGATTTAGCGTGCCAGGTGTGGCGATGCCGATGGTGCAGCGTGAGTCGATATCCTGTTCCAGTGCATACACCAGCGTGGCGACGTTCTCAAGAACCGCCTGGTAGCCCAGGTGTTGTGGAGTCGGCCGACGCAGACGCAAAAGTTGATCGCCCCGTGTGTCCAGAACCACGCCTTCGGTCTTGCTGCCACCCAAGTCAATCCCGATTCTCATAGTGGTCGGACGGATGCTGGGTGCCGATCAAGGCTGGCAGTTATTCGGGGATCAAGCGTCGCGCGAGAAGGTGATCTGGGCGTAGGCCGAGTGGTTGTGAATGGACTCGAAATTTTCCGCCTCTACAGTGTAGCTGTGGATTCGTTGGTCTTGGTTGAGGCGTCCGGCGACATCCCGCACCAGGTCCTCGACAAACTTGGGATTGTCATAGGCTTTTTCGGTCACGTGTTTTTCGTCCGGTCGTTTGAGCAGGCCATATAACTCGCAACTCGCCTCTTGCTCGACGATATCGATTAACTCTTCGATCCAGATGAACGCACTGGCACGCACCTGCACCGTCACATGCGAGCGCTGGTTGTGGGCCCCGTAATCCGAAATCTGCCTGGAACACGGACACAGGCTGGTCACCGGCACCACCACATTGACCTCGGTCATCACTTTGCCGTCGGTGATTTCCCCGACCAGGGTGACCTCGTAATCCATCATGCTTCTGACGCCGGTCACTGGCGCTTGCTTTTCAAGGAAGAACGGAAAGGTCATCTCGATGTGGCCGGTGCGAGCATTCAGGTGCTCACTGGTTTCTTGCAGCATAGCGCGGAAAGATTGCACCGAGATCTCCCGCTCCTGGTCGTTGAGGATTTCGACGAACCGTGACATGTGGGTGCCCTTGAAACTGTGCGGCAGTTCCACGTACATATTGAAGGTTGCGACCGTGTGCTGCTCCCAGCCACTGCGGTCCTGGACTCGCACTGGATGGCGCACATTCTTAACTCCGACCTTGTCGATAGTCAGGTTGCGGGTGTCGGGGCTGCCTTGCACATCGGCAATGTCGGCCGCTGATACGGCTGAGAATTTAGGGTTGCTCATGCGCGCTGGAAACTGGAGCCGGAGAATTCCGGCAGCGCTTGAGTCTAAGCAGATTCCAGGGTGCGGGCAAGTTCAGGGGGCAAGCCATTGCGGATTGAGTTAATGATGCCTGCGGCATCCAGACCGCATCGTGCAAGTACCTCGGCCGGCTCTCCCTGGCCGATGTGCTGGTCTGGTAAACCCAGTATCAGCAGGGGAATTGCCTGGCCGTGGTCACTGAGCACTTCGGCAACCCCGGTACCAGCGCCGCCGCGCACTGCGTTCTCCTCGAGGGTGACGATGAGATCATGGCGGTCTGCCATCGCTAGGATGGTGTCTTGGTCCAATGGCTTGACACTGCGCATGTTTACCACCGTTGCATCGAGTTCGGTCGCCGCCTGCAGAGCGGGTTCGAGCATAGTGCCAAAAGTGAGCAGCGCGATACCTTGTCCTTGGCGCCGTACTTGGGCTTGGCCGATCGGCAGTTGTGTCATAGCCGTTTTTTCAGCCACCCCCGGGCCACTACCCCTGGGGTAGCGCACCGCGGCTGGGCCAGGGTGCAGGTAGGCGGTGTAGAGCATGTCCCGACATTCGGCCTCGTCGGCTGGTGCCAGTATGGTCAGACCTGGCACGCAGCGCAGAAAACTGAGGTCGAACGCACCTTGGTGGGTGGGTCCGTCGGCACCGACAATGCCGGCCCGGTCGATAGCCAGGGTCACATCCAGTTCTTGTACGCTGATGTCGTGGATCAACTGATCATAGGCTCGCTGCAGGAAGGTCGAGTAGATTGCGACCACGGGCTTCAAGCCGTCGCAGGCGGCACCAGCGGCGAAAGTCAGC
Organism: Acidiferrobacteraceae bacterium; assembly: GCA_002729195.1. Classification (GTDB taxonomy): domain Bacteria; phylum Pseudomonadota; class Gammaproteobacteria; order Arenicellales; family UBA868; genus UBA12578. Next base: position 15,617 of record PBTT01000082.1, read on the forward strand.
GCATGTTGTTCAGCGATACCAACGTCGAAGTACCGGGCCGGGTAGTTCTCGGAAAACTGCACCAGCCCGGAACCCTCGCGCATCGCCGGCGTGATTCCTATCAATCGCTCATCGTTGGCTGCCATATCGCACAACCAGTCACCGAACACCTGGGTGTAGGTGCGCTTAGTCTGCCGCTTCTCCATCTTGCCGGTGGCTGGGTCAAAAGGCCCGATACCGTGGAAGGCGATCGGTTCGCCCTCGGCAGGTTCGAAGCCCTTGCCTTTCTGGGTTACTACGTGCAGGAAACGTGGACCCTTCATCGATTTCATGTTGCGCAGCGTCGAGACCAGTGTGTGTATATCGTGGCCATCGATCGGGCCGATGTAGTAGAAGCCGAGTTCTTCGAACAGCGTGCTTGGCATCACCATACCTTTGAGATGTTCTTCCCAGCGCCGGGCAAAAGCCTGCATCGGTGGTGCGGTGCCGAGAACTGTCTTGCTGCCCGCCCTGACAGTGGTATAGGCACGGCCCGAAAGGATTCGCGCAAGATAGTTGGACATGGCGCCGACGTTCCGAGAAATGGACATCTCGTTGTCATTGAGCACTACCAGAATATCCGCATCCATATCGCCGGCGTTGTACAGGGCTTCCATTGCCTGGCCCGCGGTCAGCGCACCGTCACCGATAATGGCAGTGACTTTACGCTCAGTGTTGCCCAGTTGTGCGGCCACAGCCATGCCCAGTGCCGCGCTGATAGAGGTGCTCGAGTGCCCGGCACCAAAAGTGTCGTATTCGCTCTCAGCGCGCTTGAGAAACGCCGACAGGCCGCCGGTCTGACGGATGGTAGCCATCCGCTGCCTGCGGCAGGTAAGAATCTTGTGGGGGTAAGCCTGGTGACCGATATCCCAGACCAGCCGGTCGTTGGGGGTGTCGAAGATATAGTGCAGGGCAATGGTGAGTTCGACTGTGCCCAGGCCCGGAGCCAGATGGCCGCCGGTGCTCGAGACTACCTCGATCAGGAAATGGCGTATCTCGTTGGCCAGTTTCTGCAGTTGGTTTTCGGGCAGCAGACGCAGGTCCGCCGGCGAGTCTATGGTGTCGAGGATCGGGTAGGTCACGTCATCGTCGCTGTTCGCCGGATTGGTGTACCAGAGCCGGGATGATATCTCTGTCGCAGCTCAATGGGAGCGCCGGAGCGTGAATCGGGCCAGCGCCTCAAGCAAACTGGTGTCGAAAGTTACCGCCTCAAGTGCGGCGATGGCTTGGCGGCCTTGCTTTTCGGCATACTGCCTGGCCGCACCTTCGCCCAGCACGCTAAGGAAGGTCGGTTTGCCTAGAGCCCGGTCGACCCCCGCTGTTTTGCCCAGCGTGGCCGTATCGGAGGTACCGTCAAGGATGTCGTCCACCACTTGGAAAGCCAGGCCCAAGGGCTGCGCGTAGCGCACCAGATGTTGGAGCGGCTCCTGATCGTCAGTTGCCGTCAGTGCCCCGAGTTGGACCGCGGCCAGGATCAGTGCACCTGTTTTCATATTGTGCATCGTTGCCAAGGTTTCGCACGTTGCGGTTTTCGAGACCAGATCGAGATCAATTGCCTGGCCACCGGCCAGCCCCTGCGAGCCGACCGTTCGGGCCAGCACATGTAGCATCTGCAGACGGCGGGCTGGTGCTATCTGCGGTACGAGTTCGGCAGCTATCGCCTCGAAGGCTATGGTCTGCAGGGCATCCCCAGCCAGTATCGCGGTGGCCTCGCCGAAGGCCTTGTGACAGGTAGGTTTGCCGCGGCGCAGGTCGTCGTCGTCCATTGCTGGCAGGTCGTCATGTATCAGCGAGAATGCGTGAATCAACTCTATGGCCCCGGCAGCGGCATCCAGGCTCTCCTCAGATGCTCCCAGGCTGGTACCGGTGGCGTAAACGAGTGCTGCCCGGTAGCGCTTGCCGGCACCGATTGCAGCATAGCGCATCGCCGCGTGCAGTTTTTTGGGGGGGGCGTTTGCCGCGGGTAGCAGGCGGTCGAGATAAGCCTCGAGGCGTTCGCGCCAGCGCTGCCAGCAAGCCTCAAGGTGGTCGGAATGGGTCACTCGTCCTCAGGCTCAAACGGTTCGCTCTCGAGTACGCCCTCTTTTTCAATCAGTTTTTGAACTTTGAGTTCGGCCTGATGCAGACTGTCCCGGCAGGCCCGAACCAGGGTCATGCCACGTTCGAAATCTTTGATTGAGGTTTCCAGCGGCTGATCACCGGCTTCCATACGCTCAACGATTGCCTCAAGCTCCTTGAGGGATTTCTCAAAATCGCCGACCCGGGACTTCATTTGTTTGGCCATTGTGCTGCTGTTACCTCGACCCTGGCGCAACTACCCAATTAGACTGGAATCACTATTACCAAGAGCAGATTCTATAGCAGTGGCAGGATTTCAACACTACCGGAGCCTTAGAAGGCGCCATGCTGCTTGACCACACCAAGCGCGAACAGAGTTTACTAAGATGCTTTTACCGGTGAGCTCCAGGCTAATCACTCTTTTTTTGTGGCCCGCTAGTGAGGGTCGTGTATCATTCGCGCCGGTATTTTTCGCTAACTCTCTTGATCTCCACTGATGGCAGCCAGTTACGACGCCTCAGCAATAGAAGTTCTTACCGGCCTGCAGCCCGTGCGCCGCCGGCCGGGCATGTATACCCAGACTGAACGGCCCAATCACCTGGTGCAGGAGGTGGTAGACAACAGCGTGGATGAAGCCATCGCTGGCCATGCACACCGCATCGAGGTAGTGCTGCACAAGGATAGTTCTACCAGTGTGACCGATGATGGTCGCGGCATGCCGGTCGACAAGCACAAGGGTGAGAAGGTCAGCGCGGTGGAGGTGATCATGACCCGTCTCCACGCTGGCGGCAAATTCTCGGATAAAACCTATGCCTACTCCGGCGGTCTCCACGGCGTTGGCGTCTCGGTAGTTAATGCGTTGTCCTCCAAGCTGGAGGTCACGGTCAAGCGCGGCGGTCGTGAACACCGGATGATTTTTCGCGACGGTGTACCGACCGGGCCGCTGAAAACAACCGGAAAAGTGGGGTTGCGCAATACTGGTACTCGAGTGCGTTTTTGGCCCGACCCGTCCTTTTTCGACAGCCCTACTGTCTCGGTTTCGCGCCTGAAGCGGCTGCTCAAAGCCAAGGCGGTGCTGTGTCCGGGCCTTAGAATTGATTTTCGTGATGAGAAGGAGCGCAAGAACAACGAATCCTGGGAGTATGAAGATGGGCTGCCGGACTATTTGCTGGGTGAGATAGGTGCGGCCGACCTGGTCCCGGAGTTCCCGTTTGTTGGCCACATTGAGGGCGCCGAGCAGCAGGTGCACTGGGCTGTTACCTGGCTGGAAGAGGGCGGCGAGCCGGTTACAGAAAGTTATGTCAATTTGATTCCAACGTCACAGGGCGGCAGCCACGTCAGTGGTTTCAGGAGTGGGCTGACCGACGCGGTGCGTGCGTTCTGCGAGTACCGTGAACTACTGCCGCGCGGGGTCAAACTGACCCCCGAGGATGTCTGGAACCGCTGCGCTTACTTGTTGTCTGTACGTATGAAGGACCCCCAGTTCAGCGGCCAGATCAAGGATCGCCTGTCCTCGCGTGACGCTGGAGTTTTTGTAGCGAATGCCGCCAAGGACGCCTTCAGTCTATGGCTGAACCAGCATACCTTGGAGGCCGGGCGCATCGCACAACTCGCGATCGACAGCGCTCAATTGCGCCTGAAGTCCAGCCGGCAGGTCGAACGCAAGAAAGTGGCCACCGGCCCGGCTTTACCGGGCAAGCTCGCTGATTGCACCAGCCAGAATCTCGAACATACCGAGCTTTTCCTGGTGGAGGGGGATTCGGCCGGTGGCTCGGCTAAGCAAGCGCGTGACAAGGATTACCAGGCGATCATGCCGTTGCGGGGGAAAATCCTGAACACTTGGGAGGTGGATCCGGCCGAGGTGCTGGGCTCACAGGAAGTGCACGATATTGCCGTGGCTTTGGGAGTGGACCCGGGCTCAGCTGATTTTTCGGCACTGCGCTACGGCAAAGTATGCATACTGGCTGACGCCGACTCCGATGGCGCCCATATCGCCACCTTGTTGTGCGCTCTTTTCGTGCGGCATTTTCGGCCGCTGGTCGACGCTGGCCGGGTTTGTGTTGCCATGCCGCCGCTGTTTCGAATCGACGTGGGCAAACACGTGTTCTATGCATTGGACGAGCGCGAGAAAAAAAGTGTGCTCGAGCGCATCAAAACCGAGAACCTGCGCGGTACGGTAAATGTGCAGCGCTTCAAGGGTCTGGGTGAAATGAACCCGGCGCAGCTGCGCGAGACCACCATGGATCCCGCCACCCGCCGGTTGATACAACTTAACCTGGATACCGGCAGGAAGACCGACGGTATGCTGGATCTGCTGCTGGCCCGCAAGCGCGCAGGTGACCGTAAGGCCTGGTTGGGCAAGAAGGGCGATCAGGCTGAATTGTGATGGCGGTGGGCCAGGTGGATCAGGTGCAGCATGCCTGATAGATGCTCAGGGTGCGTGCTGGCCTTGCCAGGATGGCTCGGCTCTGGGATCGCGAATGGTCCGGGTTTTCTGGCGGTACGGTGAAAACCCGGCGCACTGATAGACGATAATGGCTTTGGGATGATCGAGGGTGCAGGTGTTGACCCATATTCGGGAGGGCTGGCTGCGCCAGGCGGTTTCGACCGCCCACCCCAGTAGCCACGGGCCAAGCCCCTGGCCAATGTACTGCGGCAACAGCCCAAAGTATGCAAGCTCCACCTCATTTGCAACGCGTCGGTCAAGTTCGACAAAGCCTGCCGGTGCCCCGTCCCGGTAGAGCACGTAGAGGTGAACTTGGTTATCGGTAATGATCGCGGCCAATTCATCATCAGACAGGGCGCGTCGTTCGTACCACAGCCAGGGTTCACCGACGTTGTTGTACAGATAACGGTAAAAAGGCACGGTCGGGTGGCGGACTCTGAAAATCGCGAGTTTTTCCAATCTCGCTCGCCGGCGCGCTGCCGGCGGGGGCTTTAACATCTCAAGGTAGGTAATAGTTACCACCAGGGTGCCGTCGGGGGCAGGGGCCGGGGCGGTGGCAAAAGGTCGGCGCGTCTCGTTCACGGTAAACGGGTTGTTAGCGGGCGTCCGGCCCCCGGGTAAGTGGGCCATCTTCCGGGTGGGCTTGACGGTCGATCAGGACGAACAGGCCCCCAAGCAGTGACCACACCGCCACATGGGTGCGGTGCAACACCGACAGCGCCACGCCGCGGGTGCGCATCAGTTGCTCGGCACCCGGCACGCCGGGCAAGGTAGCGGCACCGAACTTGCCGATCAGTGCAC
>PBTT01000083.1 GCA_002729195.1 Acidiferrobacteraceae bacterium
ACGATAATGATGGCATAGGAAAAGGCGATGTTGATGTCAGAAATGCCCAGGAAACCGAAGCGGAACGCGTTGATCATGTACAGGATTGGATTGGCCATGGATACCCCTTGCCAGAACTCAGGCAGCAGGTGGATGGAATAGAAAATGCCGCCGAGGTAAGTCAGCGGTGTCAGCACGAAAGTCGGTACGATGGAAACGTCGTCGAAACTTTTGGCAAAGACCGCATTGATAAACCCGCCCAGCGAGAACAATATTGCCGTCAGGATAACCACACTGGCGAGCACGGCGAGGTCGTGAATTCTGAGATCACTGAAAAAAAGTGATACCAGCGTCACCACCAAGCCGACGATGATGCCACGGGCCACGCCGCCGACAACGAAACCAGTCAGGATGATGACGTTGGGCGTCGGTGAAACCAGAATCTCCTCCACCGAGCGCATGAACTTGGCGCCAAAGAATGACGACACCACGTTGGAATAGCTGCTGGTGATGACCGCCATGAGTATCAGGCCCGGGACGATGAAATCCATGTAGTTAAAGCCGTCCATTTGGCCGATGCGTGGGCCAATCAGGTTGCCAAAAATGACGAAGTACAGCGTGGTTGTAATCGCCGGCGGCAGGATAGTCTGCTGCCAGATACGTAGAAAGCGCGTAATCTCCTTGACCACGATGGTGTAGAAGGCGACCATTTGATCGGCGGCGCTCACTTGCCGTTCGCTCTTACCGGCGACTGACCCACCAGGTTGATGAACAACTGCTCCAGGCGGTTGCTTTTGTTGCGCATGCTGCGCACCCTGATCCCGGCGGCCGAAAGCTGGCTGTAGATCTGGTTCAGGGTATCGCTACGGTTGACGTCGATCTCCAGGGTACACTCGTCGAGCAGCCGCGACACTGGCGCGAGGTCGTCGGGGATCACAGCAACGGGCTGCTCCAGGTCGAGGACGAAAGTCTCCATGCTCAACTGACGCAACAGACCGCGCATGGAGGTATTTTCCACCAACAGCCCTTGATCGATGATGCCGATATTGCGGCACAGCCTCTCGGCCTCCTCCAGGTAGTGCGTGGTCAGGATAATAGTTGTGCCGTTGACATTGGTCTCGCGCAGAAAATCCCACATCGAACGGCGTATTTCTATGTCCACGCCGGCAGTGGGCTCGTCCAGGATGAGCAGGCGCGGCTCGTGAACCAGTGCCCGGGCGATCATCAACCGTCGTTTCATACCGCCGGACAGGCCACGCGCCGGCTCGTGGCGCTCGCTCCACAGGCCGAGCAGGGTCAGGTATTGCTCGGCCCGCTCCCTGGCCCGGCGCCGCTCGATACCGTAGTAGCCCGCCTGGTTGAGTACGATCTGCCATGGCGTTTCAAACATGTTGAAATTGAACTCCTGGGGCACTATGCCGAGGTATGACTTGGCCTTTGCAAAGTTGCGCTCGGTATCGATGCCGAAGACCTCAACACTGCCGCCAGTTTTGTTGACCAGCGAACAGATGATGCCTATAACGGTAGATTTGCCGGCGCCGTTCGGCCCGAGCAGGGCGTAGAAGTCACCCTCGGCAACGGACAGATCGATTCCCTTAAGGGCCTCGACGCCGTTTTCGTAAGTCTTCGTCAGAGCGCGTGTCTTAAGGGCGTAGGTCAAGGTTGGTTCACAGCGGGTGCCAGTTCTTGGAGATGGCGCCGCCCGGCCAGGCTTTCAAGAGGGCTTCAAGTCAGTCGTGCAGCACGCACTTGTGGTACAGGTCCTTAAGGCGGTCGCCAGGATCGTAGCGCACTTTCAGTGCTCGGTAGTGGTCGCCGTTGTACAGACTCCAGAACTCGTCCTCGGGGTAGCAACTCTGAGAGTACAGCGACTTGATGCCGCCAAGAGCTTTTACCTGTTTCTCGATAAGCCGGTTAAAGTGCCCCGCTGCCTGTTCCGGTGTCGTCAGGACGCTGTCCCAGAAACCGAAATTGATGTACAGCGTGTCCGTGCGCATCGGGAACAGCGGGTAGTCGCCGTGGGCGGCAGCGTGGCGTACCGGGCAGATCCACAACGGGCGGATGCCGATCTGGCGGTGGAAAAAATCGAGAAATGCCCCTGCGTTTGCTATGGGTATGTCAACGTCCTGGATCACGGACTCGCGCTGCCGGCCGCTCAGCTGCCCCAGGCGCCGGGTGATGCCCAGGCGAGCGTTCCAGCGCATCACCTTCTGGTAGGTGATCGAGTTCAGCCGCTCGCGCCCAAGCAGCATGCGCAAGAGCCGGTTCTCTAGGTACAGATTTTTCGAACACCAGAACCAGTCGGTATCCCAGCGCCACAGGTAGTCGCGGACGCTGAGGTAGTCCTCGGCGCGGGCAGGAATCGAGCGGTAGTAGATCTGAAGATAGGTATAGTCGCTGCTGTAGGGTGCCTGGTCGATGAACTCACCGAGCGTGAGGTAATGCCTGCCGCGGTCGAACACCACGCCGTCGATAAAATCAACTTCGCTGTCACAAGCAGCCGCAAGCCGCTCGAAGAAATCATCAGCGTCTGTGCAGTGTACGTGGTTAAGGCGGACGAACGGTTTGGCCGGCACAGCGAGGATCTTAAGCCGCAGGATATAACCCAGCGTGCCGTAGGAATTGGCCAGGCCAAAGAAGAGGTCGNGGTGCGNGTTGTCAGGTGTGCAGGTAACGANCTCNCCGTTGCCCAGCAGTACGTCCATCTCCTGCACNGTTTCGTGGGGCAGGCCATAGCGAAACGAGGANGACTCGATGCCGATGCCGGAAACTGCTCCGCCGATGGTGATGGACTTCAACTGCGGCACCACGGCNGGCATNAGGCCGTGGGCCAGCGCCGCGTCNGNGAGCGCCTCGTAGGTCACCATGCCCTCGGTCTCGATGGTGNNTGCAGCCGTGTCCACGGNAAGCACGTGGCCGAAGTCNCTGACGTCAAGGGCCTGGCCATGGCCNCGGCGATCGCGAAACAGGTTGGANGTGGGCTTGGCCAGCCGCACTGCCTGGCCGTTGGNNGCGCGCANGNGCTNGGCCAGGCNNTGNTTTCGGTCCTCGTAGNCCATAAGCCAGTAGCNGGCGTGNGCCTCAGTAGCCGACCGCNTGCCCGTCCTTGCGCGGATCGGAGCCGGCANCGTAGCCGCTGTCGGTGCGCAGGATNGCCTGGCCNCCGCCNAACAGGCCAGCTTTNGCCTGNGCAGCCAGCGCATGTCCGCGCGCTGCCAGNGGTGTGGCCAACTCCGCCAAGCCGTCTTCCAGNGANACGCTGAAATCTTCNTGCAGGTGCCAGCGCGGCGCGTCCAANGCCTGCTGCGGCGAGTAGCCGTGGCAGAAGATGTTGATNAGNACCTGTACCTGGCCCTGNGGCTGGTGGTGNGCACCCATCACNCCAAAAGCCANCAGTGGCCGGCCAGCACGACTGACAACAGCAGGNATGATGGTGTGGTACGGACGCTTGNTNCCCGCGACNTGGTTGGGGTGCCCCGGNTCCAGGGTGAAACCACTGCCGCGGTTNTGCAAGCTGANGCCGGTCGCGGGTACCACTGCNCCTGAGCCGAAGCCNTNGTAGTTGGATTGTATCCACGACACCATCATGCCGTCGCGGTCGGCGGCAGCGAGGTAAACCGTGCCNTTGTCNCNAAAGCTATGGGCTTGGGGTTGACCNGCNTGTTCGNGGTGGATCTCACTGGCACAACGTGCCAGNTNAGCGGGNTGCAGCANCTGNNCGGGTGAGACNTCCATGGCCGCGGGATCGGCCACGTGCCGGTGCGCCGCNGTGAAAGCNGCCTTCAACGCCTCGATCTGCANGTGCACGCTGTCGGCGGACAGCGCCGGGTAGCGGGCGATGTCGAGNNGCTCGAGGATGCCTAGTGCAAGCAGGGTGACGATNCCTTGGCCGTTCGGCGGAATCTCGTGTACCGTGAGGTCGGCNAACTNNTGGGTCAGGCATTCGGTCCANTAGCCCTGGTGGCCGGCCAGGTCAGCTGCGGTCAGGGCGCCGNNGTGGNNGGCAGCATCATNGGCTATCAGTTGCGCCAGCCGACCACGGTAGAAACTGTCACCATGGCTTGTNGCAATNTCGTCCAGGGTCTCGGCCATCGCCGGGCAGCGNAAGCNCTCCCCTGCCNCNGGGGCNCGGCCGTCGACCNTGAAGGTGGAGCGAAAGCCCTCTAGTTGACCGAAGAGCTCNACTGCCGTGGCCCAGCCAGTNGCAACGATGGGAGAGACGNCGAAGCCCTCGCGGGCGTAACCGATAGCATGCTGGAACAATTGTGCAAAAGGCAGANTGCCAAAGCGCTTGGATACCTGGACCCAGGCATCGACTGCNCCCGGCACCGTGACAGNCTCCCAACCGCGCTCNGGGAAGGNCTNANAGNCAGCAAAGCGCTGGGGACTCCAGGCNGCTGGCGAGCGGCCGCAGCCGTTGAAGCCGTGCAGGNCGCNGTTGTTGGCGATGATGGCAAACGCATCACCGCCAATGCCGTTCATNTTNGGCTCTACTACGGTNAGCGTGATAGCGGCGGCAATGGCGGCATCGGCAGCGTTACCGCCGGCCTGTAGCATCGCCANGCCGGCCTGNGCCGCNAGTGGNTGCGAGGTCGCTACCGCGCAGCTGGCGTAAANGCTGGANCGTCTCGANGCATGGCGGTNGNGTGGGTCTTCAAGCTGGAACATGAGGCTCGGCCGGTATCAGCGCAGNCGGTANNCTGGGCCNGGCGGCCAGTGTAGCACCGGCCAGTTCCGGCGCGCCCACAATNCAGCCGGNTNCAAAAGATCANATGCTGCTGGCGCAGTGNATGNTGAGCTTCGCCAGAGNCTCGCTGAAGNGATCGCCNTACTCGGCCATGTCTTGGCGCAGNCGCTGACTNCAGTGGANCTCGAAGGGCATATTCATCGNCTCCCAGNGGTAAGCGACCANTTCACCAGCCGCAACCTCACCCACCAGAATGCGGGCTANNTGCTTGCCACCCACNAGGTCGAGGTGCGCGAGCCCCTCNCCGGCGATATAGGTGCGCAACTGACGATCCTCGAACTCTATGGTTTTATGGATGTGGCCNTTGAGAATCGAACGCACTCCCCGGCTGACCAGTTGCCGATAGANCCAGCCGTCTTCGCCAAAATTCTCGATGCTGTGATCGTTGGGCCGGTCAGTCACAGCCCGTGGATCGGTAATGGGGCGATGAGTGAAGACCACGTAGTCGCGTATTCCGGGGTTATCCGTGAGGGCCGGCAGGGCTCGCAGCAGCCGGCCGCGGCCACCGCCCGACCAGGGAATAGTATCAGCCGCGGTGTCCAGGTTGACAAACTGGATGCCGCCCAGTTTGAAGGTGCTGTTGGTAGGGCCGATGTGGGCAATGAACTGATCGGCCAGGAACCAATCTGGCCCGTTGCGCAGGTCGTGATTGCCGATAGTAGCGTATACCGGCAGTGGTGAGTGGTTGAGCGCAGTAACCGCCCGCTGGTAATCCCCCGATTGGTAGTAGATGTCACCCAGCAGCAGCATGAAGTGCATGCCCAGTTGCCGTGAGCGCTCGAGGGTCCAGGCAAGTTCACGGCCGCCACCAGTGTCACCAATAACCGAAAATCGATAAGTGGTTTGTTGTGGGAAGNGCCAGCGTAGCGTCAGGGTGTTGGCCCCGGTGTCGCCAGTCACTGTGCGCCGCAAATTCTCAATGCGCTCACCGGATACTCGGCCCGGGCCGGAGACCTCCAAGGTGGCGCCGGGGTGGATATTATCCAGGCGGAGATGGAAAGTACCTTTGGTCTTGAGGATCGGCTCCGGTTCAAAAGCCCGCCAGGTGAGTGCGTCACCATCGACCTGCTGGAAGAAGGCGCCTTCTGCGCTTGCGCTGAAGTTTGAGTCCGAATGATGGGCCGTGCGCGGTGCAGCACGCGGGTCAAGAATGGGCGGTATGCGCAGCCCGCGCATGGCGCCGGCACCGGCGTACACCGAAGCCCCGGTCAGGGCAAGNTAGCCGANCAGGGCCCGTCGNGAGCCGTCCACTGTCACNGGCTCAACTGGCCGCCGCCTGCAGCCATTCGCNGGTGGCCGGNACTTGCAGNAGNTGCNGGCCCNGGNTTGCANGTAAGGCGCACGGCNTTTTNCTGCACNCGGCGGNTGTCANCAGGCATAAACAGCACANAACGGCAGGGACGAAAGATCATCAGGNAGGCAATCGGCAATCCAGTGCACTGTGGGCACGNGNTGTGCNGGGGCGCGGCATTTTATCACNCNCNCCCNGNGCATNTTCAGCAGCGCNGTATTNCNGGCGCAGTNTGCTAGAGCTCGANAGGCNGGNNGACCANGTCGNCGAGAGCGGCGACATTCAAAATCTTGTAATGGCTGCGATCGGCTTCCAGCAACCCGGCTTTTTTCAGGCGGTTAAGCTCACGAGTGACGCTCTCGCGCGTGGTATTGGTGCGGCTGGCGAGGTCAGCGTGGGTGGGTGGTGGCGCGATCTCGGCACTGCCGTCTTCATGCCGCTGCGGGTCGGCGAGACGCATAAGTTCGGCGTGGATCCGGTTGCGGGAACTCAAGGTACTGAACTCGAAAATCTTCTCGTCCAGCGCCCGCACCCGGCCGGCGAGGTCGGTCAGCAGTGCCCGCATCACGCCCGGGTGTGCCTCGAGAAACGCATTGAAAGCTTCAGCGCTCAACGACGACAGCAGGCTTTCTTCCAGGGTGACGACGAAACTAACCCGGGGCTGCCCGTCGAGTGCCGACAATTCACCGAAGTGATCGCCGGCATGCAATTCGGCATAGGTCACCTCTTTGCCGGTAGTGGAGTAAGTTTTGGCGCTGACGCGCCCGCTGCAGATGAAGTACACCTCATCACAAGGCGTATCCTGGACCACGATTTCCTGGCCAGGCCGATGGCGGTGCCAGGCGCAGGTGCCCGCAAGCTGGGTAAATTCTTGTTCAGTCAGCGAGGCTAGTATCCTTATGTCGCACAGAGACTGGTAGCTGATCTCGCCTGTTTTGCTGTCACTGTTCATGGAGACTACCCCGTAGGTCAGACTGGCACAGCACAGTTGGAACCATAGCCGAATTGGCAGCCACAGGCCAGCGTCGACGAATAGCCCCTGCGCCGGCCCTGGCGCAGTGCAGTTTCGGGCAGGGAGGCTACTGGGAAACGACCGACTCGTCCAGCACCTCGAGTTCCAGCGCTGCCGAAATCAGGGCCCGGGTGTAGGCGTCACGCGGCTGGCTGAAGACCTTCTCGGCCAGCCCCTGCTCGACTACCTTGCCGGCGCGCATGACGATAATCTCATCACTCAGGGCTCGCACCACCTTGAGGTCGTGGCTGATGAAAAGGTAGGCCAGTTGGTGGTCCTGCTGCAGTTTTACCAGCAGGTCAATCATTTGTGCCTGGACCGAGCGGTCCAGCGCCGAGGTCGGTTCATCCAGCACCACCACGGCGGGCTTCATGATAATGGCCCGGGCGAGCGCGATCCGCTGGCGCTGGCCGCCAGAGAACTCGTGCGGGTAGCGATGGCGGCTGGCCGCATCCAGCCCCACCTCCTCGAGCGCGGTAATCACCTGTTGCTCGCGCGAAGCTTCGTCGCCGATTCGGTGCGCGGCCAGCCCCTCGGCAACGATTTGGCTGACCGACAGGCGTGGGCTCAGGCTGCCGTAAGGGTCTTGGAAAACCACCTGCAGTTCCCGCCGCAGGTCCTTGAGTTGACGCGAATGCAGTCCCTGGATGCTGGCGCCCAGAAATTCGATCTGGCCGCGGCTCCTGACCAGCCGCAGCAGCGCCAGCGCCAACGTGGTCTTGCCCGAGCCGCTCTCGCCGACTACGCCTACCGTGCGGCCCGGCCGCAGCGACAGGCTGATGCCGTCTACTGCCTTGACGTGGCCGATGGTGCGCTGGAAAACCCCCCGGCGAATGGGAAACCAGACCCGGATGTTGTGCCCGCTCATCACTGCTGCACCCTCGCGCCTGTCGGGCTCGCGCCTGCCTGCCGGCTCGGAGGCAATCAGCTCCCGGGTATAGGGGTGTTCGGGGCTGGCGAACACCGCCCGGGTGTGGCCGTGTTCGACGATGCGGCCGGCCTGCATAACGTAGACCCGGTCACAGGTCTTCTCGACCACGCCGAGGTCGTGGGTGATGAGCAATACCGCCATGCCGAGGGTATCTTGTAGATCTTTCAGCAGCCGCAGAATCTGGGCCTGGGTGGTCACGTCCACGGCCGTGGTCGGCTCATCGGCGATCAAAAGGTCCGGTTCGTTCGCCAGCGCCATGGCGATCATCACCCGCTGGCGCTGGCCACCGGACAACTGGTGGGGCCAGGCCCGCAGCTGGCGCTCGGGGTCGCGGATGCGTACCAGCTGCAGCAGTTCCAGCGCCCGCTGGCTGGCCTGGTCGTCACTCAGGCCCTTGTGCAGGATCAGGGTCTCGGAGATTTGTTTCTCCACCAGGTGCAAAGGGTTGAGCGAGGTCATGGGCTCCTGGAAGATCATGCCGATGCGATCGCCGCGTACCTGCATCAGGGTCTGCTCGCTGGCGCCCAGCAATTCTTCACCTTCAAAGCGAATGCTGCCGCCAGGGTGGCTGGCCCTGGGGTAGGGCAGCAGTCCCAGCACCGACAGTGCCGTAACCGATTTACCCGAGCCGCTCTCGCCTACCAGCGCAACCGTCTCACCACGGTTTGCCGTGAGCGATGCCTGGCGCACCGCCTCGAGCTCGCCCGCTGACGTGCTGAAGGTCACCGACAGGTCATCGATGCTGAGCAGTGGTACTTGAGTCTGGCCGTGGTCGGTCATGTTCAGGTCACGTTCTTGCGCGGGTCGAAGGCGTCACGCACCGCCTCGCCAACGAAAATAAGCAGGCTCAGCAGCAGCGCGATGACGAAAAAACCGGTCAGCCCCAGCCACGGTGCCTGCAGGTTGGCTTTGCCCTGGCCCAGTAGTTCGCCGAGCGAGGCTGAGCCGGGTGGCAGGCCGATACCCAGAAAATCGAGTGATGTGAGTACCGTGACCGAACCTGCCAGCGTAAAGGGCACGAAAGTGATGGTCGCCACCATGGCGTTTGGCAGCACGTGGCGGAACATGATCACGCGGTCACTGACCCCCAGGGCTCGGGCGGCCCGCACGTATTCGAAGTTGCGTGCACGCAGAAACTCGGCCCGCACCACGCCGACGAAGCCCATCCACGAGAACAACAGCATCAGGCCCAGCAGCCACCAGAAATTGGGCTCGACCACGCTGGCGAGGATGATCAGCAGGAACAGCGTCGGCAGGCTGGACCAGACCTCGATAAAGCGCTGGAACAGGAGATCCAGCCAGCCGCCGAAGTAACCCTGCATCGCCCCGGCACCGACACCGATGATGGCGCTGATGAGGGTGAGGGTGAAACCGAACAGCACCGATATGCGAAAACCGTAGATGACCCGGGCCAGCACGTCACGGGCCTGGTCATCGGTGCCCAGCCAATGGTTGATGTCGGGCCGGGAGGGTGCCGGGCCAGGCAGGTCCCAGGCCACGGTGCGGTGGTGGTAGCGGATCGGCGGCCACAACATCCAGCCATCGCGATTGATCAGGTCGGCAACGAAGGGGTTGCCGTAATCGGCTTCGGTCAGGAAGTCGCCGCCGAACTCGGTCTCCGGGTACGCGGTGAAGACCGGCGTGTAGACCCCGCCCTTGTAGTAGACCAGCAGGGGTTTGTCGTTGGCTACGAACTCGGCGAACAGCGACAGCACGAACAGCACCACGAAAATCCACAGTGACCACCAGCCGCGGCGGTTGGCGCGGAAGTTGTGCAGCCGCCGGCGGGTGATCGGGCTTAAGTGATTGCCGTTCACCGTCACACCTCGCGGCTCTCGAAATCAATGCGCGGGTCGATCACCGTGTACATCAGGTCACCGGCCAGATTCATCACCAGGCCCAGCACAGAAAAAAAGAACATGGTACCGAACATTACCGGGAAGTCGCGTTTGAAGGCGGCCTCGAATCCCAGCAAGCCGAGGCCATCGAGCGAGAAGATGATCTCGATCAGCAGCGAGCTGGTGAACAGGATGCTGACGAAAGCACCGGGGAAACCGGCAATCACGATCAGCATGGCGTTGCGGAACACGTGCCCGTACAGCACCCGGCGCTGCGACAACCCCTTGGCCCGCGCGGTCAGCACGTACTGCTGATTGATCTGATCAAGAAAGGAGTTCTTGGTCAGCATGGTCAAGGTCGCGAAGCCGCCAATTGTCATGGCAATAACCGGCAGGGTGAGGTGCCACAGGTAGTCGGTGATCTTTCCCCACCAGGAAAGCGTGGCCCAGTTCTCCGAGGTCAGTCGGGCGAGTGGAAACCAGTCCAGGTAGCTGCCACCGGCAAATACCACCAGCAGGAAGACGGCAAACAGGAAGCCTGGGATGGCGTTGCCGATAATGACAATGACGCTGGTCCAGATATCAAAGCGGTTGCCATCGCGCACTGCCTTGGCCACGCCCAGCGGTATCGAAATGAGATATGCCAGCAGCGTGGCCCAGATGCCCAGCGAGATCGACACCGGCATTTTGTCCAGCACCAGGTCAACTACCTTGCGGTTGCGGAAAAAACTCTCGCCGAAATCGAACGCCAGATAGTTTTTCATCATGGTGATGAAGCGAATGTGCAGCGGCTGGTCGAAGCCGAACTGTTTTTCCAGTTCTTTAATAAAGTCGGGATCGAGGCCCTGGGCGCCCCGGTACTTGCTTAAGCCTGCGGCGCCGTCAGTTACCTGGGTCAGGGTCTCGCTGGTGCCGGACCGGGTAACGCGCTCGGTGATGTCGCCGCCTATGCCGGTCAACTGGGAGATGACCTGCTCCACCGGCCCACCCGGCGCGACCTGGATGACCAGGAAATTGATCACCATGATCGCGAACAGGGTCGGGATGATGAGCAGCAGACGACGAACGATGTAGGCACCCATGCGTGGATTCCGTGCTGCTGGTACCGGCGTTCTCGGCCGGCCTCAGTCCTGTTAGCGGTTGCGGGCTACTGTCGTGCCTGTTTAAGGGCCTGTGCCCGGGTGGNGTCGTACCACCAGCGATTGGTCATAACGCCGGCGCGCACCGGTAACTGTGGCCGGCCGAACTTGTCCCAGTANAGCACCCGGTCNGCNCGGATGTGCCAGTGGGGCACCACGTAGTGNCCCCACAGCAGNACCCGGTCGAGCGCCCGCGTGCGCGCGTTCAGTTGCTCGCGTGACTCTGACTTGACCAGTAGTTCGATCAACTCATCCACCACCGGGTCAGCAATGCCGGCGAGGTTGCGGCTGCCGGCAGTGTCGGCGGCCGCGCTGCCCCAGTACTCGCGCTGCTCGTTGCCCGGGGTCTCGCTTTGACCCCAGACTGCGACCAGCATGTCGAAGTCCTTCTGGCGGTAGCGCTCAATGAACTGGGTCTGGTCCACCAGCCGGATTTTGGCCTCGATGCCAAGGTGCTGGAGATTCTTTTTGTAGGGCAGCACAATGCGCTCGAAAGGCTGCGACACCAGCAGAATCTCGAAAGCGAAAAGCTCGCCGGTTTGTGCATTGACAAGCTTGAGATCACGCACTACCCAG
Source organism: Acidiferrobacteraceae bacterium (assembly GCA_002729195.1). Classification (GTDB taxonomy): domain Bacteria; phylum Pseudomonadota; class Gammaproteobacteria; order Arenicellales; family UBA868; genus UBA12578. The sequence goes on from PBTT01000083.1 coordinate 11,514, forward strand.
CCGGCGGCCTTGAGTAATTGGCTCGCCTTGAGCAGGTTCTCGCGCGGTCGGCCGCTGCCGTCGGTCGCTGGCGGCTGGTAGGCGGTGGTGAAAACCTGCTTGGGGATCTGACTGCGGTAGTGTTCCAGGATCGCCAACTCTTCACCTGCGGGCAGACCCGAGGAGGCAAGTTCGGAATTTGAGAAGTAACTGTTGGTGCGGGTGTACTGGCCGTGGAACAAGGTGCGGTTGGACCACTCGAAATCGAAGCCGTAGGCCAGCGCTTCACGCACCCGCGGGTCCTGGAACAGTTTGCGCCGGGAGTTCATCACAAAAGCCTGCATGCCGGTCGGCTGCTGGTGCGGAACCAGTTCCTTTTTCAGCCAGCCTTTCTCAACCACCGCCACGTTGTAGTCCTCGGCCCAGGCTTTGGACTGGTTCTCCAGGCGGAAGTCGGTATCCCCGGCTTTCAGGGCCAGCCGAATCGGGGTTGGGTCACGGTANTACTCGGTGCGGATGGTGTCGAAGTTGTTGAGGCCGCGCCGCACTGGCAGGCCCTTACCCCAGTAGTCGGTGACCCGCTCCTGCACGGTAAAGCGCCCGGCCTCGAAATCCCGAATCCGGTAGGGGCCGCTGCCAAGCGGCGGCTCCAGGGTGGTGGCCGAAAAGTCACGGTTGGCCCAATAATGTTTGGGCAGGATGGGTAACTGGCCGGTGATGAGCGGCAGTTCGCGGTTGCCGGCTTCCTTGAAGTTGAAGCGGACCCGGTGCGGGCCGAGCACCTCGGCACTGTCGATGGCGCTGTAGTAATAGCGGTAAAATGGCGCGCCTTTTTCCATCAGGGTGGTAAACGAGAAGNCTACGTCAGCGGCNGTAATTTGAGTGCCATCGTGCCANCGGGCCTGGGGGCGCAGGTTGAAGATCACCCAGGAACGGTCCGNTGGCCACTCCATGGATTCGGCAATGAGGCCGTAGCCGGTGAANGGTTCGTCGGCGCTGTTGACCAACAATGTTTCCACCGAGCCGGTGCTGACGGCGTTGCCTTTGGGAATAAAGGGGTGGAAACTGTCGAAAGTACCCTCGGTGGCAAGGCGCAGGGCGCCGCCGACCGGCGCGGCCGGATTCACGTAATCGAAGTGCGCAAAACCGGGGCCGTACCGGGGCACCTCGTTGTCGAACATGGCCATGGCATGGCCGCTCAAGGTGTCAGCCGCGCCAGTGGCGAGCGAGCAGCCGAGCAGGGCAATACCAATAACGGTTTTTATCATCGGCTCATTATATCTGCCCCGGCCCAGGTGGCCGGTTACACTGGCCTTGGAAAACCCGCTATGACCTTGCCTGCAGTGAACAACGCCATCGGCAATGCAGCGGCCAGCGGCTTCAGCAGTACTTTGCTGCGCTGGCACCGCCGCCACGGCCGCCATGACCTGCCCTGGCAGGGCGCTGTCGGACCCTACCGCATCTGGGTTGCGGAAATCATGCTGCANCAGACCCAGGTCGCNACCGTCATTCCGTACTTCCAGCGGTTCGTGTGCAGTTTTCCGGATATNGCCACGTTGGCGGCAGCGCCGCTCGATACCGTGCTGGAGCACTGGACCGGGTTGGGCTACTACGCACGGGCCCGCAACCTGCACCGGGCGGCCGGGGTACTCGAGCGTGATCATGGTGGCTCGATCCCCCGCGAACTTGACCAGTTGCTGACATTGCCCGGTATCGGCCGTTCGACTGCAGGCGCGATCCTGAGTTTTGCCTTTGGCCAGCGCCAGCCGGTGCTCGACGGCAACGTCAAGCGGGTGCTGGCACGGTGTTTCGCGGTAGCCGGGGACTCGGGGATGGCACCGGTAAACCGAAAGCTGTGGCAACTGGCCGGGATGATATTGCCCAGCACCGGTCGGCGCACAGCCAGCCACAACCAGGCCATGATGGATCTCGGTGCTGGCGTGTGCACGCGCACGAGCCCCGCTTGTGGGCGCTGCCCCCTGGCCACGCGTTGTTATGCTCGCGCGCTCGGTCGGGTGCAGGCCTACCCGGGCCGGCGCCGCCGCCTGACGCGCCCGCTGCGCCAAACCATGTTGTTGTTGTTGATTGATCCTGTGGGTCGGGTGTTGCTGGAGCAGCGGCCGGCTGCGGGCATCTGGGGTGGCCTGTGGAGTTTGCCGGAGTGCCCGGTCGATACCAGTGTGCGGGAGTGGTGCCAGAAGACCTACGGCGTCAGCGGTACGGTATTGGCTCCCTGGCCCAGCGTGCGCCACGGCTTCACCCATTTTGTGCTCGAGATCCAACCCCAGCCAGTGCGCGTTTCGGCCCGTGCCACCGGCGGGATGCAGTCCGATCAGCGACTCTGGTATAAACCGGGAACCATGCCAGGCCGGGGCTTGGCCGCGCCGGTCAAGCGATTGCTGCAACAACTGGAGAACTCGATATGAGCACCACCGTTCATTGCGTGGTCCTTGGGCGTGAGGCCCCGGCGTTGGATACCCCACCGTGGCCAGGGGCACTGGGCCAACGGATTGTTGACAACGTGTCCCAAGAAGGTTGGCAGCTGTGGCTGCAACGCCAGACCATGTTGATGAACGAAAAACGTTTGAGCCCGATCAACCCCGAGCATCGGGCCTACCTCGAGCAGCAGATGGAGATCTTT
>PBTT01000084.1 GCA_002729195.1 Acidiferrobacteraceae bacterium
GTTAACATGACACGAAATGTGCGGAGAAATTAAGACACGGATTATCACGGATAGATAGGGGTATGGGTTTATCATCCTTGAAGCTCTTCAAACCAGATCCGTTCCGTGAAATTCGCGCCTCTCATGTTGAAAAACCGTGCATTGGTGTCGCGCATGGCTAATATTGGATTGCGGGTAAACAAGTTGAGAATCATGATGAAAGCAAATCATCAGAGATTGATTAACGATCCAATTTGGATTCTTCGGAATCAGATCATTCGACTGGCTTCACTGTTATCCCTGGCTGTCAGTGTTCTTTCCATCAGTGTTTCAGGTGCGGAGAAAGTAATTATATCGGACAAAACACTGGTTGCGTAGGCCACTCCGGCCAACTTGGACCAACGCGGTGGCAGTGTATTGACGATTGAAAAATCAGGCGGGGTTTTCGATGCGATTGTATTCGGTGAAATCGCCACGTCCAAATGGATGCCCGGTAGCAACAACTACCATCGGACCAAGGAGGATCAGGCGGATTTTCCGAGTGAGAACGAGGTAAATGATTCACCGGTCCGTTGAGCGTTTGGCTTCGGGCTTTGGGGTCGTTGGCTTCACGTTCGGGTTGTAAGCGGGATTCGGAAGTGGCAGGAGGGCTTCGGTCTGAATCGTGTCGCGATCCACTCGGTCTCGCTCTTTATCGATCTGCCTGCGCATGAAATCGGGTAGTCGCACGCGGGCCTGAAAGTAGGTGCTCTGTTCGAAACGCAGATTGTTGCGTTTGAAGATTGGCCGATCGACATTCAGCGAATGGTCACAGTCGAACCGCACCAGCATGGATTCGCTGGTTGCTCCGCCGCCGTCGGGGTTGATGTGTGACAGGCCCCACGTGATGCCTCGGCCGTCCCCGTCAGAGGAGAAGGCGTCAGGGACGAACGGACCCGGTGCGATGGGCGGTACCTGAATCATCGACATGATTTCAAAGTTCTCGCCGTCCGGCGCGAACTGGATGGTGTTTTTCTCCGGACCGTCCAGGGCAACAAGCGCGGCGACTCCACCTTTCCACGGCCACATGCAGGTCTCGTGGCCTGAGTTGATCACGGGGTTGAGTTTCGACGGGACAAACGGCCCCAGCGGATTGTCGGCGAAAGAGACTCCCTGCATGCGCAGCAGGTATTCGTCGCCTGTTTCCCGCGGCGCTCCTTTGTAATACATCAGGATCCTGTCGTTGACAACCAGCAGATAAGGGTCGTTGATCTTGATGTTGTTCCAGGAACCTTCCGGGCCTGGTGCGATAACCGGCTTTTCGTGCAGCGTCCACGGGCCGTCCGGGGAACCGGCGATCGCAGCCATCACCGGGCAATATGCAGACCGACCCACCATCGGACTGTAGGCCTGGAAGTACAGGTAATACTTCCCTTTCCACATCAGGATGTCCGGCGTGCAGATCGAACGGTAACCCTGAATTGGTTTTTCAGGACGTTTGACCGCGATGCCCTGTTCCGTCCACGAATAACCGTCTTCGCTGGTCGCATACCAGATGTCGGCCAGATCCCAGTCCGTTGCGGGAATGGTGTCCGTCGCCTTCTCCAGACCGACGGGAGCAACCACAGTTCGCCGGCACGTGTACCACACATAGTATTTCCCACCGACGCGAATCACCTTCGTCGGGTCCCGGCGTGAGACATTGGACTCGCGCTTCAATCCCTTGAGCGGAGAGTATTTGAAGTTGCTGTATAACTCGTTGCCACGATCCTCGTGCGGATTCCAGCGATCCCACATTCGCGCCCAGGCGGCGCTGAGTTGGCGATCGGTCGGTTTCTCAAAAGGCATAACCGCCGGAAATGCTTTGGTAGGATGGTCAGTCCAGCCCGTCGCAGGAAGTCGGGCAGGAGTGCCCGATCTACTGCGAACCACTGAGTCGCCCGAGTACATGACCGTATCAGTGTCGAGCTTTTCCCGCTCACGACGGATCTGCCGATCAAGATACTCATGCAATCGCACTCTTTTCTGGAAGTAGGTCTGCTGGTCGAACCTCAGGTTGTTGTTCTTCATCACCCGGCGATCGACATCTAGCGACAGATCGCAATCAAACCGCGCAAGGATCGAGCGCATGTTCGCCGCCTCGCTGTCCGGATTGATATGACACAATCCCCACGTGATACCTCGTCCGTTGCTGTTGTCGCCGAAGGCGTCAGCCACAAACGGCCCGGGCGCAATCGGCGGGATCTGCAACAGCGACTTCACTTCAAAATTGATCCCGTCCGGCGCGAACTGAACGGTGTTTTTTTCCGGTCCGTCCAGACTGACAATTGCGGCAACGCCGCCTTTCCAGGGGAAGAAGCAGGTCTCGTGTCCTGAGTTGATTACCGGGTTCAGCAGTGACTTTGTGAACGGCCCCATCGGATGCTCCGCGATGGCCAGGCCCTGCGCGCGAACCAGTGTGCCGTCGCCGCCATGCTTACCGGGCGAGCCCTTGTAATAAAGGTAAATCCTGTCCCGATAAAGGATGGGATAGGGATCGTGAATCGCGTTGGAATCCCATTCGCCTTTTTCGCCAAAATCAATAACGACTCGCCCCAGTGGCCGCCACGGGCCATCGGGCGAGTCGGCCTGGGCGACCGTTGTCGCCGCGCGATCACCTTTCAGGCCGGGGATCTCGTTGAATCCCTGATAGTACAGATAGAACTTGCCGCCCCACGCGAGGATGTCCGGAGTCGAAACGCTCCGCCAGCCGTATTCACCTTTCTCCGGTCGCCGAATCGTCGGCCCTTGTTCTTCCCATGTGAATCCATCCTTGCTGTTGGCGTACCAGATTTCGCAGAGATCCCAGTCAAAGGACGGCGTCACTTCATCTGCCCGTTGCGGTCCTGACGGCGGATGCACGGTGTTGCGCCGCGTGTACCAGACGTAATACGTTCCGTCGATCTTCAACACCTTCGACGGGTCGCGTCGCGAAACATTGCCTTTGTACGACAGCCCTTTCAGCGGTGAATACTTGAAATTGCTGTACAGTTCATTGCCGCGGTCTTCGCGTGGATTCCAGACATCGTATAATCGCTGCATCGCCGCGCTGAGCAATCGGTCCGTCGGCTTCACTTGAGGAATCAAAGCGGGAAACGGAACTGTCTTGCGGGCAGAACGTTCTTCGATTGCGACGAAGTACGTACCTCGCTGTCTGCCGCTTGCGGCGTCCGTCAGCCATGTCTGCAATTGTGCCTGTCCTTTGGTCAACTCCACGTCGAACGTCACCGAGGATGCACCTGAATCGATCTTCAACGTGTGATCGACGTCGCCGGGTTGCTCGGTTTTCCAGATTACCCGGCCATCGGCCGGATGCCAGTCGCGCCCCGTGAACCCTGTCGGATTTTTCCTGGGCGAATCGATCTGAAACTGCGTGTAAGCACTGTCGTGCTGGCAGACGTCGGCATAGACGCTCGCGTAACGCATCCAGTCATCAGCGAAAAAGAACAGGATGTTGGGTTGCCGATCAGCGGCGTATGAGTCGTTTGGGACAAACGCGAAAAACTCTAACGATGCGAAAAGCAGTACGAGTTGAGCAAGCGTGTTGTTTGTCTGGCTTCGCATGTTGTTTTATCTCGCGATTCTACTTCTTGTTCGTTTCGGCGTGCCAGGTTTTGGCCTGTTGATTTGCCTCGATCACCTTCCTAGTGAGCGTGAAACAGGGCTTATCTAATGGATTCACAAAACCCTTACGGATCGCATAACCCTTTCTCGCTGAGGTCGGCCAGTCTGTTCAATCTGCGAGTTCAGCCCAGTCGATCTGGTCGACACCATACGCGGTTGCCGCGTCTTGCGCCGACTGATAATTCTTCTTCAGAACTGAGATCACCCTGATTCAACGATCAACCAAGCCCGATCATCTTCGGTCGAGTAATTTTCACCTAAAATGGCGGTGGCGGTGGAGTTTCAAATTCAGGATATTGAACACTATTGGACAACCGAACCCATGAATCACTTCCATATACCCCTGCACGGCGGGGATCAAACGGCTTGAATCCAATCTTTGATGCGGACGAGTTTTCCTGGAGTGTGAAGTCGAATTGATCAGGTGCGACAAATTCCGGGTCTGCAACCGACGACTTGGCATCTCGTCCGCCTCGTTGCCAAGCCTCAAAGGTGCTTTCTGCAAACTCGATTGGTTTGCCGTCAACGCGCCAGTAAAGGTTACTCCTCAAGACAACCTTGTCATCTGTCCATTTCCCGGCGAAGAGCGGACCTTCGTTCCAGTAGACAATATTGCGCTCAAAGATGAATGAGAGGTGTTGTTCAACGCGCGTTCGCTGCAGTTGATGGGTTTGACTGAAAGCGAGGATGTTGTTGCGTATGACGTTCTCTTTCCCGTAGTGTTGATGATACCCGCCGGTCTTGGTGTTGTAGACCAGGTTGTTTTCCATCACGATGTGACTGCTTCCTTCGTCGTTGTATAGCCCCCATCCCCCGTAGCTCCAGGAATACACGTCGTGGATGACGTTATGGCTAACGGTCGTGCCCTCGGATGGTCCCAGGGTGTAGACGCCACCCATGTCGCTGAGGAAGCCCCATCCGAGATGGTGAATGTGATTGAATTCGATTCTGTTTCGCTTTGCCAGGCTTTTGGCGTATCCCCAGCGCCACCCCACGGAGACACCGGTGTAATAAAAGTCAGCAATTTCGTTATGCGTCACCTCGTTGTCACCACTATGGCCGATCCAAACCCCCACGGCGCAAGGGAAGATACGACCACCATGGCGGATAATATTGTTCTCTGCTACAATTTCTCCAGTGAATTCAGTTTCCGCCGGAGCAATGCCGACTTCACCTATGCGAATGCCACCTGCCCCCAGATCGTGCAGATGGCATCCTTGGATCCGTAGGTTGCGGCAACCCTTCCGCGCCCAAATGCCATAGATTCCCGTGTGCCCCACTTCACAGTCGCTGAAGGACGAGTTCCGAAACCCGTCCATCTGGATCACTGCTTCGACCGGCGATGCCGCCTGGGAGGGTTCAAAGCCTTCGGGTGGGGTCAACCATTGGGCGTGACGAAAGGACAGCCCGGTAAAATGCAGATGTTCGACAAATTGCCCGGCGGAAGGGTTGCCCTTGATCACCAGCAATTGCTCTGTAACCGGTGCCACCACCCGAGCCTGGCTGACGTCTTCACCGGAAAACGACTTGTAGAGGAGCACCCCGTTCCGTCCCAAGAACCATTCTCCGGGAGCATCCAGGGCGGCATGAAAATTCTCCAAAACATATCCTGTTCCCTTTTTCATGGGATTCCAGGACTTCATCATTCGTCCGTCAGTGATCAGTATCCCCTTGTTGGTGTCTATCGAATTCAAAAACCGACGGGTGTTGTCCCACTTGTGATAGGCCAGTAACTGAACATCATGCTTCTCCTCTACAGAAAGGGACGCCAGCAGGCGGACATCCTCTGGGGTCACGTGGATCGTCTGACGCGACTTGACATCAGAAAGTTTTATTTCCTCCACATCGGTCATGTAATGGAAGAATTTGTTTGGAGTTCGGGCACGCGTGGCACGTTGACCGTTGATCCACAGCTGTTCAAAATACCAATTACCCTTGGCGACCGCAGGGATGATTGCCTTCCACAAGTTATCGCCCAAAGATATCCATCCCTTGACAACAATTCCCCCTGTGAAGACCGGTCGGGCTCCAGGTGCTGCCTGGTAATGGATTGCAGCCTGGGACTCACCACTATCTTGATGGGTGAAAACAACCGGCCTCTTAAGTGAATAATCTCCTCCGGCAATCAGTACCCGGACGAGACCTGGAGGCTTCCCTGTGGATTTCATCTTGCGAATCATATCGCGCGCTCCAGAAAGGGTCGCAAGTGGGCCGTCAGATTGACCTAGATTAGGACGGGAAAGGCGTCCGGACCACCGGTCATTTCCATCAGGAGCAATATGAAGGGTGGTTTCCGCCCAACCCGTGATGGCGAACTGGCTCATCAGGGCACAAACAACAATCATCCAAAACCTTTTGAAACATACTGCAGACCACCGTGTAATCGCTGTGTCCAGTGGCAGGAAACTCGGGCATACAAAACAAGCGAATGCCGACGGTGACAAGGAGATACGTGATAGATTCACCATGCAGGACGACGGGTTTCCTGACTGTTTACTTTTGCTTTTTGTGTATTTTGCCTCATGTCGAAAAGTTAACTCCTGAATTGTGGAAAGCTTTCGCCCGGCAATCGTTTTACCGTCCGCCCAAGTGATGCGGGGTTAATCCACTTTTTTGGCCTCTCCAGTTCCAAGGTGATAAACCAGTTCACCCCGGGACAGGCATGATGAACTTCCGCCGTGTTCCGCCATCTGAATTCGAGGGCCCGTTGCCACATAAATACTGCTTCCACACCTGACACTCGTTCTGTGTTGCAATTTCCAGACATTACGGGGTCAACACGACAACCTCTCCCGGCCGGGTTCCGATAAGGACGACGCCTTTTTCGATATGTAATCGGGTTTTCCCTTTAGCCTGGATTGTCTTCCAGGGGCTCACCACGCTCAAGGTGCCACCGACTGTTGACTGAATACGGACCGGCCCGATTTCGCCCTTGGCGTTCTGATCCGCCGAAACGAGGAAGCCGCCTTGCGTTCGAAGTTGGTCAAACTTCGCTTTCTTGTTTTTCGGCCAGGCTGGGAAGAGGCGAATGGTGTCGTTCACACTTTGAATTAGCATCTCCGAAATCGCCATCCCGGTCCCGAACTGCTCGGTGTAGTGTCCATAGTTATTAAGTCCCTTTGGTGGGTGCAAGCGATTAAGGCTCATCGTCCCGTTCGGTCTTGTTCGGGCATGGACTTCTGTCTTCAACCATTCGAACGTTCCCTCCATGGACAGGCGCGCGCGCGATACCGCCAGCATTACCGCTGCATTATTTCCATTCCATCGAAGCCCCCGAATGGTTCGTTCAAACAGGTCCCGTTGCTCCTTGGGCGACATGATACTGATCACTTCACCAGGAAAAACCGGTGTGGCGGGAACCGAGATGTTGTAGGTGATCGGGCCGGCACCTTTGACATCGACCACGACTGGTTCTCTATCTCCATGCACCGGGTAGTCCGGCAAGCGTTTCAGGGCGGCACGACAACGTTTTACTAGTTCCTCATCCTTACCCAGCAGGATAGCGCCTTCAATGGTTGCATTCAGCGTGAAACGGATCATCGAAATATCGAATGCGCAGTTGTAGTTTCGGGACAGTCCGGGCGTCCAGCCATGATGCTCCGGCGAGACACTCGGGCCCAGCAGTACCGTCTCATCCCCTTCACATTGCTCGATGAAATCCGCATAAAACACGGCGACTTCACGGACCACCGGATAAGCCGTTTCCTCGAGGAATTCTTGATCCGGCGCATACTTGTAATGCCACCAGACCGGTTGAATCGTGAAGCCGGCAACGCCGATCGTCAGTCCCCAAACGTGGTGAATATACTGGCGACCGTTGCGGCTTTTGCAGGTTTCCGGAGAGATTGGTTCATAGGCATACATCACATGCGGATAGTAGGCGCCGCCCATGCTGTAGACCTCTTTGGCCAGCCACCGACCACGGGGCAGGTATTCCCGGATCAATCGGTCATAGGGCTCCACGAGATCAAGTTGATTTGCCGCATACGCCGCCCAAAAGACCTGCTGGATGTTGTAGTTCAAATGATAATCTCCATGCCAGGCCGGTGTGTTGTTGATCAGGCTGGCGAAGAGCCCCGGACATTGAGCACCCGGCTTGCTAACGCAACGCAGGAAATAAAGCCCCCGGTACCAGGTTCGCTGAAGGAGTTCGTCGTCGATCTCCAGACCGCTCCGCGACCAAAAGGTCTTCCAGGTTTTTTCATGATTCGCAATCAGCTTGGACGAATCTTCCTGCAGCGCTGCCTTTGCCGCTTTCACCGCCGCACCCACTACGTCGCTTGATTCAACAGATGTGACGATAGCCACGGCCTTGAGATCGCCCTTTTCCGCAACCGCGACGGCAAACTCCATGCCCTTCCAGTCGAGATCGCCCGGAATGGTCTTGTGCAGAAACCGCACACCATCCTTTACACCCCCTGCGGCTTCAGGAACATCCAGCGAATTACTGGGCACCAGTTTTACGGATTGACCGCCTCGAATTAGGAACACATTCCGGTCTGCAAGTGCGCGTACGGTTATGGCTGGCTCGCCGTCGATTGTCGCGACCGCTTTCGCGATGTCCAACCGGCCGGATACGGCCAGGCCGTTGGAGAATTCAATACCCCTTCTGCCGCCGGTTCCCGACAGGCTCAAATCGTGAAACCAGTTCTCCGCCATTTCCCCGTCTTCCGTCCAGGTATACAGAATAATGCGGCCGATCATTTGCCCTTTCAGCAGATCATATGTGAATACAGTTTCTTTCGTTGGTGTTTCCTGCCAGTCCGTCTTGAAAAGAATACCGTTATCCGTGTCCATCACGTCGATATAGAACCGGGCATTTTCAGTGCCCGACAATTTTACAGTCAACTTTGCATACTGATCCGTTGAAAGATCCATCGGGCCGTACGCATAACCGTTCGACGTCCCGGCTTCGCCCTCGATACGCATGACCGCGAGGCCGTCTGGTGTGTTCAGATCGTTGTGTGTTCCCTGTGCCCGGATCCGGCGCCAGGATGGGTTTTGGTCGCCCAGGATCAGCTTCCCGCAGAGGATCGGGCATGGATATGGTTTTGCATGATAGCTGTCCGTTCCGCTGAACACGTATCCTTCCGGGAAGATGAAACCATGACGAGTGGCGCCCACGGCACCGCCTTCTGCTCCGAGTTCCTTGATCCGTTTAAGGGTAGGTAGCGGAGGGTCATTGCGGGTCAGCAGACGCGCATCCCAGACGTCGTTTTTCGTCAACATCAATGTCGTCGCGCCGCGCTCATTCCACACCAGCGCGTTGATGTCACCGTTTCCGACGATCAATGAGTGATCCAGAATACTGTCCAGACGTTCCACATTGATGGCGGCGTCATTCAGCGCCTCTGGATAAGAGGCCGAGTGAACCGTGCAACATGCCACGAGATTGAGCAAACAGAGTGTATGTGTTTTCATCCCTCAGGGTCCTAATTCAGAACTCAATCATTCTCCAAAACTATTGAAGCCTTCTTCCCAACTTGCGATTCTCGCTGACCCGGCGCACGGCCCAGTTCGCGCTTGACTCGTGTCTTGCTTATTCGCTGGTATTTGTGGCGGCACCTTGTTTTACACCATGAGGCCGATGCCAAAGCGTCTGCCAGTAGGCCTCATCGAGGGCATACACGTCGATCGGATCGCGGCCCAGTTGGAAATCTTCGGGCAAAACCCCGTATCGCTTCATTTCGCGGATGTAGTTCGGGCTGGGGCGTTGCGGCGTTCCTCCATCCATGATGGCGTAGGTGCCATTGGCGACGGCACCCGAATCCAGCCAAAGCCTTACCAACCGGTTTTCGTGGGGTGACACTTTCACGTCGTAGTGACTGCCATCAATCCGTTGCATTAGCTTGGCAGCCGAACTGCCCATGGTTCTCGGAGCCCGGTTTCCATGGGCGTTGCGACCATCGGCGATCTCCCCCAGGCGCCGCACCAGTTCGACATATGACGTCAGCACGCGCCCGCTTCCGTGAGAAGCCATGCTTCGTCCGGCGTCGAGACGCAGATTGCCATCGGATCTTTGCCGGCTGTGACACTCCACGCAGTGTTGGTCAAGAATGGGCTGAATATGGCGCCGGAAATCGATGATTTGAGGCATGTCCGGAATCGGCTCAATTTTGCTGGGGGCTCGACCCACGGCCATCAGGGCGGATTGTTTCAGATTGGGCGGTGCCATGGTTCTGGGTTCATGGCATCCGACACAACTCAGCACTTCGCCGGGTTGAACCGTGACAAAGCTCTGCATTTTTTTCACGGACAGGTCATTTTCATCAAGGGCGACGAAAAACACGCTACGTAACGCGGGCACTTCGAAGTAGGCTGATCCGTCCGGTTCAACGGGGACGGTGCCGACAATGCGCATCAAGGTGAAGGCGCCCCACAGACTGATGCCGTCGAATCCCGGACTGACATGGAATGGTCCGGGCAGTTGCTCGAGGACCAACAGCTTTTTTATCTCGCCCGGCTGGACACCTTCCATGTTGCGACCCAATGTGACATTCGCCAGAACCATCCGACCCACTACCTCGGATGGCACGGTTCGTTCGGACGGCTTCCTTTCGCGCGGACGGGGACGAAGGGGAATCGGCTCATGCAATCGCATGTGCGGTCGTGCGTCCTCCAATCGATGCAAAAGCCGCGTGTGTCCCTGCTCGTCCATTAGGTGCAGCTCGCGCTCTTTGGCCACCAGGAACCGGTCTTTGGCAACGGGAAAGGGGTCGCGCCATCCGGCAGCGCTGTGAATGCGGCGCGCCGAAGTCTGATCATCCGGCCCCTTGCGCGGATCAATGACAGTCACATATCCCTGGTGTTCCTTGCGCCCATGGCCCGGAGAAAAGATGGCGATCACATTTCGGGTACCGGGGATCGGTTTTGCATCCAACATGGCCACTGCGCCGGGAACATTGTTGTAGTCGACGACGTTGCCGGTTTGCCGGGCGATGTTTTGATGCATGCCGTGAGGGTACATGTTACCGTAATAGGTCATCTGCCCGGTGCCGTCCGGATTGACTGTCCACAGGTGGTGATAACAGAGCTGGCTGCGTTCGACGTATTCCCAACGTGTGTAGAGAATCCGGCCATCCGGCAGAACCGAAGGCGTGTTTTCCGTCACGGCGTTGCTGCTGAGAGCGCGGATGTTCTCTCCGTTCGGGCCACAACGATAAAGAATGGCGACCGGCACCTTCCAGCACATCACCCAACGGTTGCATCGGGTCGAACAAAACACGATTTCATCGTCGGGGAGATATGTCGGTTCGACATCGTCGTAGGGCCCATCGGTCAGTTGCACCAGACCGCTGCCGTCGATGTTGATCTCATACAGATGGTAATGTTCAGACCCACTCTTGCGGTAGGAAAACAAGACCTTGCGTCCGTTATAATGCAACTGCGGGTCACGCACGCCACCGGTTGGATCATTTAGCAGGTCGGTCACTTCTCCGGTCCGCAAATCCAATCGACAAAGACTGCCGCCCTGCGGATAAGCCTTCTGTTCCGGATCCTGGCAGTAGTAACCAAAGTTCGCATAGTAATGATTATCGGGCCCATAGGGGCGCGTCGAGAAGATCACCTCATGAACACCTTCCGGCAGCACCGGGTCCTGAGGGACAGCAGCGTCTGCGCTAAGGATCAAGAATAGGCAAATCAGGGTGAATCTCAGATTAGCGCTGGCACCGTTGTAGAATTCATGCATAACGCGCGATGGTAAATTTGTCGCCAAGGCGTCTCTCGTAATTCTCGAGAATGGCCCCACGTTCAAGCTGGTTTTTGGGCAGATCCTCTTTCAAAAAGAAACATTTCGCGCGCACCGAGCCGTCTAGACATCCCCCGGACACGCTGTTTGAACAAGACGATACTGCTGATTTCGACTAATAGTTTGATCAGAATCAAGTTTTTTCGGCTCATCCGATGTCATCATAGTCGTCAAACGGTGATGTCATGAAAATACACTGGATCAAGACCACAACCATTCTCGCCTTCTCCTCCGCGGTTTGTTCCCCGGCAGAAGTCATCCATAACCTCGCCCCCAAGGCAACCGTGTCGGCCAGCAGTGAATACAGTGCCGATTATCTTGCGCGCTGGGCCGTCGACGGAAAGATCCCCGCGCTGGAGTGCAAAGCCGACTTGAAACAGGCGTGGTGCGTCCGGGGCCAGGAAGGGCTCAAGGGCGAATTCACCCTGAAATGGAAGACTCCGGTCGAAGTCGCCGAGATCGTCTACTTCGGTCGAACCGGCATGATCGTCGAGGAATGTTTCAAGGACTACGAAGTCTATCTGGACGATTCCACCACGCCGGCCACGAAGGGAGCGTTCGAAATGCGCCACGGTTCGCAACGCATCCCTGTCCCCAAAACCACGGTCCGAAAGATTCGACTGAAGTTCCTTTCCGCACACAAGGGAGCCGTCAACCCGGGCGCGTCGGAAATCGCTGTCTTCGGGGTCACCCCCAGCGACTTGCAATTAGCCCGCTTGTCCCTTCCCACCGAAGAACGCACTGCGGCGTCACAGGCATTGCGCGAAGAACTGTTCAGCGGGCGCATGGGCTTCCGCGACATCCTGCTGGTCAAGCGTCATCCCCTCAACATCTCGCACGTGTATGTATACCATGTCGAAGGTTACCAGCCCGGAGGCGGACTCTACATCTTCCGCCCCGACGCAAAAGGAGGCAAGCTCCACCGCATTGTTGATTCCTCCGAAGGCATGATTCTGACGGCCGATCTATCCTACGACGGAAAGGAAGTGGTGTTCTCCTGGAAGAAGGGTGGACTTGAGAGATGCAACCCGGTGGCATTGAACGAAGACATCGACCGTTCAGTGCCTGACAACAACTACCAGATCTACCGCGTAAACGTTGACGGCAGCGGCTTGAAGCAGCTCACCACCGGGAAGTCAAACAATCTCGATCCCTGCTGGCTTCCCGACGGGGGAATTGCCTTCATCTCGGATCGCAAGCCCGCCTACGCCTATTGTTACGTAGTCACCTCCCCTGTCGTCTACCGCATGGACCGCAACGGCAGCAAGCAAAAGAGGCTCTCGTCCAATTACCTGATGGACTTCACACCGTCGGTGCTCAATGACGGGCGAATCATCTATACCCGCTGGGAATATGTCGACCGGGCGGCCTGCCCCATTCAAAGCCTCTGGGCCATCAACGTGGACGGCACCGGCCTGACCGGCTTCTACGGCAACCGCGTCATCTCACCCGGCACGTTCATGGACGCCCAACCCGTCCCCGGCACCGGCAAAGTCCTCTCCACCGTTGCCAACCACAACGGCCCCTGTCGCGGCGGAATTGTCCTCATCGATCCCGCCAAGGGCGCCAACTCAAAGGAAGCCATCAAAAACCTGACGCCCGAAGTGGATATCTACGCCCATCGCATCGGCGGCGGGCCGTGGGGAAACGGCATGCTCGACATGCGTATCGGCGGAACCTACGAAAAACCGTGCGCCATAGACGGCACCCGATTCTTGGTCTCGAAGGCCGGGGCGATTCAGGTTCGCGATTTCGACAGCAATGCCGCGACGCTGCTCCAACCGCAGAAGGGCATGGGCTTTTACTGCGCGCAACCGATCCACCGCACGACCCGGCCTCCGGTGTTGGGAGGCGGACCGAGCGACAAACTGGCGGTGTTGCCCGAGGACGGCAGCGTCTCCGGCGCCTGGGCAACGGTCTTCGTCCAGGACGTCTACAACGGACTCGAACCGAGCGTGAAGCGGGGCGAAATCAAGCAGATCGCCGTCGTGCAGGAGTTGGAGAAAAACACCTACACCCCACAAAACAACCATCGGCCTGACGGCCCGGGCATGAGGAACATCGCCGTCTTCGGCTTCCAGTTCCCGCTGGTTTCCTGCGGCGCCACCTACGCTCCAAAGAAAGTCTGGGGATTCGCGGATGTCGCGGAAGACGGAAGCAGCGCTTTCAAAGTTCCCTCCGAAGTCCCCATTTACTTCATGGCCCTCGACGGTGAAGGTCGCGCCGTTCAGCGGATGAGAAGTTTCACCCACATGATGCCCGGGGAAGTGCAGGGGTGTGTCGGCTGCCATTCCGACCGCAATTCCGCCACACCACTCAGCACCGGGCACATGACAATGCGAGGCACCCCCCAGGAACTCAAGTCTCCTGACTGGGGAGTCAAGGGATTCAGCTACCCGGAAGTCGTGCAACCCGTGCTCAATCGCAACTGCGTCAAGTGCCACAACGAACGGGAACAGCCCGGTGATGTCGACCTTACCGGCGACAAGACAGACTTCTTCAACGTCTCCTACGACATACTCGCCCGCAAAGGCACCCAGGGTGAAATGAATTGGAGGAACCATGGCAGCCCTTCCGGACGCAAATACGACCATGTCCGCGGCATGAGCCCTTACACGGAGTGGATCTGGACCATCAATGGCGCCGGCCACAACATCCTCGACATCCAACCCCGGCGCTGGGGAAGTCCTGCCAGCCAGCTCGCCGAGATCATTCGCACCGGACACCCGGATAAGGATGGCAAGCCCAGGGTTGACGTACCTGACGCCGATCGACGCAGGGTTTTTCTCTGGATCGATTTGAACGTGCCTTACTACGGCACCTCCTCCTCCAGCTACAAAGAACACCTAGGCAGCCGAAGAATGTATCCGTACAAACTGGATGCGACCTTGAAGGAAGTGGCCTCGCGCCGCTGTGTCGAATGTCACAAGGATAGGATTCCACGAAAATTCTACACTCGCATGCTCAAGCCAGAGAATAACAGTTTCATGCTGGCGCCGCTGGCCAAATCCGCCGGTGGAACCGCGAAATGCGGTCTGGCAATCTTCCAGTCAAAAGACGATCCGGATTACCGCAGACTCATGGCGTTGTTCCAGCCACTGCAGAAAATACTCAACCAAACACCCCGCGCCGACATGGAACTCAGCACCACCCGCTGATCAGGCAGAAATAGAGCCGGTCGTCGGCCAGAAATGCGATCACGATGCCACCGAGCGGCTCATGGAAGAGACTCGGTAGAGAAGTTGCGGCTCTCGAAGGGTTCGGAAGCAGTCAAACGGGGATTCCTCCAGCAGAAGCAGATTGGCATGGTTGCCCTTGACGATATCCGCCGACGAACAACCCCAGAGTCGACGGGGAAGCGAAGTGGCCGAGGCGAGGACCTGTTCTACCGAAACACCGGCGTTTCGCAGGTGGAAAAGCTCATCGATCAAGCCGCGCCCATGGGCGACTCCGTAGCTGCCGGCGTCAGAACCCGCCAGGACCGGCACACCCAACTCGTAGGCCAGGGCCACATGTTCGTCGTGGTTCCTCAGGATTCCCCGCAGCCGATCACAGGTCTCTGAATTCCATCCAGCCAATCTCGGTTGACACAACTGAAAGGCCACCGGCGAATAGGTGGGCGTCCAGGCGATCCCCTTTTCCGCCATCACGTCCAGAATCCGACGGGTCATGAAAAAGCCGTGTTCGATGCAGTCGATTCCTGTTTCCACCGCGATCTTAAGCCCCTCCTCCCCACTGCAATGAGTGAAGGTAAGCAAACCCAACTCGCGCGCCGTTTCCACAATTCGCCTCGTCTCCTCCAGGGAAAACTGGGGGGGGCCTCTTACGATCCCCTTCTCGAAATCGATGATCCCCGTGAGCAACACTTTCAACTGACCCGCGTTCGGGGCAACTTCCCGGATGACCCGAACAATATCGTCGGAGTCGACCACCTCCCGAGCCATGAAACTGCCGTAACGCTTGGCTTTTCGAATGGCGATCCCCGCGCTGAGCATTTCCATTCGCGACCCGGAATCGTTGTCCAGTTCGCGCTTCATCTCCGTGTTGATGCCGTGAATGTCGCCAGCATCTCGAATCAGCGTGATTCCAGCATCAAGAGTCGCAGCCAGGTTGCTTCGCGCGACGCTCAACATCGCTTCGCGCGGTGCCTTGAGGTACTCGCTGCGCTTCGGGAAAGACAACGTCGCGCCGTCCAGAAACGTGTGGCAGTGCGACTCGACCAGGGCCGGCATCACAAAGGATGTCCGGATGGTCATAATTGGACGTCCAACTGAGGTTGCCAATCCGGCGCGATCCGTATCAGCGAGGTCGCCGCTCACCACCTCCTGGATCACCCCAGCCTTCGTCCCTGGAGACTCCGGAGGGCAGGCCTCATCCACCAGGATACTGTAGGGACCGTCCCCATGATGGTTCACCCCGTCGAAATAACCGTCGGTTACAATGACGTATTGGCTCACGTTCAATCCTCCCGGTAAAGTTGTTGCGTGCGAACGAGGATATCAAAGCCCGAACACTCCACTGCTTCCCTGAAACCGCGATAGACAAAGTTGTCCTCGTCCAATATCTGGTAATCGCGGCCGGGCGTTCCCAGGATCGTGTCCAGTCCCAGTGGCATCGCCATCGTCAGGAATGCTGACTCCAGCCGGACCTTGAGCGGGCTGCCATCCAGCGCGGTCTTGGGCAGCATGATGCTCAGGTTGGATAGTCCCACCATCATGTGAATCCCCTTGAGGTCCGGGTCTGACCCGATCAACCGGATCGATTCAATGGCCCGTCTCGTCAAGCCTTCGGTATCTGCCGCCAGCGGCCCTATCGACACATCGATCAAAATATCGTCGAGGCTCATGGAGTCTTCGCGCTGCAGAACCCTTTCGACCAATCTCTTTGCCGTCGCGTAAACCTCCGCCTCCGTGGTATTGGGGATCCTCTTCCCATTCTCGAGGCGTTCCGAAGCCATCAACACCACTCGGAAGGGCTGTTTTCCCACCAGGTCAAGCATCTCCAGCCGCAGTTCGGAAATCGAATTCACAATCGCTTTGCACCCGTTCGCCTTGGCCGGGTCATAGGTGTCCAGGCAGATTTGCTGGACCTCCTTGTTGGGATAATCGAAGGAGAGAGGAACATCCACTGTTCCTTGCACGGAGCGAATCACGTCAACGAGAAAATCCGGATCATCCGTCGCGGCAGTGCCCACGTTGATCGTCAGATAGTGTACTCCCTTCCGGACCTGGGCGACGGCGAGCTCGCGGATTCCCTTCAGATCTTTGCTCTCCAGGAGCAGTTTCGAGGTAGTGAAGCCTGGGTTGATGCGTTCCCCTATGAGGGTCAGTTTTTCGATAGACATTCAGATTCGTTCTTAATTCGCCGGTCAGCCAGGTCCTCAATGACATCGAGCAGCACGCTGTGATCAGAACCGAACAACATCAAATGAACGCCAGCCACGCCGGGAAAATCCCGAACGTCCTGAAGGATTTCCCTGGCCAGCGTTACACCCTCATGCCGGAGATCTTCCGCTCCGGCCAACCGTCGCCAGACTTCGGGCGGTAGCTTCACTCCGGGAATGTGCGAAACCATCTCCAACGCCGACCGAGACACGATCACCGGTATCCCCGCGAGGATGAACAATTCCTTGTCGAGTCCTTCCGCGACCACCAACTCCATGAATCGCCTGAATCCGGCGGTGTCCAGAATGGCCTGGGTCTGGATGAAGTCCGCCCCCGCGGCGGCTTTCTGTTTAAGCCGGCGGATGGGCACGTTGGTCGGCGTGCTGTAGGGATTGATGGCCGCGCCCAGGAACATTTTTGAAGGCCGGTCCGCCTTCTCCTTCAGGAAATGAATCACCCCTGTCTCGCGGAAGCACCGCGCTTCATACAACATCAAGGTCGAATCCATGTCGAACACCTGCTTGATTTTTGGATTACCGGCATAAGAATCGCCAGTCAGGCAGAGCATGTTGTGCACACCGTTCATCTCGTTCTCCATGATCTCGGAAATGAACGAGGTCTTGGTGTGATCACGGCACGTCGCCTGGCTGATCGGTTCAATCCCCAACCGGACAAGCTCCGCCGCGGCAACGGGCGAGGGCAAGGAGGGTTTGCCGTTCAAATACGCAGTGGCGTTGACTGCGTCGAACTGACCCCGCACAATCACGGCTTGCTCCCGGAAGCGGGCGAAGTCCGGACCGCGCGGGGCGCGAATCTCGCAAGTCCTGACAAACCTGCCGCTCCTCAACTTGGCTTCCAGTTTCGATACGGTTTGTTGCGGCAACGAAACACGATTCTTCGGAAGATCCAGATAAGGCAGGGGCGTGCGGCTCGCCTTGTCCTTGCCCGTGATCAGATTCAGGTAGGAGGAAGTGAAGTGAAGGCTTGAATCCGGGGACGGGATCAGCTCCGGCAGAGAAAAAGCGCCCTTGCTGGTTCGCCTGTGAATTCGCATCCAGACACATTCCTTATCGGGATAGATTTCGCACCCACCTTCCAACGTCCCCCCACACGGCCCATTCCTCAATCCTTTCGGACAACTCATCGGACACACCAGGCCGGTCTCAGAGAGGACACACTGCCCGCACGCATGACAATCAAACATCATCCCCTTGAAGAAAGCTTCCGTCCTGGCAATCAGCTTCGCAATCATCACCACCATCTAAACCCGCGGATCAGTTTTTACCCGCCTGGATAATTAATCCAATTTGATCACCGAGATGGTGTAGGGTTTGTCGAACTTGGTGTTGATTCCCCCTGGAACGGGGAAGTCCATGTTGGTCACGATCAATTCGTTGCCGCGCATCACCACTTCACTGGGTTGATCAAGTCGTCCTCCCGATCCATCGTTCTCCTCATCCACAGCCAGTGTCCGCACCGAGCCATCCGGATACACCACCTGGACCGCGTTGGCCAAGGAGTCGGCCACGTAAATTCTGTCGGTCTTCAAATCACAGAAGATCCCGTCGCACGATTTCATGAAGGGCGCCTTGGCGAAGAGGGTTGTTTCGGTCGGGTTACCCTTGTCGTCAAAAGTGGTTCGGTGCAGCGTGCCATCGGCAAAGTTGCCGCAGTAAAGGTTTCCCTTGCTGTCAAAGGTGAGGCCGTCGGCGCCAAAACCGACGTCAGGGTTGAATGTCTCGATGGTGGCGACCAGGTGCGGATCCTTCAAAAGCGGTGTTTTCAGCTGCGTGCCTTCCTCTGTCAGTTTGACGCGGAAAATGCCGCTGATGAGCGGTTGCTTGGGGTCGGGTCGCGGGACCATGCTGGTATCGCTGACGTAAAGGTAACCGTCGCGGATAATCACCGCGTTGGCCACCACCATGCCCTCGATCACCACAACAGGATCACCGGCCGGATCGTAGTTCTTATCCAGGGGAACGCGCAGGACGCGGGAGTTGTTTCCCGGATTCTCCGGATCGGCGAACCATTGTAGATCGGTGACAAAGAGGTTTTTCGCTTCCGCGTCGACACAGATCCCGAACGGAAAAGCCTTGCCGGTGACGGGATGCTTGGGGGGATCGTAGTACTTCTTGACCTGGTTGTCCTTCGTGATCTTCAGCAGCACCGGCGGAGGATCCTGCTTTGACTTGTCCTCGGCCGTCGTGTAACTGTTGACGTTGGGCACGGCCACGATCACTTCACCGTTCGGCAACAGGCACATGCCGTCCGGAGTGTCGTGGCGGTCCGACAGTTCCACCAGCAGTTCGGCTTTCTTCAGTGGTTCCGAGCTGTTGCCCCCTTGAGCCTGCTCACCCGACCGCTCCTCCCCGGGCAAGGGATCGGCCCGGCGGGACTCCGAACATCCGGTGAACAACGCCACCGCGAGGACTGTAGTTGAAAGCGTAACAAGACGGATTGTATTTTTCATTGTCATCATGATTTGTTTTCTGGTTGGAAAGTTAACCGTTCGGAACCCAGTTGATCGGCGGCCATCATCGCATCCACCACGCCGTCTGATGTCACCTCGAAACAGTGGTTTGCGCAGAGTGAGCCCTCCCCGGCACAGATATCGCCCACCGTCCTGAGTTGTTCCCGGCCTACTTCCTTCATGTTCAATTGGGCGAACGTTACGGGCAGGCCGATCGCAATCAGGAAGTCAAAGATCTGGCACATGACGTCCACATCGGTGTCCTCGTCGAGGCAGAGCTGGGTGACGATGCCGAAGCTGACTTTCTCGCCGTGCATCATATCCTTGCACTCGGGAAAGTTGGAGAGAAGGTTGGCCACCATGTGGGCGGTGGCAAGGCCGCCGCTTTCAAAGCCCAGTCCTGAGAGGAGGACATTGGTTTCGATGATCTTCTCGACGGCGGGAGTGAGAAGTTGATGCTCCACCGCCCGCCTGGCTTCCACTCCGTATTCCATGAGGTTGTCGTAGGCGAGACGGGCGAGGGTCATGGCCGCGAGGGTTGAGACTCCGCCGCCCAGGTTGGTGGCCCGGGTCTTGTAGGCCGCCTCGGCTTCAACCCAGGTGGCCAGCGCGTCGCCCATCCCGCTGGCAAAGGTGCGGACCGGTGCGTGGGCAATGACCAGCGAATCGACCAGGACAATGTCCGGATTGAAGGGCCAGCATTCGAACCCTTCGAAGTTTCCCTTCTCATCGTACCACACGGTGGCGGCACTGGTGGGCGTGTCGTTGGAGGCGATGGTGGGGCAGGTCATCATCTTGAGACCGGCTTCCACGGCGGCGGCCTTGGCAGTGTCGAGCGCCTTTCCCCCGCCGGCACCAACCATGACGTCCGCGCCAACATCCGCCGCCGCCGCGGCAACACGCGTCGCTTCCGCCTTGGTCGATTCTCCCTGGAACTCGATATCGGACGGTTCCAGGCCCGCTTCCTTAAGGCTGGCCCGGACGGTGGAGCCGATGATCCTCTTGATGCCGGGGGACCAAAGGATGATCGGTTTTTGGCCAAGCAACTTGATGTAGCTGCCGATTTCGCCGAGCACACCCCGGCCCTGCACGTATTTGTTAGGGGCAATCAGTACGGTTTTCATGAACCCTCCGTTTTGTTGGTGGTCTGTTTAATGTCGCGATTGAGATCCTTCAGCGCCGGGTAAAGGCGCTCGAACACCTGGTAGCCGTCTCGATAACGTTCGTTCAGTTTCAGGTCCGGTTCGTAGACCTCGCCCGGCCTGGAGACCTGATCAAAAGCCTCCTGTTCATTTTTGTAGAGGCCCACCCCGATGCCGGCCAGGAGAGCTGCGCCGAGCGGTGTTGCCTCTTCCAACGGGAGAACCTCCAGCGGCAAACCGGCCATGTCGGCTTTGTTCTGCATGGCAAACCGGTTCCGCGTGCCTCCGCCCACCGAGACGATTTTGTCGGCCGGAAGGTCCAGGCCGGATTTGAGGTTCTCGAGGATTTGCACGAATTGGTAATTGAGACCTTCAATCAACGATCGGAGCATGTCGCCCCGGGTCACGGTGTTGCGAAGGCCGACGAAGGCACCCATGGAGTCAGGATCGACGATCGGAAACGTGCTGCCACAAAGGTGGGGCAGGAAGAGGACCCCATTGGCGCCCGGCGGCGATTCCTGTGCCGTCGCCATCAGGTTGTTCCAGTCAGATCCTCCTTCGGCTTCGGCCTTCCGTTTTTCCTCCGAACCATACTCCCGACGAAACCACTCGGTGGCTTCACCGGCAACCGCCGAGCCCATCACAGCCCAGGTGTCGCGCGCGACGTGGGAGTCGACCCAGGCGCCCATCTCACACGCTTCCGGCGTCAACATCGGTTTGGCCAGGGCGGACACGATGATGTCCCAGGTTCCGAGCACCGTGAGGACAACACCCGGTTTGAACGCCCCGGAGGGCAATGCTCCGCAAAGAAAATCGTGTCCTCCCAGGACGACCGGTGTCCCCTTGGCCAACCCGGTGGCCTTGGCCGCCTCGGCATGAACTTCGCCGATGATCGTGCCGCTGGGTTGGGGCTCGCACAGGAGCTCAGGATCAACGCCGGAAATCTTCAGGAGTTCCTCCGACCAGTGTCGCTTCTGCTGATCAAAGAGCAGCGTGTTGGAGGCCATGGAATAATCTGTGGCGTACTCCCCGCATAACATGAAGTTGACGAAATCCTCGATCAGCAGGTATTTGGCGGTCTTTTCAAGAACGGCCGGCTCGTGCTCGCGCATCCAAAGCAGCCGTAGGGCGGTGTTGCAATGCCAGACGGGGTTGCCGCTGATCGCGAATTGTTTCTGCGCGCCGACATTTTTCAGCCACCACTGTTGCTGCGGTCTTGTACGGGGGCAGGTCCAACTGATAAAGGGATAAAGCCAGTGTCCCTTCCTGTCCATCGGGACGGCGTCCATGCCCATCCCGGTAACAGCGACACCCTTGATACGCGCCGGGTTGTCGAGTTGGGTTGTCGCCTCCCGAAGCGATTCCCTCACCCCGTCCCAGATCTGTTCCGGTTTCCAGATCGTCCAGTCCGGATGTTCCGGGTCGGGATTGAAACGTTGAGTGGGCCGGCTGGCCTGTGCGCGGGCATTACCGTTCAGGTCGTAAACCATCGCCTTTAGGCTGGTAGAGCCCAGGTCGATGCCTGCTAGGTAGTCCATAACATTTTTCCGGATTCACATCACGCATCCGCCCCATGAACGATTTGCCGGTAACGCGCCACTTCGGCGGCGATGTCTTCCGCTTCAAAAATGTTTCGTCCAAACACCAGGCCACGCGCACCCGCTTTCATCGACTCCTCGGCCAGCTCATAGGCCATCTGCGGCGTTTCACACTTGGCGCCGCCCGCCAGGAGCAATGGCACCGGACAGGTTTCCGCAAGCTCCGACACCGCCTCAAGGCTGCCCGGGTACTGGCTCTTGACCAGATCCGCCCCAAGCTCCGCGGCGACCCGGCATGAAAGGGAGAGCACCTTGGGATCCTTACGATCCTCCGGATTGGTGTTCTCCCGCGCGCTCAGCGCCTCGATGACGTAGACCATCCCCAACCGCTCGCACTCGCGGGCGATGCGGGCATTGCGCTGGATTTCCAGCTTCTCTATCTCCGGATCTTTGTGCCCTATGTAGAGGTAGGACATGACCGCATCGGCGCCGGCAGCGAGGGCGTTTTCGACGCTGGCCAGTTCCACGGTCGCACCCACCGGATACGGCAGCACTTTGCGAACGTAACTCTGGTAATCGAAATGCACGAAGAGCGCGGGACGCCTCTTGCCAATGAACGCTTCCTCCAGCGAAGTAACCATTCCTGGCGCCACCATCAGGGCGTCAACGTCCGCCATGGCCAGAGTGACCTCTTTCATCTCCCCCAGGGAACGCATTCCCGACAACGGTCCCATGATGACTCCGTGGGAGTAGGCCACCACCAGGCTGTTGCCACTCTTTTCGTTAAAGATCCGGCCCAACCGGATTTTCTTGCCCGTTCTTGAATCCATATCGTTCTTTCTTTTTTTCCTTCACCAACCCTAAATCCAATGTTATTGGACCGGGTAATTTCCATAGGCTTCCACGGCATCGCGAATGGCCACGAGGTTGGCCGGGGGAGCATCGCTTTGGACATTGTGAGCCGGCGCCACGATGTAGCCACCTCCCGGTCCCAGCGCGCGGATATAGCGCCGCACCTCGGCCATCACTTCTTCCCGTGTCCCAAAAGGGAGGAGATGCTGAAGGTCGATCCCACCGTGAAAAACCAACTGCTCGCCAAAGTCGCGTTTCAGCCCCTCCGGTTCCATTCCCTGGGCCAGCGGCTGGATCGGATCGAGCACATCCAGCCCCATGTCAATCCAGCTGGGGATAAACGGGCGCACGTTGCCACAGGAATGCACCATCAGTTTGGCCTGGGGATTCTTCTCCTTGATCTTTCGCCGGGCTGCATTCCACAATCGTTCGAAACGGGGCCGGACCATTTCCTCAAACATCTTCGGAGAAATCATCGGCGCCAGCTGCGTTCCGAGATCCTCGCCGCTCAGGCGCACGATATCGATCAGGTCTCCCACTTCGTCCATGCCGATCTCCATGAGACGCACAGCAATATCGGTGATTTTGTCCATGATCGCGCAGACAATCCCGGGTTTCATCGCCATGTCCATCAGCCAGTTCTCCATCCCGTAAACCCACCACGACTGTTCCCAGATGGAATTGGCCGGCTTGAACATAATGGCCCGGTCAGTTTCCCTCCTGATCTGCAAGACCTGCTCCCGATAGCATGCGATGCGACCGTCATCCTCCGGATCTGGCCAGGGATAACGCTCGATATCCTTGAGCGTCGCGTTGGCCAGCGGAAACTTGACCATCTCATAGTAGTAACTGCCATCTTCCCGCACCACCTTCTCCCGTCCAACACCCCACTCGTCGTAGAGCAGCCCGTTGTCCGTCTTCGGTGGATGCCAGTTCGCCGGCTTCTGTAGACTGGTGTAGTGAACATCCAGTTGCATGGCATCAAGGAGGTCGCGGCTGGCAGAGACGTCCGTCCAGGTGCCCATCTTCTTTTCCGGTTCCGGCGGCAAACCCAGGTGTTCCCTCAGTCGATGGTATATATCGACCGTCAACGACATGTTCAAGGGAATACGATCAGGCTCCCTGTGTTCCAGCACAGCCAGCACGCGTTCCCGAGAAGTCATGGTCAACCCTTCCCCGATTTTTCCCGTTTCAGTCACTCTCCCACTTTCTATCCTAACCAAGCCTTGCCCTCCCCTGCGCGCGGATGGAAGCGACGAATATAGTCTCGGTAGGAAGCCTGTTCTTCCTCAACCCGTTCATCACTCCAAGCCAAGTACTTCCGTGCCACCCGCACTGCGTTTTCAACCCCGATCGGGTCGAAGGCAGACTCATAACCCACCATTGTCCGCCGGAGCAGCACGTCGACAAGGGTCTCCGCAAACTCGTGTCGGAACGCGAACAGAATCTCCGCGCCGATGGCACCGGTGTTCGGGTCGAGAGGTTGCTTGAGTTCGTCTCCTGTATCTTTGACTAGAGTCAATATTTCCGCACTTCGCGTCCCGTAAACGCGGAGGAGGCGTTCCCGGCTTTTTTCCGGAATTCCCGCTTCTTTTCCAAACTGCGCGCAAAAGCTGGGAAAATCCTCACTGCCACCGGGGAGGACCATCGCGTCCGTGCGACAACCCGAGCCTGGTCGGCGCGAAGCACTCGAAGAAAGTTTGCCGAGGACACAATCCACAGTTTCCCGGGCCAGGCTCCGGAAGGTGCTGAACTTCCCGCCCACGATGGAGATCAGCCCTTCCACACGTGGTCCGTGATCATAAACGATGTGCTTGCGCGTGATGCTCCCTTCGGCGCCCTGCGGCATGTAAGGCAGGGGCCGCACACCCGCATAGGTAAACCGTATTGAATCCCGCGTCAGCTTTGCCCGGGGGAATGCCCGGTTCGTCTCCTCCAGAAGATAATGGACCTCCCTCTGGCCCGCGGCCGCATCGTCGGGGTCATCGTCGTATCGAATATCCGTTGTCCCGAGCAAGTAACACCCGTTCCAGGGCAGCACCACAACCTGCCGCTGGTCTGCAACGGCTTCAAAGAAACAGGAGTCAATCGGTCCGTCAACAAACGAATCAACGACCAGGAAGCTTCCCTTGGTCCCGCCGATGAGCCGCTCTGTTTTCGGGCCGGTTTGCAGGACCCGATCGACCCAGGGACCGGCAACGTTAACGGTAACCGTCGCCCGCACCTTGTAGGTGCGTTGGCCAATGACATCCCGGAAATGGACTCCTTTCACCCGTCCCTGCTCGACCATCAAATCCTCCACTGCCGCGTAGGTGATGATCCCGGCACCCTCCCGAGAGGCAGACAGCGCATTTTCGATGCAAAGCCGTTCAGCGTAATCGGCGTAGGCATCGGTCATCACTCCCGCCCCGGTCAATCCGTCCGGGTTCAGGCCGGGCATACGCTCAAGTGCCGACTGACGCGAGAGAGTCTTGTGGACACCGAGGGACGAGCGGGAGCAGATCGCAAAAAGGTCCAGGACCGTCAGGCCTGCCTTAACCTGCCAGGGCTTGTGCTTGTTCGACTGATAGAAGGGGATGAACAGGGGCTGTGGCTTTACCAGGTGCGGAGCGATCCGGAGGAGGTTTGCTCGTTCCCGCAAGGACTCCCGAACCAGGCCGATATCACCATGCTCCAGGTAACGCAGGCCACCATGAATCATCCGGCCGGAATAACTTGAGGTTCCACTGCCGATATCCCCCTTGTCCAGCAGCAGAACCTTCAGACCCCGCATGGCCGCGTCCCGGGCAATGCCCGTGCCGTTGATGCCGGCCCCGATCACGATGACATCAAAACTCTCGCGGTCGATATCCGCCGGGACCGGTGTATGACGTTGTGTGTGCGAGAATCTCACTCCGGCCAATAACGCTGGGAAATCACCTTTGACTCAGTAAAGAACTGCACCACCGCCTTCTCCTGAGCCTTGACATCGGCGAAGATCGAAACCTTCATGCCGCCGAGCGGGAGAGACGCCATCGGCGCCGGAATACCGATATTCACACCGATCATGCCGATCCGGGTTCGGAGTTTTTGAACTTTCTCACGTGATGGCCGTTCTGGGTGTAGATGGAGGCGCCGTTGCCGTATTGGTGGTCGTTGATGATCTGGATCGATTCATCGAGCGTAGTCGCCTTCAGAATCACCATCACCGATCCGAAGATCTCGGTTTCATGAATCTTCATCTGCGGCTTTACGTCCGTAAACACATCAACGAAAAATTGAACGGCGCAATCAGGCCAGACACCCCCAAGGGCAAACGCAGCACCTCGCCATCAGTGCCCACAGCGTCATCGATCAACTTGTCGCCCTGCTGCAGGACCGGCATGCCGCAAGCCACTTCAGCATTCTCCAATGCCCGCTTCACCTCGGCCCTGGAATCAGGGAGTGATTTGCCATTCTCCTAGGAAATGTGTCAGGCCAGCTTTTCCGCATCGACGCAAATCCGCTCGACCAGTTTGAAGAGCAACTCTCAGCGCTGTGAAACCGGCGTGGCACTCCATCCGGAAAAAGCCGCCTTGTCCGCCGCGACAGTCTGGTCGATTTGCTCAGTAGATGAGAGAGCGGCACCCTGCAAATCGTCTGGCCCGTGGCGGAATTCTCCACGTCGAGATGGTCCTGCGTCCCGGGTTGAATCCAGTCTCCTCCCACGTAGTTCCTCAGGTTTGCGATGCTCATCGTTTCAAACCTACCACCCGACCAACGCCTCTTCGAACATGCTGGCCAACTCCTTCTCACCGGCGGGCCGGGGAGACAGTTTGGTCACTCGATGCTGCGGCAGGGTGCCTTCGACCAAGGCCGGGATATCTTCCCGCGTGTAACCAATCGCACTCAGCCCGTTGGGAACCCCCAGACGTTCCATGAAGGCCGTAATGCGGTCAGCCAGGAGTCGGCCGGCATCCACGGGCTTGGCCCGCGAGACATCGACACCCAGGAAACCGGCTGCCTCAAGATGGCGTTCGGGCGAGGCGCAGGCGGTGAAGTGAAACACGGCGGGGGCGTTAAGTATGACTGAGATACCGTGAGGCACCAGGGGCCAGTCAACCTGGTAGCCCGGTGGCCAGTAATCGCGCACCAGTCCGGAAACCGGATAAGACATGCCATGCGGCAGATGCACCCCGGCATTCCCGAAACCGACGCCGGCATAGGAGGCCGCCAATAGCATCCAGCTTCGCGCCTCTTCATCTTCGGGATCTTCAACCGCGCGAACGAGGAAACGGGAAACCAGCCGCAGCGCCTCGGCCGACCAGATATCGCTGATCGGATTGGAACCCTGGTAGGCGGGACGCAACAACGGCCGATCAGGTGCGGAACGCTGATCAAAGGGCAACGCGGTGTAGGACTCCACGGCATGGCTCAACACGTCAAGTCCCGTCGCCGCCACAGCCAGTCGGGGCAAGGTCCGGGTGTTGATCGGATCGATCAGGCCAAGAGTCGGCTTCAATCGCCGATGAGCTATCCCGGTCTTGGCGTGCATCTTGACCAGGTCAAAGATGGCCACACCGGTGGTTTCGCTCCCTGTGCCGGAGGTGGTCGGGACAGCCACCAGCGGCTTCAATTCCCCCGGCACAGGTTTGCCCTCGCCAATGGGAGGATTCACATACTTGAGAAGATCGGCGGGGTAACAGGAATAGAGATTGGCCGCCTTGGCCGTATCAATGGTGGATCCGCCGCCAACCGCCACGAAAGCATCGAACGGCTGCTCCCGCGCAAACGAGATCGCTTCCTGGAAGGATTCGTCCGTCGGCTCAACGCGAACACGGTCAAAGAGGGAGAATTCAACCTTCTGCCGTTCCAGTGATTCCAGCACCGTGGCCACCGGCGGCAGCTTGCTCAGATTGGGATCCGTCACCACCATGACCCGACGGGCACCCATATCGACCAAGTCCATGCCAATTTCCTCGGTCACCCCGTGCCCGAAGCGCACGCTCGATGTAGCCATCTCAAAAGCTGTGTCGCATCGCATGAACTCCTAATTCACTCACAAAACCGGATGAATAAATTTGACTTACGTCAATGTAAAAAAGGATCTCTGACCGAAACTCATACAAATGGAAGCCGACATGATGAATACTGGGCAGTCGATCAACAGACGCGCGATGATGAAGACCGTTGGAATAGGCATCGGTATGGCCGGCACCGCCAAAGCGCTTTCAGCCGAACGAACTCCAAGCCTTCATTTCCGAAACGAGGACTTTTACACCAACGGCAAGTTCGACTTGGAAGCAGCGAAGGACGCCTACATCGAGCTGTTCAAGTATCATCACTATCCCGTGTTCAAGGACGCGCGGGAAAAGCTCTGGATCAGCGACTACGGCCTCGGCGAATTCACCCGGGTCGGACTGGGGGCCAATGTCTTTCACAACCACAAAGGAGAACATGTTGGAGACCGCTACATGCTCCTCGATATCTACCTGCTCCCCAACCAAATGCTCCCGGAGCATTATCACCTGAAAACAGCCGTAGCGCGGCCAAAGATGGAGGGATGGGTCGTCCGCAACGGTCTTTCCTACATCGTGGGCGAAGGCGAGCCAACCCCCGGCCTCCGGGAGAAAGTCCCTGTGAGCCAAAGGTCGTCCTGCACCGTCTGGCATGCAACCGTCGCCCGCCCCGGAGAGGTGTCCCAATTGAACCGCCCCACAGAAAGGCATTGGCAACTGGCCGGCCCTGAAGGGGCCATCCTTTCCGAGGCAGCCAACTATCACGACGGCGACGGCGTCCGTCATAGCAACAAGAAACTGGTATTCCCGTAAAGAGAAAGGAGCGCGCCATGTCAGATGAACAATCCAAACAAACCGAAGCCGTATTCTCCCATCACGTCCAGGCCTTGGGAGAGGGCCTTGAGTCGGTCATGAGCGATTACGCGGAGAACTCCGTGCTCTATACTCCCGACGGCCCCAAGCGCGGCCGTGGAGAGATACGGGCCTTCTTTGAAACCTTCATGGCCGACACCCTGCCCAAGCTGCTCAAGTCATTCAAACTGCTCCGCACCGACATCGACGGCGAGATTCTCTACGTCACCTGGACGGCCGGGGAAATGGCCCCGCTGGGTACCGACACCTTCATCATTCGAGAGGGCAAGATACAGGTGCAGACTTTCGCGGCTTACATGCCGGGTTAGTAGATAGATACCCCACTTTTGTCCCTCGTCGTCGCCCTCGTAATTGGGATCGCCACAGCAGCCCCTCGTGAAGCAACCCGCCAGGCGGCTCGTCCGCTGCCACCCCTCGATCAAGCCCGCTGGATCTGATCGTCCGTGAGGTCATGCTTGCCCCCGTCGCTGAGGGCCTTGTTCCCGACATGTTCGGTTAACACCTCGGCTTGGGCCTGCAGATGGGCGATCATCGCGTGACAGATCGAGGCATCCTGTCGACCGCCCCGAATCGCTCCCGCAAAGTAGATCTTCATGTTATCTCTATTGGAAATGCAACTTGTTCCAAGCCCCGATGGATCGCTTCAGGTTGTCTCGGGAATCACCGCGGATGGCATAGCACTGGAACCCGACGTTGCCCTTGAAGCCAAGCTCGCGAAGCAACTTGAAGAGGGCGGCTTGGTCGTAGCTGCCGCGATCCAGCGTCTGGATGAGCTGACTCCAATCGCTTCCTCCCTGTTCGGCCCCACAGGTACTGACCTGCCAAAGGAGAGGTTTGGCGTCGGTCAGGACGGCCTTGAGATCGGTTTTGGGTTCGACCATAAGGTAATGACAAAGGTTGAACATCACGCCGACGTTATCCCTATCGCATTTGCGGGCTACCCGCACGGCGGTTCCCAAGGTGTCGACGTAGAACCCGGTGTGCGGATAGAGGACGATGCGCAGGCCCGACTCCTTGGCCTGGTCGGCAATTTCGCGGACAAAGGCCACGGCCTGCTTGTCGGTATTGGCCTTCTTGTTGCCTTGGACGTACAGTTCGAGGATGACGTCACGTCCCTTCAGATCCTTGATTGCCTGGCTGATTTCCTTGCTGTAGTTGTGCCCCTTGGGCTCCAGTCGCCCGCCAACGTAGAAACTGAACAGCTTGAGCCCCGCCTCATCGTAAAGCTTGAGACGCTGCGGCAGGGAAAGGGCATCATTCACCCGGGCGGCCCCGATGCCGTCGTAGCCCAGTTCCTTTAGCACCTTGACGCGCTCCTCGGCGCTTTTGAAATGAACCCCGTTTTGGAAGGCATAGACCGGCCATGTCTCCGACTCGGCAAAGAGGTTTGTGAACCCGGCAACTAAAAGGATGGCGGCGGCTATGGTCTTCATAACGTTTTATTCGAACAAGCAATGACTTCCTTAGGGCACTTCTGGAAAGGGGAGATTCGTGTGATTGAATTCTTCTAACAAGATTTTTTTGATATAGGTTTCGAAAGCACCAGTGGCTCGCTCAACCCGTTGTGATGGTGCGCTCAGCTCCTTCCCTATTGTTCGCAATCGATCCATTGCCGTTGGCTTCATCCTCCCAAATACCTGTTCCTCCCTTACCCGGGAAATATTTCGACAAGAAATAAAAATTTCCCTGCGCAAACGGCCAGATTGTCTTTTCAAATATATTTACGATATCACCATCTTGTTCATGAATTCATGGACAGGCATTTTTTCCAGAGAAGCCTGATTCTGGCACACGTCATATATCTGATTCGCCTGCTCTGGTTCGAAATGGGCTTTTAAATTCGTCATGAATTTCCTCTCAAGTATGGGGAATCCTTCGTCCCTCCGCCGTTTGTGCCCCAGAGGGTATTCACATGACTCACCGACGGGAGGACTTCCATCTTTAAAATAGACCTCAATGGCATTTGCAATGGAGCGTTTGTCCGGTTCATGATATTCACGAGAGTATCTTTCGTCTTCCTTAACAAACATCTTACTTCTCAATTCATCAATCACGGGATGACATTTGTGAAAAGAGTCTTCGTAATATTCAGCTTTCAGATCTCCAAAACCAAGCACGACGGCCGTCATGTATTGTAAGCAGTGATCCCTGTCGGCCGGATTGTTGAGCTCTCCTTCCTTGGAGATAATGCGAATGGCTGACTCATGAGTCGTTATCTCTATGCGTTCAATCGAATCCAGTTTATCTTTGATTTGAGGATGAAGTTTTTGAGCCGCTTCACATGCCGTCTGGGAATGGAATTCCGCTGGAAATGAAATCTTAAAAAGGATGTTCTCCATGACGTAGGCGGTGAAAGGCCGCTGAAACTTAAATGCCTTGCCTTTGAAAGAGACATCATAAAAGCCCCAGATCTTTGCACTGAGGGCGCCGGGTACCCCCATTTCGCCACGCAGGGAAATATCAGCCAATCGGACCCCTCTGGAAGTGGCGTCACCTGCTGCCCAAGATTTACGTGACCCGGTATTGGGCGCATGGCGATACGTTCTCAAGGAACTGCCGTCAACCCAGGCTTGTGAAACTGCCGCCAACGTCTGGTCGCGATCTCCACCCATCATTTGCGTAACAACGGCTGTCGTCGCTACTCTAACGAGCAGAACATGATCGAGTCCAACACGGTTGTAGCTGTTCTCCAGAGCGAGAACACCTTGGATCTCATGCGCCTTGATCATTGCCTCGAGAACGTCACGCATGACTAAAGGATCCCCGCCCTCTGCACTATATTTTTGTGACAGATAGTCGGCAACGGCAAGTATCCCTCCCAGATTGTCTGATGGGTGCCCCCACTCTGCTGCAAGCCAAGTATCATTGAAGTCAAGCCAGCGAATCATACAACCAATATCCCAGGCAGCCTTAATATGATCGAGAATATATGAAGTCCCCGGAACTCTAGCCCCATAGGGAACTTTTGTCCCCTCAACGAGTGGACCAAGGTGCTTGGTGCATTCAGGAAAGTTCAAGGCCAGAAACCCACAGCCCAAGGTGTCCATTAGGCAATGCCTGGCTGTATTTAAAACATCTTCCGATTCAATTTTATAGTCGACAACGTAATCAACTATTTCTTGAATTACTTGATCGTAATCTGGTCTATCGGCAATGTCTACTTGTGAACTTATAATAGTTTCTCCTGAATAATTAATCGTTTGAATTACGATCTCTCCTGAATGGGCACAACCGTTCTTGCATCCGGTCCGGCATACTCCGCGCTAGGACGGATGATACGATTGTTACCGCGTTGTTCCTTAACGTGAGCAGCCCAACCGGTCAGTCTGGACATCACAAAAATAGGTGTAAACAATTTGGTTGGAATACCCATGAAATGATAAGTCGAGGCATGGAAGAAGTCGGCATTGCAAAAAAGTTTCTTTTCCCGCCACATGACCTCTTCGCAACGCTCCGAAATGGCGTACAATTTTTGATCCTCCACGAAATCAGATAACTGTTTCGACCATTTCTTGATGATCACGTTACGCGGATCGGATTCTCTGTAAACAGCATGACCGAACCCCATGATTTTTTCCTTGCGCCCCAGCATGCCCAAAACCTCTTCCTCCGCATGATCAGGGCCATTA
Source organism: Acidiferrobacteraceae bacterium (assembly GCA_002729195.1). Taxonomy (GTDB): domain Bacteria; phylum Pseudomonadota; class Gammaproteobacteria; order Arenicellales; family UBA868; genus UBA12578. Next base: position 32,236 of record PBTT01000084.1, read on the forward strand.
AACTTTTCGATCAAGGCCATCGCTGCCTCGTTGGCGCCTCCATGCAAAGGCCCCCTCAACGTTCCAATCGCACCACTGATGCAGCTATGAATGTCTGAAAGTGTCGATGCACATACTCTGGCTGTAAAAGTTGAGGCATTGAATTCATGTTCAGCATAAAGCACAAGGGAAACATGCATCACTTTTTCAAACAATTCGGCCGGTTTTTCACCAGACAACATATGTAAAAAATGAGCACCGATTGAATCGTCATCGGTCTCGGTTTCGATTTTAACACTCTCATGTGAATATTTGTACCAATAGCATATCATTGAAGGAAGAACGGCTAAAAGTCTGTCGATGTGATGATCCTGCTCGAAAAAATCCTTTTCTGTTTCGAGGTTGCCCAAGAAAGAACATCCCGTCCGCATGACATCCATGGGGTGGGCATCTGCTGGAATATTTTCCAGAACCGTTTTCAGGGCATCGGGCAAGCCACGCAAAGTCTTGAGTTTACTCGAGTATTCATCCAGTTGACTTTGGTTGGGAAGTTCTCCTCCTTTGGTGATCAGGTAGGCCACTTCTTCAAAAACGGTATTTTCGGCCAAATCCGCGATATCATACCCGCAGTAAGTCAGTCCCGACCCCGTTTTACCAACCGTGCAAAGCGCTGTCTGACCGGCTATCTGGCCTCGCAAACCTGCGCCACCCAATTTTTTGTCCGTCATCCTGGTCTCCTTTTTCTATTTATTATCTTTTTGGCTGAAAAGTTCATCAAGTTTGTCTTCATATTGATGATAATTTAAATAATCGTAAAGTTCATTTCTTGTCTGCATTGTTTCAACAACAGCATTCTGATCGCCAGCGCTGCGTATTCTATGATATACATTTTCTGCAGCTTTGCTCATCGCTCGAAAAGCACTCAATGGATATAGCACCATATCCACACCCCAAGTCTGCAAAGTTTTTGTATTGTAAAGTTCAGTTACTCCAAATTCAGTCATATTGGCGAGGATGGGTGCATTCAGCGCTTTTCTGAAAGCCCGATAATGCTCCTCTGTTTGCACAGCCTCCACAAAAATCCCATCGGCGCCCGCTTCTATATACTTTTTAGCGCGTTCAACAGATGCCTCAAGGCCCTCACTCACAAACGAATCCGTTCTGGCCATGATAAAAAAACTTTCGTCATAACGCGCATCGACAGCTGCCTTGATACGATCAAGCATTTCTTCCGTTGTAACAATCTGTTTTCCCGGACGATGCCCGCAGCGCTTTGGAGCCACCTGGTCTTCCATATGCACGGCAGCAACACCGGCACGAATCATTTCTTTAATGGTTCGATGGATACTAAACGCCCCACCCCATCCCGTATCGATATCGACGAGCATCGGTACGGACGTGATTGCTGTAATTCGTCTGGCATCTTCAATAACATCATTAAGAGATGTCATGCCAATATCTGGTAAACCGTGAGATGCATTTGCGACCCCGGCGCCAGAAAGGTATATGCTACGAAAACCAGCCTTTTCTGCCATCATTGCACAATAGGCATTAACCGTCCCCGCTATTTGCAAGGGTTTCTCAATCTGAAGTGCATCTCTAAATGCCTGTCCTGCGAGTCTACTCATGATGTTGGTTCCAGTTTAAGTTGCTTTAAAGTCATATTAGCTTTAGGGGCAGCCCTGTCTAAGACTAATACTTTTCCTTCAAGTACCACTGTTTAAGCTGTTTGTAAAGCGATAGATGGAAGCCTCCATTGAAGCGCCACTCACACTCCTTCAAGTACCCGTAAAAACCATCGGGTTTGATCCCATTGAAACGCCTCAAATGGCGCTTGGCTTAGTACTAAGAATTCTCGATTCCGTTGATTTGATTTCTTTCTTTTTCATATAGGGTGGAGTAATTCATGTTGATTCTAGGGTTTTAGCACCAAAACCTAACATAATCATTGGCTCAGTTTTCGGAGGTCGCATCAGTCCCTCTCTGGTGGCTGTCCCTGCCACATTTCCTAATCGATACCATACGGTCTCTCCTCTGCAGACAGATCGCGAGCCACTGCCCAAGCGCTAGCGCCACCGCAACCCAGTTTGCCGGTATCCGGCTCGCGTTAACGCGACCGAATCAATGAGCGGCTCGAACCGGGCTGGAAGTTTGAACAGGCTGATGCCAGAGGGACTCCCAATAGTCCTGCTCCACCTCATACGCGCTGGTTATATCTTCAGGTTTTGTACGACTGGAAAGTACGCCATAGCGTTTCATTTCTCGAACCCAATCAACACGCGGAATAAAATCTGACATATCAAACCGCTTGTTTTGATCAAGGTAGTCCCTGCCTGCTGTCACAAGCGCAAGCAGAGCCTTGTAGCCGGGATCAGCTTTAGTCAAAAAAACGGCAGACCGCTTGGTGCTGGCAGTTCGACACAGGCCCCAACCTCCGGATTCTTCTGCCAACGGTGCAAGAAGCACCAATGATTTTTCCGGACGAGAAAGGTTAAACACTATATGGCGACTGGTCAAAAGTCGTGGATCGTCAAGGCTTGGCTGCCAGAAGGAGACGCCGCGCTCGTCAGCAAGGCTATATGGCAGGAGTCGGCTCGGTTGCTTATGGCAGGCAGAGGTACAACGTTGCCTGACAACTTTGGCGGCCGCTTTGGTCTCCAGCCAATCATGGCCGGTGTTGGCCTGATTGTTTTCATTGTAATTGCCGATCATCCCGCAGCCAAGCGCCGCATAGGTGCCGGGGTAGGCTGCAGCAGTCTCGATCCATAGTCGGAGCAGTTTTTTCTGATGCCCGGTGGCCGTCACGCCATAATGAGAACCGTCCAGCATGGTGAGCAGCTTACTCGCAGAGCTGCCTAGAGCTCGTGGTGCATAATTGCTTTTAGGTTGGTTGCGACCGTCGGCAAAAAGCCCGGCGACCGTGAGCATGTAATAACTGTGACTGTAAATTGGCCCACGGTCGCCGGTGAGAAGGAGCCGTGCTGCGCGAGGTCCACCTCGTGCCGTCTCTTCGTAGCCGTGGCAGTCCACGCAAAGCGCGTCCAGGACAGGCTGCACATCGCGTGGAAAATCAATGACATCCGGCACATCATTGATCGGCTCGATCTTGGCGGGAGGCTTGCTCAATGCGTGTGTAGAGTGGAGGCTTGTGCCGGGGGTTTGCGCACGATGTTCGTGACAGCCAACGCAGCCAATCATCTCACCGGGTTGCACGCTGGTGAAACTCTGCATTCGCTTGACAGCCATGTCATCCTCATCAAGCGCAACAAAAAAAACGCTGCGTAAGGCCGGGACCTCGAAATAAGCCGATCCATCATCCTCCACCGGCACGGTGCCAAGGATTCGCTCCAGCGTAAACGTGCCCCCATAGCTAATGGGTTCCATGCCACCCGTGTAGTGAATAGGCATTGGTAACGTCTCCAAAACGAGGAGTTTTTTTATTTCACCCCTCTTTACGCTGGACATGTTGCGTCCATGATTAACATCTGCCAAAAACATACGCCCGGCAGATTGTTCAGGCTTCACTTGAGATTGAATCACCCGTTCGCGCGAACGCGACATGATCGGACGCGGTTCATGGCATTCAAGTTTGGCTTTGATGTCCTCCGGCGGCAATCTGAACACCTCCTCCGTGCGACCGTTCTCATCCATGACAACAAGGCTCCCCCGCGATGCAGCCAAAAAACAATCCTCACTAAATGCCCACGGGTCCCTGTAATCCGCTCTTCGGCTGATGGTTTTTGCGAACTCCTTCGCGTCAGGGCCGCTCTTTGGATCCACAATCGTCACCACGCCGTCATGCTCGCGACGGCCATGCCCCGGACTAAAGCTGGCGACGATCTTGTCCGTATTCGGAATGGGCTTGGCGTCAATCATGGTGATGCCAGGGTGAAAGTTGCCATACCATGTCATTTGTCTGGTGCCATCGGGATTCATCGCCCAAAGGTGATGAAAATGAACCTGACTCCGGTCAACGTACTCCCATCGGGTGTAGAGAACCCGACCGTCAGGTAACGGCCAGGGCGTATTGTCATGCTCATTGTTGCTGGAAAGGACGCGAATGTTTGAGCCGTCAGCATCGCATCGATGAAGCACGGCAACCTGTGTAAGCCAGCAATTGACCCAACGCTTGCACCGACTGCTAACAAAAACGATGCCCCCATCAGGAAGATAGGAACACTCTATATCATCGTAGGGGCCAAAGGTGAGCTGCTTTAGGCGTGCTGTATCACGCCTCAAACGCACTGCGTCGTCCGTCACTCCTGAAGGGCTCTTGTGTTGACCGGGTGTTACAGGGCTTTCGAGGTTCAGTTCGTAAAGATGGTAGTGCTCTGTTTTGCCTGGACGATAGCTGAAGAGAATTTTTTTACCGTCATAACTAACCTGCGGATCCCTCACTCCACCAAGCGGATCCTCGAGGAGAGTGGTCAGTTCCTGGGTTCTTAAATTCAGGCGGTAGAGTTTTGTCCCTTCAGCATAGGCCTTGCGAACCGGATCGTGGGAGTAATAACCAAAGTTGGCATACCAATGCCCGTCCCTCATGTTGAGGGCGCGTGCCGCGAAGACGACTTCCTCGGCACCACTCATCGGGCCATTTAGAAACTTGGCAAGCAACCCGGGATCCTCGTTGGAAATCTTCCCGGGCTTGGGTGCGCACTCAGCCGAATCGGCCACCACGAAGGCCGCCAGTATCAAACCTATTTGTTTTACGTTGATCATGGTTGGAGTATACATGTTAAGATGTCACTCAAGAGTGAAGTTGACCGGCGAAACTGCCATGCCAAAATTGGGGCAAACGCCCCGATGATGATTGACTACTCATCACATCCCGAGACAGACGCCAATAGACATCAAGCAATCCTCGATATCTTTGATTTATGTCAAAGGTAATTATGCAAATTGGAACTTTGTTTTAACTGCTGTCTGTGGTCGCGTGCCTGTGTGGAAACCGGCTTCTCGTCTTGTTCAAAGAGACAAAACAAACTCCACCAAGTCATCGACCTGTCCTGGCATCAGATGGGTTGTTGCGCCATGCAGATTGTCGAGGTTGAAGGTTGTCCCACCTGATCAATGTCGTGTCCACTGATCGGAGTCTTGACTTCAATCAAGTTTTTGGGGGGTTGCAGAACATCAAGCTTGAAATAGTCGCTTCGTCTGCTTGCATTGATTTGTGCTCCGGCCTAGCCGCACGTCGTTGCGGGAAGGGGTCAATTGTTGATCAACAACACCCATGATACCATGAACAAAACTCATCTCACCTCGCGGCGTGAATTTCTGAAGCACTCCGGACCCACCGTCGCTGGCGCAGCATTCGTCAGCACGCTGGTCAAACCCGGCGCGGGCTACTGCGCTGAAACAAATACCATCAAGATCGCCCTTGTGGGCTGCGGCGGACGAGGCACCGGGGCCGCCCTTAACGCGCTCTCGACGAAAGGGCCGACGAAACTGTGGGCCATGGCCGACGTGTTTTCGCATCGCCTCGAAAACAGCCGTCAATCGCTGGACAAGCAGTTCACTTCACAGGTGGAGGTGCCGCAGGAGCGCCAGTTCCTCGGTTTTGACGCCTTCAAGCACGCGATTGATTCACTGGATCGCGGTGATATCGTTCTCCTCACCACGCCGCCCGCGTTTCGACCCATTCACTTGGAGTATGCCGTCGAGCGCGGCGTAAACGTGTTCATGGAAAAATCCTTCGCGGTGGACGCACCGGGCATTCGGCGCGTGCTACGCGCCGGCGAGGCGGCGAAGAAAAAGAATCTCAAGGTTGCGACCGGCCTGATGAGTCGCCACTATCTGCCACTGGAGGGTGCGATCCAGCAGGTTCACGAAGGCGCCATTGGCGAGTTGATCACTTGTTGGGCGTATCGGATGCATGGACCGCTCGGTCTCAAGCCGCGCAAACCAGAGATGAGCGAATTAGCTCATCAAATCTCCAACTACAGTTGCTTCACCTGGGTGAACGGTTCATTCCTTGTGGACTGGCTCATCCATAACATCGACGTTTGTTGCTGGGCGAAGAATGCCTGGCCGAAGTCCGCCCAGGGCATGGGCGGACGGCAGGTGCGCGAGAAACTCGATCAGCTTTTCGACCACTACGCCTGCGAGTACAGCTTTCCGGACGGCACGCGCATGTTCGCCCAGGGGCGGCATCAGGCAAGTTGCCACAATTTCTTTGGTGACGTGCTGCACGGAACAAAAGGAAGCGCGGTACTGGGCGAAGGGCAGACCAAACCCCGCCTCTTCAGAGGTTACGAGCCTTCTCCCACCAACGTCATCTGGGAATACAAGGGAGCACCGTATAGCCACTATCAGCGCGAGCATGACCTGTTGTTCGATGCCATTCGCAATGACAAGCCCTACAATGAGGTTGAACGCAGCGCCCGCTCGTGCATGACCGCCATCATGGGCCGAATGGCGGTTGAGTCGGGTAAACAAATCACCTACGAGGAAGCGCTGGCGTCCAACATCGAACTCGCGCCGGGGCTGGAGGAAATCAATTCACTCGACGCTCCCGCACCGGTGTTGCCGGGCGATTCCGGGAAATACCCCATGGCCATGCCGGGGCATACTAAAGTCTTGTAAACTGCGCGTTCCTCCAGCGGAAAAAGCCATCTTTTTTACCAATCGTCTTTCGGCGCGTCTTTATCAACTCTTACCCCGTTGCCGGGGGCGGAACGCCAGCCTCACCATTTCTGCAGGGGCATCAATCTCAGTTTGCCTCTCACAGAGTTTGCGCATGAGCCAGGCGTTAACAGGACTGCCATGGTAAGTTCGCCTGATTTCGGGGCAATGGATTCAAAGGCGACCATTCGCGTTTCGAGGTTGGGTGAATCCCATTCATTGCGTGGCTTGGCGGTGTCGATGATTCTCCATGTGGCATCTTTGTTTGAGGAGCGGAGAGTTAGGACAAGGGATTTTCCGGACTGGCGTAACTCGATGTCTCGCTGGCCGGGAGAGTTCGGTGTTCCCGGCGTGACCATTCCCCAGCGAACGCGACCACCGGGTCTCAGACCTTCCAGTTCATCCTGGATCAGAACCTCGCCGGATGGAAGGAGGGCCACGCCGCGCCAGATGGTTTTCGCCTGTCCGGCATAGACCGGAGTCAGATCGGCGATCGAATAAGGAGAGTCGGGATCATTCGAAAATTTGACGATCTTTGAATGGCCTTTGGCCACTTGAAGTTGATCGTCAATGACAAGTGTGTTGTGTCCGTGATTTTGCTGGCGGAAAATGGTCCAACGATCGGAATTCTGGGAGCGGCTCCAGAGGTTCATTCCACGCGACTCTATCCCGTGATATCCCTCGGCGCCAAGATCCACGGCCCACCTCAAGCCCTCGGAATCCAGAACGAATGAGCCCGTGTCCATTTGTCCATGGTTGGCGGAAGGGGAGCCGGCCTTGAATCCGACAAAGACAGCCTCGGGATCAGTCCATGAACTGCGGTGTACCGCGATCGGAGTCTCACCTTTGCTCAGCCAGTGAAGCGGCATTTTGTATTTGGTGCCGCCGGTTTCGCCTTTCATCCAGAGTAGAGTCATGGGCAGGAAGCGACCACTCCACGAGCGACCGTCGGAGCTTATCAGTTCTGCCAGCGTTGCCCTCAACCGGTCATGTTCCCCCAGTAACCAATCCGGACGATTGTAACGGGATGCGAACCAGAAGAGCGCCGCTGAAGGACCTCGTGTGGCTCCCCCATCGGCGTAGTTGAAGAACAGTCCCGAGGGGCCTCCTGCAAGGCTCAGGTACTGGCCTGTCTCATTGAATCCAGGTGCCTTGGACAAACCATGATCATTGCCCAGGGCGCTTTCCAGCATGCCGATCAGCATTACATTGTAGATGGTTCCGTAGTTCCAGTATCCCGGACCTTCCGGGTAGCTTCCCTTGGGAGCGTAGGCAGCCATGGAGTAGGTCACATTTTGCAGTGCACTATGAACTGTCTTTGCGGTGAGTTCGGGTTCGTCCTCGAGAATCGCGAGGGCGCCCGCGGTGAGTCCACCATGGCAGACCTGACCCCAGTTGTTTCTGGCCCTGACCCAGCCCTTGTGCCGTGTCGTGAAGGGGAGGTTGACGCCCTTGTTGACGATGGCTTGGCGAATTTCAACGCGGCTCGCCTTGTCAAGCTGATCAAAAAGCCAATCGTACCCAATTGCCAAGGCGAAGGTCATTTCAGCGACGTCGAGAAAATGCTTTGGATTCCAGTCACCAAAGCGTGCGGCGGCCAACATCTCCTGCTTGCAGCGCCGAACGTATTTATCGCTGCCCGTCAAGTGGTACGCCATGGCGAGTGTGACAGTCCTTTGAAGGCAGCGACGCGAAACCCCGAGGAGCCTGCGTCCCTGTAATTTTCGTTCGATGGGCATGGCGTTCTCTAGCGCATTCGCCTGCTTGATCACCGCATCGGCCAGCAGTCTGCGCAACGGGTCTTGGTCAAGCGACTCACGCAACGCCTTGAAATCACTTTGCGTGGCAAGCAGGCGTGGATGCGTTGCGGGCGCCTTGTCGATTTCCTTGGCCAGTTCATCCAGCGAAACCGTTGGAGGATAGGCGTCATTGTTTGGATTTGGTGCGGGCGCAGTCCAACCGACGCCGATGACCCACAGAAAAAGGATTATGCAACCGAACGAAAAGCACGGCCGGGATGCTTTGTGCGACAGCGAAAAGGAACGCGAAAACGCCTGGTTCATGTATCTAACCGGATAATGCATGATTTTATGGTGGAAAGGTTCAGGCGTATGGTTCTCAGGCCTGAAGCAAGGTCTCAATAAATTCATGGATAATAATTATGCTCAAATCATTGCGGCTGATGCGAAAAAAACCCGGTCTGCGACGGTGTGTCAAAACGGTTTGTTAAATGATCGAACCTCCCGACTGTTCCGACTTTGTGGAATTTCATGTCGGCGAACCACTGGCATTTGTGGGCAAGCAGAAATCTCTGGTTGGTTTCAATGGGTGAACCTCCGGCGAGCCAGCGAGGCGCGCACCGGTTCGCTGCGGGACTGGTCGAGCACAATCACCAGGGCATAATGACGAGCTTCCAAAGGGACGTGAGGATCGACAAAATCAAAGAGTGTGGTGCTGGCAATGCGGGTCGTGTCTTCGGGTACGAATTCAGGCGTGGCGCCTCGGTGTAGTTCGAAAATCATCCCCGCAAGATCAGCACGATGGTCCCATGACAACATCACACTGCCATCAGGCCGCGGATCGGCGTGCAGAACCGGCAGCATGTCCGGGAACTCCAAGGCGCTCCCCTGCCGGCTCTGACCGGGGACGATCCTTGCGCCAGGCATGTCCACACGCGGGTGGGCAAGGGCCTGATCGCGGGTGCGTCGAATGATCGCAAACATCGCCTGATAGGCCTTGTCGTGGATCGAGCCAAAACTGATGATGGAGGCACCAGAGGTATCGGGCGACGGAAGTTCGCGGCGCGCGAACGCTTTGATGGGTTGGACCGCGTGGGCGTAGCCGTTGACCAACTGCCGAATGCGTTGACGGCGCGAATCCACCCTGTGATCGCGACACAACCCAAGTCCGTGCCCTTCCTGGCCAGGCGGTAACGGTGCACGCAGTAGCCGGCTCAGTTCGGGTTGCTGAAGATTGATCCAGTCCTCCTCAAAGAACTGAATCTTGCCGGTGTCGTCACCATGGCAGCGAAGGCATCCGGCTTTGCCCATTTCAGTGACGAGCGCTTTGCGGGCGGGTTTCCATTCCTTGATGGCGCAACCCGCATCGGTTGAGTCCCATGTGCCGTGATAGAGTCCGTTGCTATCGATCCACGCCAGCATGAGGTCACGCTCGGTGCGGGTCATGTCGCGCACGCGGCCCCCGTGACCATCCACGAGCAGACTAGCCAGCGGCGCCGCGCCAGAACCGTGAGTGCGCGGTTGGAAGATCTGCGACGACCAGAAGGCGGTGCCGTTCATGCAGTCAATGCCGGCGATCCAATGCGCCACCAGTTGCGACTCGCTGCGACTGACTAGATTTTCGTAGCTGATGCTGAAGTGCTCGGTCCAACCGCCTGTCAAGTCGATACCGGCCGCAATACCCTTCTCGCCGCCGTGACAACGCACGCAGTGACGATCGAGCACCGGTTGCACCATCGTCGGGTAATCGAGATACCCTCCCCCCCAGGACTCAGGCTGCAGGCGGGTCGGCTCTCGCGCGATGCTGATTGGGGTGCCGAATCCGTCAGGTGGCGCGGTGGAGCGATGCTCGTGGCAACCGATGCACGCGCGGGTTGTGCCTGGTGCGGCCTGCACGAAGGAGCGCATGCTCTGAACGAGCCGCCCCCCACTGTCCAGCGCCTGAAAATAAAGCGCGCGGCCGGCCGGCGCCTCGAAATACGCAGAGCCATCCTCGGACACGGGCACAACACCCAGATAATTTTTGGCGCTGAACGCGAGTGCCGCACTGACGAGAAAAGTCTGGTTGTAGGGGCTGCCACCCATCGTGGACGGGCTGACTCGCGACATTTCCTCGATGACCCGAAGCCACTTGATTTCGCCGCGCCGCACACCTTCGAGTCCCTGGTAAATGTCCTGCAGCAGGAATCGCCCTGTCCGGGCGGTACGATCCAGCGTCCTCGGAATCACCGGCGGCACGGGCCGCGGCTTAATCAACATGGGCGAGTGAAGGCAAATGTCCGAGTCTGCGAGCAGCGTGAAACGGATGCCCTTGCGATTTATTAGCTCAAGGACGTTGCGCTTGGCATGCGCCGGTCGACCACTAAAGATCACGGTGTCTTCCGACAGCGGCCAAGGTTCACAGGAGTTACCGCGATCAAACGTCGGCTGATTGGGATGCTCCAGATTCGTGATGGCTTGTATGTTGTTCTTGCCAAGCCGTGGATCGATGAATGCGATGGATCCTCTCGGTGGGCCATTGTGTTTTGCTAGCGTGCCCATGATGAGGGGGGATCCTGTGACGGGACGGGCATCGAGGATAGCTTCGGGAAACACCAGATTGTTCGCGAAGACAGCGGTCTCGTGGGTGCCGTCGGGGTTGATGCTCCATAGCGACTGGATGGTGAGTGCGTTTTTGTCCACATATTCCCAACGACCGAAGAGGATGCGGCCGTCTGGTAGCACGACAGGATCGAACTCATTGACAAAATTGACGGAGATGGGATGTATGTCCGAGCCGTCAGCGTTCATCACGTGAAGGATGCCAACGCCGGTGTTGTTGCAAGGCACGAGACCGCTCTGGCGCGTAGAGAGAAAAACAATTCGCCCATCGGGCAAATAGGCCGGGGAGATATCGTGCTGACCGCTATGCGAACCTTTGTAGGTGGCGCAGGTGGGCGATGGGTCGGTCACTTGCCGAAGATTCTGACCATCCACGTTGATTTCGTAAATGGAAGTGTTGCCGTCGGGTTTTCCCTTGAAGCAGAAGAGCAGCTTCTTGGCATCCCACGACAGTTCGGGATGACTGTAAACCCCGAAACCGAGCGTGTTCGGCGTGTCCGGATCAATGACAGCCCGGATGCGCCATTGCGAACGGGACGCCGCAGGATTCTCCAGCACGTAAATACCGCCGCCACCAGGGGGCCACTTGTAGTAGGTGTCGTAGATATGGATGCCAGTGTAGGAATGGCGTTTGACAAAGAGCAATGGCGCGTCGAGCAACTGGGTGGGTTGTTGCTCCCCAGTCGCAACTGCACTGACAAGGCACATCGCGAGCACTGCAATGGGAGTGATCACTGCCACCTGTTTCCGGTAACGAATTCGAGTGCGTACCCAATTTCTGTTCATTTGTTGCTTGCAGCTTCGTGATCCTGTGACAACCGGACCCTTAATGTGATTAGAGGGACAAAATAAACTCCACCAAGTCGTCGACTTGTTCTGACGTCAGATGGGTTGTTGCGCCATGCAGATTGTCGAGGTTGAAGGTTGTCACGACATCTCGCAGAGTGGCAGCACGGCCATCGTGTAAATACGGCCCCGTCCGCCATATCTCAATTAGTGATGGTGTATCAAAACGTTTTTTTGGCTGCCTGAATTCCCCCATTGTGCCGACATTGTGGGGCTTCATGTCGGTGTAAAACTCGTTTTTGTGACATTCCGAACAGCCCACTGCTTCGCTGGTAAACAGCCGCTTTCCCCGCTCGGCTGCAGCAGACAACCTGCCGTTGACAAGGTGCGGACTCGGGATGGGCCGAAGCGACTTCAGGTATTTGTCAATGGCCACCGCATCTTCCTCAGGACGCAATGTGAACATGCTGTTTCGAATGCCTGCACGCACAGAAACATAGGCATCGGCACGCACTCCCAGCCACATTGACGGCGGCGTTTGGTGCGCTAATAACAGGCTTTTGGCATTCTTGGGATTACCGATGCCGTCGTTCAGGTTGTCCCAGTTGAGGCCATCCACGCGAGCATCGGAAGAATGGCAACTTGAGCAGCTCTGCCAGCCTTGGAAACATATCGTCCCATCGTTGAAGAGCATCTCACCCCTGCGCACGACATCCATCCCGGTCGCTGGTCGTAGCGGTATGGATCTTGGCCGCGACTCAGCCTTGCCAAGATCAATCACACTGAGTGAGTCTGAAAAGTAATTGGCAAGATAAGCCCTGTTCCCAACGATTGCCAAGGCACGCGGACCACGATCCGAATTATCCAACTTTATGCGCCGACGCAGCCCCACCAGAAATGAAAGATCGTTGGGCACATCTGCTGCGGTACGTGAAGCCACTGAATAATCGACCGGTTTGCTGGAACCTTCCGTGGAAGAAAAAGCCTTTAACTTGGCAAGCAGTGCAGGGAAATTCACGACGCTTAATTCGTGTGTTCCGGCATGGGTCACACAGAATGTTTCACCGTCGGGACTCCAGGCAACGGCCCATGGATTGGCTGCCCCGGAGTTAATGTTATCCAGCAGGACTGTATTGATGAGCTTGAGTCCATCAAGACCGATTAGGCTCACGGCGCTCGTGTTCACCCAACCACGCTCGACCTGCGTGGTTGGCAGGTGAAAACGTGAAATCTGGTGTGCGACAAATGCATAGTTGCCATCGGGCGAGATGCTGACATCGTGCAACAGTCCGCTACCATTCGGCAATTCGATCTGTTTGGTCACCCGAGCCTGCGCCGTGTCGATGACACTGACGGAAGACGCAACCACATCCACATCTGCCCTTCCCGCATGGATGTGGTTGGCAACCAGCAGGTATCTGCCATCGGGTGTGATAGCCGCAGCGATAGGTTCACGAGGGACTTTTACACGCTTAGTTATCCGGCGTGTGGAGAGATCGACAAACGCCACATCGTTGTTGAATCGGTTGCAGACATACAACACGCTGCCGTCAGGGCTAAGCACCGGCGCCATCGTCGTGTGACCTGCTGGAATTTTGGCTTCAATTTCCCCCTTCTCGATATCAACTATACAGACCGTGCTGTCCGATGAGGCGCAGGTCACGTAAAGTTTCCCACCGTCAGGAGTAATCGCCAGGCCAAGCGGCGAGTCGGGGACGGCGATCACGCGTGAAACCTGCTCAACACCCGGCTTGAACACAACAACCTGCCCCGCTGTCGCACAGGCCACGTAAAGAACATCACCATCCGGCGATGCAACCAAACTGGCGGGGGACCAACACTCATCCCCGCTCGCAGATTTTGGCGAAGGAGCGGCCCACCCGGCCGATAGTGAAAACACCGACCACATGGCCGCGATCAATCCGATGTTGATATTTTTTTTCATGAGGTTATTTTGACAAATGTCTACTGCGTTGAATCCTTGTCCGCTTCCGTTAGATCCTCTTCCAACTGTTGGTATGCCGCCTGCAACGCGCGACGAGTGCTGACCTCCGGGTGTGTTGCAGCTAACTCCCTCAACTCCGGCAATGACGACAAATCTCTCAGGCGTAACAAGGCGGCGGCGGCGGCATGACGGACATCCGGTGCGTTCTCCAGGTTGCGCACTGCACCCAGGAGCGCCGGAACGGCTCGCCGATCCGCAATTTGGCCAAGCGCCCACGCTGCAGCGGCCCGCCAGCACGGCGTGTACTCGAGGTGCAGCATATGGATCTCCGGCTGCGAAGGATCCGGGCGACCGTGCCGTGCCTCGTTTAGATCGTCACCGAGAACCGAGACTAGCGTCTCCACGGAGGAAGAATCCGCAATTTGGCCAAGCGTACGCGCAAGATAAAACAGCACCCAATGGCGCACAGGCGTCCAATCAGGATTCCCGAGTTCACGATGCACCGGTTCCTCTGACTGATCCCGATAGCGCTCGAACGCCGCACGGACACGCGCCTCGTTCTCACGGCCGCGACACACCAGCGACAAAATCTGCGCAGCGCGATTTTCCCGGTCCGGATGCCCCGCCCAAGCGGCATGGGTGGCGAACAAGTCGGCACTCGTTTCCGCGTTTGGTTTCACTGTGGCATCACCCAGAATCCTCAGGCAGGAGTCGACGACCTCGCTGCCACGCCCACTGCGACAAACCAGCCGGCCCACCATCGTCTCATAATCGTCATTGCCGGGGAATAGCGCACGGTCCGGATCGGTCGGCACGGAGCGTATTAGCTGCGGCACAATATCTGCAGCGCAGTCGGAACCCATCAGGTCGAGCGCCTCGATGATGCGTGCGTGTACCGGGGAGGCATGGCATGCATAGAGTGCGGGATGATCACTGTACCAGCCAACGTACTGCCAGTAATCCTTCAAGGATGCGAACGTGTCGATGAGTAACGCCTCCGTCTCCGGTGTTCCAACTTGGCCAAGCGCCTCCACGGCGGATTCGGCGAGGAACAAATTTGCCGTCTTTGGCTCGATGTTGTTGCGAAGCAACTCGCCCAGCAGCGGTACAGCGTCTGCGTCACGAAGCCTGCCAAGCGCTCGAACCGCTTCCTGCAACGTTCGTGGGTTTAATGGCGAACCAGCCGAAAACGTGAAGGTGTCGGTACGATTATTCTTTTCGAAAACCGGATAAGGATTACGCATCGCCTTTTTTGCAACGAACCCTCGCAATGCTGCACGAGCCGCATCTCCTCCGACATGGCCAAGCGCAATCACCGCCGTGCGTTGCAATGACTCCTCGCCGGGCTCCGCCAACTTCTCACGGTGCAGACGGGCAATCATCGCCTCTTCAATTGCCTCCCAACTGTTGACTCGAAACCAGTGCTTCCAAGCCTCAGCCTGTTTCTTTCGTTCGGTTATCTGGGCGCAGGCATCAAACCGTTCCGCATGACCGGTGAGATTTTCCAAGGCTCCGGCGGCAGCCTGTGCCACGATCGGTTTGGAATCTTCCAGAGCCTCCAGCAATGCCGGTACGGATTCGCGCGTGCCGCACGACGCAAGCGCAAGTGCAGCAGCAACACGAACCTCCCGCATTGGCTCTTTGAGATTCAAGGCAAGCAACTTCCCGGCCTCAGACGTGCGAAAAATGCCAAGACGCTGCGCTGCTGAAATCTTTAATGCGTCATCATCCCCGGAAAGCTGCCGCAGTAGGGCGGCAATTTCATCACGCCCCGAGGCCAAGGGCTTTCGTTGCAGGCCATGACGGTTAAGTGAGGCGGTCTCACGAAATCTTTCAAACTGCAGATCCATCATGCCCGTCACACCTGAGTTGTTGCCACGAAAGTGGTGAGGTTCCCCCTGACCAACAAGTTTCAATGGAGCAGCGCCGAGTGCGCTGGCGTCACGACCGATGATCGGCGGAGTTGCCTCTCGGGGATGATGGCAACCCAGGCAGGAACGGCGCTCGCCGGGACGAACATAAATCCAGGACATTTCATTCAACTCGGATCGCCCCTCCGCATCAACTGCCTGCAACGCAAGCGGCATGTCGGCAGGAACCTCGACAAAGAACGATCCATCCGGGGCAAGCGGCACGGTACCCAACTCCACCGTTTCGTTGCCGACATGCACGATATGCGAATGGGAAGAGCGTATGGTCAGCGCCTTTGCGCCAAGCACCCGGATGGCTCGAATGCGATCCCACCCGGCCTTGTTCTTCGTGGTGAACCGTGCGTTCTGACAGAAGAGAAAACCGGTGGATCCCTGTTGCCTGGCACGATCTGCATCCACATAGTCAGGAATGATTGGCGGTCGACTGCGGGAGCCCAGACAGACCGGCGAATGAATGGCTCCGTGTCGGGATTCAAACACCGGGTAGAGCTTGTTATCCTTCGGATCCACCACGGCCAAGATATCCGATGCCATGCGCTGGCCAGAGGATCCGCGCCTGGGAATTCTCCAGCGCTCGCCCCAGGAACGCAGCACGGTCGCCAGCAGGCGCCCATCCGGCATGGGCGCAAGGTCGCCAAGCCGGCCCGGAAGCCGGTGAAAGTCGCTCTCGTGACCGCCGGGTGTGGCAACGAAATTCCCACGATTGGAGATAAAGGCGAGCCGGCCATCCGGAAGAGGTGCCGGGCTGCCATATCCAAACGCTCGCAAACGCACGCCGTAGTCGGCCCCCACGTTGGCTCCAATTCCGGTCAAGCCACCGGTACCGTCCGGACGTATCACGTGCAAATGCGTTTCAACTTTGCCCCGATCAAAAAAGTTGTCCGAGCGTATGAAAACTATGCGTCCGTCCGCCATCACCTTGGGCTCATTGTCAAAAATAACCGTCGATGTTATGGGATGAATGGCGCCCCCATCGGCATTCATCCGAAAGAGAGCACGTGACGGAGGCTGGTGATATTCTTCAAAAGTGCCGATCCGCGTGGACGCAAATACAATCCGTCCATCCGGCAACTCACAAGGGTCAATGTCGTGAAATGGGCCGTCCGTTAGCTGCTCGGGCGTCCCACCCGAAACAGGTACCCGATAAATATGAAAAAACTTGTCCCCTTCAGGTGCCATGGCCACGAATAGTGACAGCCCATCAAATGAGACACTCGGTGAACCGATCACGCCTCCCCCCGTATCAAGAAGCAACCTTGGCTCGGAACCCTGCCCTGGCTTCAGCGTGTAAAGCTTGCGCCCAATCTTGGACGGACACGGCAGATCAAACTCGGTATAAGCCCGAGACCAGTCGCCAATCCGAAAGGCGACCCCCCAAGCGTCACCACGCAGCGGTACGTACACACTGCAATCATCTCCAAGAAAGGCAACCTCTCCCGGCCACCGAAAATCTCCCGGCGGTTCGGCAAGTTTCAGGCGGCTTGCCACCCCCGATCGAGCACTCTCGTCTGTCTCAAGCCATTCTAACTGTCCCCATGGGGCCATGCCCATCGGGCCAACCACCCGGCTATCCCTCCACTCCGGTCCCTCGACAAACTCAGGATGCGAGTAATTAGCCGCACGCCCCTCTCTACTCACTCGCCATGTTCTATCCGTAACAAACTCAACTGGAGGCCGCTTTCCCTGTGCGATCCGTACTGCCGCGATGACTCCTCGCGCATCACCACGATCGCGACCGTGAATCCCTATGACGTTTTTGCCCTTGGCCAACCGCGACGTAACGTCGTAGCGCTCCACAGACTTCCATACCTCCCCGTTTGCACCTGCATCGCTGCCGACCAGTGAGCCATTGATGTACAACTCATAGTCGTTGTCAGCCGTGATAAGAACCGTTGCACGAGATGGGTGAGCATCCAGTTTGACAACCTTCCGAAACTCGCAGTAGACATCAGATTCCAGGGACCAAATCCAGTTCGCTTTCTCAATCGGTGGAACAGTCTCCGAATGGGCCAAGTGCGAACCGAGCACGAACACAACCCCCACGGCCA
The DNA here is from genome assembly GCA_002729195.1 of Acidiferrobacteraceae bacterium. Classification (GTDB taxonomy): domain Bacteria; phylum Pseudomonadota; class Gammaproteobacteria; order Arenicellales; family UBA868; genus UBA12578. The sequence continues at coordinate 49,886 of PBTT01000084.1, forward strand.
TCGCCAATCCCTGTCGATACGGTTTAACTCTCTGCTGCCTTTTTCGATGCATCATGTTACTGAACAGACCATGACATTGCGCAACATCCCCTGACCCATTCCGCCTAATGCGCGCCATGGCGGCATCCCATTTAAACCTGCATTGCTATCCATGGACTTGTAGGATTCGTAAGCCGGCGATTCAGAATCGGACCACACCATCACAATCTTTACCCTTGTCTTCGGCACCGCCACCGAACTTATTGAAGCGAAAGAAAACAAAACGATGATAGACAAGATGCGCCTGTTCACAGTCGTTATATTTGGAGTCCACCAACTAGGATCATACTAGCCGTTATCATCATACTTTTTGATGCTTCAGCCCCGTCGGATGCTTGATTCGATTTATGGATTTTCATCGATATTCAATCGACCTTGGTGGTATTCAAATATTGATCTATCGGTGCCACTCTGGGGCAGTAAAACTAGTTGCTTCTTTGAACGTCGGTCTACGTCGGAAATCAGTTGGATTGTATGAAGGCACCTCTGAATCCAATTGGGTCCACTTCGGATGATGCCGGCCGAAGTAGGTGCCGTAGAACTGATAATTGGCATCCACCCAGCGACTGAGGATCATCAATTCCGTTTCCGTGAGCATTCGCGAATGATCTTCCTCGGAGTTTTTGGGATGTTCGGGTTTGGACAATAACTCCATCAACGGGCTCTTGGAACACCCCAGGCTTCTCGGCGATAGAAACGCGCCGTTGTAATTACCCTGATCGCCGCGACGGAATGACGTGAATTCGGGAATGATGGGGCCGGCTAATTCTTTCCTCGCAAGCTCCTCATAAGATGTGTTGTAGTACTGGGTGACTGCACCAGTCAACTTCAGTCCCCCGACTGGAACGTCCCCGCTGTGACAAGAGACACATTTGGCGTTGAAGATTGGCTGAATATCTGTGGGGTAGTGAATGACTTGTCCTGCTCGGCCATCCCCACCGTTCTCCACAAGGTCACACGGTTGCGGTTGCGGTATGCTCGGTGGCCGAGTTACTGCAAGCGGCATCGCGGATTTGATCGAAGCGCCAACATGATTGGCTTGCCCGTGACAGCCGGTGCATGAACGAACCTCCCCTGGAGCGTAATTCACATACGTTCTCTCCCTCTGAACCTCGCGGAAGTTTTTGTCCAGAGCCTGTAGGAAGATACTGCGATTGGCCGGCACCAAAAAGTGGGCTGAACCATCTTCCTCCACAGGCACGACACCCCATTGCACCCGCGGCCACAAGGCGGCCTTCCAGCTAGAACTGCTCAATGACGAACTCCACCGCCTGCCGGTGGACCAGTAACGCGGCAGCGCTTCATTGATCCGTAGCCATTTGACTGTTCCTGGCTCAATCCCCCGCATCCCGTGATAGATGTTGGAGAGGATGCAGACCGCCTGATTGCTGGCAGCGTATTTAGGGTGTCGGGATGGTTGTATTGTTGGCGGGACAAATCGTGCGACCAGCGGTGTCGGATGCCAGAAGGAAAGTTGGTCGGCCTTGTGGACAACGCGGTGGTTCCCGTCGGTGTCGATTAGATACAAGGAGTAGGCGTTGGCAACATCCTTGTAATGATCAGCGGGGTTGGCCTTGCAGGAAACCAGAAATTCTTTTTCACTGACCGGATAAGGGTGGGTGTAGAGATGCCCTCTCTGACCTTTCCTGTCATGCACATATTGGCCCTGAGGGGTTAGGAAGTGCCAACCGGGTTCGGTTCGGCGCTCTATAAACACATGCGGGGTGACATTCACCACCGCGTATTGGTCATCGTTTTGGACGTAATCCGGCTGGTGCGGGTCGGGACCACGTACCCGGACTCCCTTCCCGTAATCGATCAGCATGATCGCTCCCAGGCAGCCACCTTGCGGAAAGTGGCAGGTACCCACACATACCAGACGGTGATCACTGCCCGGAACAGCCTGCGGGTACATGTAAACCGTTGTCGTGTCGTCGGCCAGGCCATACAACTCCCGAGGCTGGGTTCCGTCGGGATTCATGGACCAAATGGTCTTGCCGACGCGGGCGCCTTTGTCGATATATTCCCAGCGATGGTACATGACTCGGCCGTCATCAAGCACCACCGGACAAAACTCACTCACCGGACTGTTCGTGAGTTGTTCGACGTGGCTGCCGTCGGCATTCATGCGATGAAGCCCAGGGGCCACGAGGTGGCCTGATCCGCCGCAGAGAACAGTGTGCTCGCATCGAGTCGAGGAGAAGATAATCATGCCGTTGGGGAGATAACATGGATGGATATCATCCGTGTGCCAGCCATTCCTCCATCGACGCGCCTTCTCTGCCTCATCCTCCGGAGGGAACGATATCTGCCGCAGCCCCGTGCCGTCGGCGTTCACTTCCCAGATACGAAAGCCTGAGTTGGGATCCTGTCGAAAATCAAAGATGATTTTTGTTGCGTCAAAGGAGAGGCTGATCTTGCCGATGAAGCCCCTTCCACCGGGTAATTTATCGGCAGTCACAACGGGTCGTTCCGATTGTGTGCGAACGTTGAATATGTAGATCCCGTTTTCCGGGACGAACCGGTCGGGGCTGGTGCCATTGTTTATGTCGGTGTAATAGTGATCCGATGAGTAAGGCTTGCGCTTGATGAAAACAATCTCCTCAAAGCCCAACTTATCAGCATCAACCGGTGATTGAGACAACGCCGAGGTGACCACAGGCAACCCTGTAGTCTCGCCCGCGTTCACAGCAACTGCTGTCCAATGGGTGACACCCACCAACATGACAGACAACCAAACAAGCGGCAGCGGGGCCAGAATCATGGCCAAGGTACTCGAAGCATGGCGCAACGGATGCTTCAGCCTGGCAGCGATATGTGTTGTTGATGAACGTTGCAGTAGTTGTGTTTTCACCTTCTTTTCAACTTTCATGTCAGCTTGGTTAGACCCGGTTTGAAGACGGGATAAACACCGTTCGGTCCGGGTTTCACAGGCGGCTCCATGTCATCTCGGCAATTCTCCGGGCGCGGTGAGTAATAAAAACCCGACTGTTTCATTTCCTCCCAAGTTGTTTCCCTGCCGGTATAACAACTGAGCTGGCCCATGATTGCAACAAGCGTGCTGCGTACCATGTAATCACCACAGTTCAGCGGCTGCCCCGAGCGTATGGCGGCAAAAAACCTGTCATGCTCGACTTGATACGGGTTACACCGCCCCTTCCAACGCCAGTTGGTTTCGCCTTGGATGCGACATGCCATGATTGAAGCGCGCCCCTTTGTTCCAAAGACGATGCTTGAGGATTCGTTGTAACAACCGTTGGTTGTTCGGCAAAAGGCGTAAAGGCGAACGCCGTTGGCCATTTCGTAGATAACCGAGTGGTGATCAAACACGTTCCCGTAAATTGGATCTGTCATTGTCGATCGTCCACCAAGCCCGTGGCACTTTAACGGTGCTTTCCCGCCCATGATCCAAATGGATCGATCCAGATTATGGACGAGCGACTGCACAACGTCATCGCCCGACAGCCAGGAGAAGTGGTATTGCGTGCTGCACTGATACTCTAATTCTGTCAGGCCGGGCTTTCGAGGAATGACTCCGTAGGGTGCACGCAGAAAGTTCTCCTCGAGGGAAACGACTTCACCGATGGCACCGTCCTGGATGCGCTGGATAGTTTCGGCATAGCCAGCATGATGGCGACTATGAAGGCCCGAAAGCACACTGAGCCTTTTTTGCCTTGCCAATTCACAGGCAGCACGCACTGTTTTAATGCCGGTCGGGTCAATTGCATGCGGCTTCTCGACAAAGACGTGTTTACCGGCTTTGATTGCTGCCATGAGATGCAGCGGATGAAACTTGGCCGCATTGGCAATGAGCACCACGTCCGATAATTCAATGACGCTTTTGTAGCCATCGAATCCTGTGAAACAGTTGGCGTCATTCACCTCTACCTGTTTGGGCTTCTGTTTTTTGATGAGCGCCCGCTTCTCGTGTATACGATCCAAAAACAAATCGCACATTGCAACAAGCCGAGCACCAGGATCCGCCGTCAACGCCTGAACAGCTGCGCCTGCATTGCGACCGCCGCAGCCAATCATCCCGACGCGAACCACATCACTGCCGGCCGCGTGGACAGCAAGGCTAGCCTCAACCATGCCCAGTGTAGCCCCGGATGCGAGTGTGGTTGATGTCTTGAGGAACTTCCGGCGGGAGCCGTCATCGAACGCTGCTTGCGGTATGCCAAGTGTCATGATTCCAAGCGGTAGAGTATTGCAGCGAACGAATGCTGAGTTTGATTTAGGTCAATTAATTTGACGGTGCGTGCAATTGCGTCGATGTCAATACGGCTCCAATCATTTCTCTGCCTGGTTCGAGCGAGCGCCGGGACGACGTTCCACCGTTATGAGCTTGGCCAAGCTTCGCAGGACAGCAGCGGACACGTTGGGGGGGCAACTGCGCTAGGCCAAGCGAAACTCACCGATGGCGATGAAGCGGGGCCAACGCGGTGACGCTCATCCCTTGGCCTTGGCGGCGGCCAATTCAAGCTCGAACAGCAAGTCCTCCCGGCAGACGTCGTTTTGAATCACGATAACAGGCTCCGCAGAGAGGTTTGTTCGTTCACAGTATCTGTCGAACGCAGGAAGATCCTCCTTATCCCGAACATAGGCGATGGCATCGGTGACATCATTCCACTCCATGCCACAGGACTCCATTATTGCCAGAACGACGTCGAGTGTCAGCTCGATCTGTCGGTCTATGTCATCCAGATGAATCGTGTGCCCTTCCGGAGCAATGCTGGCAGTCCCGGAAATGAATAGTTTCCGGTAAGTCGGCGCATCCACTTCTACTGCCCGACTGAACGAACTGCCGTATTCGAGAGCGGGACATTGCAGAGGGGAGGGTACAGCACGAATGCGCATTTCATCTGTCTTGGGCTTGATTGCGTACAGATTCCCTACAATGGAAACACCCGCCGGATTGGCCCCGCCTATGCCGGTACTGGCTGGAACGAGCGCATCGTAGATTCCCCGTTCCTTAAAAAATCGATGCCGAACGTCGTTGAATTGGTCGTACCAATCGAAAATGTTGTCCAGATGAAACCAGGTGCGAATCACGTCGCGGAATTCCATGCCCACGGTTTTCAGCGCCGCCTCGAAGCGGTTGAACACCTGTTCGGTCTGTTTTTCGGTAAGCACGTTGAGTTCCGGCAGGATGTTGTTGAGGAAGCAGTAATGAGCGAAGTCATCCTCGTAGATTGTGCCCACGATCTGTCCACCCAGCCAGACAGGCTGAAGTTTGGCATTTGAAATCGTGTGGGCGTACAATCCGGAGACGGGGCAATTCCGGGTGCCATCGTGATTCGGCTCCCTTAACGAGCAATCTCGGCAATCCTCACAGTAGCGAAGCTCCGAGACGGCTTTGCCTGAAGTGTTAATCAGGCCCACACCCTCCATCCGAACTATCCCCGAGTTGAGTTTTTGCAACCGCTCTCTCATTCGGTCAAACATGCACAGTGGGTCTTCACTACCCTCCCCGTGTATGGTCAGGAATGTTTCCGTGTAATCCCCGTGACGCAGTGTCGAAATGTAGGGCTCACGACCACTGATAACTTTTGAATCTACTTTCATTGCCTTCTTTTCGTATCTTTTGAATTGTTGAGTCGTCGTCATAGACGGAGTTGTAGCGCCTGAGGGTTGTTCCGGAAAAAGTTCTCCAACTCCCTGCGATCCAGAACTTTGTCGCCATTGGCATCTGCCTTCATGATGGCTGCTCTGTGGGTCTTGGGGATTTCACTTCGCTGAAGTTTGTCGTCCCCGTCACGGTCCAAAGCCCTCAACCGGCGCAGGAGTTGGCCGGTGCGGCGCAGGCGTCCACTGGCTTTACCGACCAAAACCGCTTCCATCTCTCTTGCGGGGACAAGGTGCCTCCAGAGGAACGCTTGCATCCTGTCTTCCGCCGGTACAGCCTGACGGGTCACCTGCTTACCTTCGATTATCGCGTGGCCTACAACACTCAAGGCAAACGGTTCCCTCTGGTCGCTACGCACACCTTCCAAAGTCAACTTCACCTGGCTCTTGTTGGCTGGCACGCTGTCACCAGCCAGCTTGAATCCTTCAGGACATCCCTTTAATGCCAAGCGGATCGCGCCCGTAAATCCATCCCTTCGAAGCGCGTAGATAGTGAGAGGAACCTTGGCACCAGGCCGGACTGTTATGCTGGACGGCACAACCCGCAACCCGAAGTCCGGACGCGGCGGACTGATGCGCAACCGATAGGCGTAACCGGCGCCACCCTGATGCTGCGCGTCGCCCACATGGACATGGTAGACTCCCTCCTCGGGCAGTGTCGAGCGAAGCCAAGAATCTGCATGGTGCGTGGTCAACCCGGCACCCTTGTCTTCATGATCATCGTTGAATGCCAGTTGACGCCCTTCCTTGGTCGTCAACCGAATGACGGAATCGACCGGGGAATTCAATTTGCGTGCGGTAATCTCCACTACAATCTGCTGGTGTGTCTTGCCTTTGAAACTGTAAGTGTCCCAGTCTCCAGGGTAATCAATGCGCCCGTTCACAATGATAGGTGTCGTAACTCGCTGTGCATCTCCATTATTGCTGTTCTCAAACTCGAGGCACTCGGGTAACGTGTCCAAGGCAAAAGGCACGAAGTTGGAGATTGTGCCCTTATCGGATGCGGCAACGGGGTAAACACCCGGTTCGTTGCCATTAATCCCCGGCTTCAGGCTGGCAGTGGGAAGATTCCACCCGGCAACGGTGACGTCAGCATTATCGCCCACTCGGCTGCCCAGCGGAAAAATGCCCGTCACGAATGGCAATTCGCCGATGGTTATTCGGTAGACAAAATCATCACGACCCCGGTAAATCGCATCCTTGATTTCGATCACATAATCACCCGATTTGGGTATCTTGTAATGCAGAACCGGATCGGGATGGAAACGGTAATCGTCGACATAGGCCACTTCCCTTCCCTCACTGTCAAACAACGCCAGTGTGGCCTGAAACCAACCAGGCACAGCATCCGGAAGATAGGGGATCAACTGCCGGGCGCTGACTGCAACAACCAGTTTCTGTCCCTCGGTCGCATGAAACTGGTACTTATCCGACAAGCCGGGCATGATCTGACCGTTAACGATCACAGGTAGCGTGATCATCGGTATGGCCGTGGGTGGATTATTATTCACCGCCCTGCCACGTGACGGCTCACCCCTGCTTTTCTCCAACTCCGTGGAGAATTCGGGGTACTGTCCGACCTGAAAAACAAGCGGATTCGTTAATCCAAGCGGTGTTTTGAGTCGAATGTCCCGATCGCCGATTGCCGCATCGGATTCCACTTTGATTTCCAAAATCACATTCTCAACAATCGCGGGGGCGGGGGGACGCNTGATAAATGCCGCNANCTTGACTTTCAGTTCATCCANCAANTTTTCATCCGCAGGCGTCCACGATTTGGCTGCCAATTTGCGTTTCTGCAGTTCTCGATATTCTGNACGGCATTCGTTGANTTGCTTCTGGGTCATCGGCTTGATGTAGTTGATCACTCTTGCCTCAACCCCATCGCCTGAAATGATNGCCNGGCTCNCGCCGCCAAGATANNGCCCGCCCACTGTAACCCGAAAAGTNGTGCCCTGCTGCCCGCCTGCCGGNTAAACATAACCGATCTGACNAATTCTGGANGNNCCTCGCTGCGCGTGTGTTGCCGCCACGCCGNCCANATAGGCNGCTAGCACAAGAACNGCCACGANAGTANGTAGCCTAGCCGATTNTCCGGATAAGCCTCCCGCGAGTCGGTTTCTGGTNANNTNNNTCACAGTCAATTCTCCCTCAGNTAAACAATCTCCTTCAGTCGTCCACCCGATGGCGCGTTGTCTTCTGCGGTNGGAGNCACAGGAACGGTTAANCCCTGAGGATGAGGCAATGTCGCNTTGGNATCNATNCCCAACAGATCATACATGGTCCTNATCAGATCCACCGGATAGACNGGGCGNCTCTGCACTTCTTCCCCNGTCTTGTTGGATGAACCNACCACATGGCCCCCCTGAAATCCNCCNCCCGCAACCATGGANGAAAAAACTTTGCCGTAGTGGCCGCGGCCACCGTTCCANGGTGCCTNCCACTGGATCTTGGGCGTTCTNCCAAACTCGCCACCCCACCAGACGATCGTNCTGTCCAACAGNCCGCGATCCGATAGATCCTGCAACAGGGCGCTCANACCCTGATCCAGATCNGGNAGTCGGCGATTCATGGTCTGGAAATTCTGTTTGTGAGTGTCCCANCCACGATAGTTNATGGTTACATACGGCACCTCTGATTCAACCAACCGACGTGCCAGCANACAGGACTGTCCAAACGAACTGCGGCCGTATCTGTCCCGTACCGAGTCTTTTTCCTGNGAGAGTTCAAACANTTTTCCAGCATCACCAAGAATGAGATCGTAAGCCTCCTTTTCACATTTACCCATGGCGACAAGCCTCGGATCACCCTTCATCGCGTGCTCCAGCGTGTTAAGGTTGTGAAGCAGTTTTCGCCTCTCCTTTTGCCGCTGTTTGGTGATGTTTCTGGCAACGACACCCTCCACGACAAACGGATTCTTTGCCGGATCGCCGCCCGTAGAAAAAGGCTTGTACCGATTGCCCAAAAAGCCCGCCTCCGAAAATCGCCCTTGTGGCTGGGTCACCACGATATACGGCGGTATCAACCCCTTGTAGCCGGCGTCGTAGCCCTTGAACAAGGATACCACAGACCCGACAGATGGATGCACCTGCCGACCACCGGAACGCCAACCGCTTTGCACCATGTAGGACGCAGTCTCGTGGCCGTTCACGCCATGCGTCATGCTGCGCAGGATTGAATACTTGTCAGCCTGCTTGGCCAACAAGGGCAGCAACTCGCTGATTCGTATGCCGCTCACGTTGGTCTCGGTCGGATTACTCAATGGTCCACAGTAGTCATAGCCCGCATCCGGTTTCGGATCCAATGTGTCCAGGTGAGAAGGCCCACCCCACATCCAGATTTGAATAACCGACTTGGCTCTGGCCGATTGCTCAGCACCCCGGCCCCAACCGTCGAGATGGCTGCTCAGCAGCAATCCCGATGCACCAAGTGCCCCGTTTCGAATGGCTTCACGCCGGGAAACTCCTCGGCGGCCGTAATTCGGATTAACTGAACCGACGGCCTGATTCCCGGTGTTCAATCGGCCCGGTGAATTCTTAATTACCCCTGTTTCTCTGGATGATTGTTGTGGCATGTTTCTGTCAATGTCGATGAAGAAATTCTGCCGTGTTAACCAAGGCCCACGCGAGATCCGTGATACCTTTACGGCTTATCCCCTTTGCTTTTGCGTACTCCAATGCTGTACCCGCCTCCTCCGGCGTCGGGAAACGCGACAGGATCGTTAGGTAAAGCGCGTTGACGCCCTCCACTTGCCTGCCTTTTCTGGAACGGGTCAGATACTGGAAGTCCTTGCACTGCTCCAACTTGCGCTGGATATGACTCGAATTAAGCAGATGCAGTCGCTGGGCGGCGGTGAAGCGATTGTTGCGCTCGGATTCCAAGCCCGTGTCGCGCGACGGTCGCCCAAACAACTCTAGAAAAGGGCTGGTGATACTTCCATCAGCGAGCGCTATCGAACGCTGATCCTGGGGCATATAAGTGAACGGTTCCGGGATATCGCTGATATAGGCCTCCGTTGATCCGGTGATCTGGTTCAAGGCATCGATCAGGACTTCTGCATCGAGTCGGCGAATAGGGTAGCGGGCGAAATTAGCCTCGGCTCCCGGATGGTCGGAGCGGCCGATGGAGGATAGTTGGTAGGTCTTCGAATTCAGAATCAGGCGATAGATGTGTTTCAGGTCGTACCCGACTCGAACCAATTCCTCCTCCAGCCAAGCCAGCAGTTCGGGATTGCTTGGGGGATTATCCGGTCGAATATCGTCCGGTTCATCGATGATTCCGCGACCAAGCAGCCAAGACCAGATGCGGTTGACAATGTTGCGGTTGAACCGATGATTCGCCGGGTTGACCAACCAATCAGCAAAGACTGCACGCGGATCCTTGACCGGCGAAAGCCGCACACTCGTACCATCGGGAAAAATCGCTGTTTTCTCTTCGTTACCCGGTGCTCGGGAGAGATTCCGGCCAACGATCTCTTCTTTCCATTCCCTCGTTGGCTTGTAGCTGATTTGCGAAAAGAACACAGACATGCCGGCCAACTTCTCTTCCGGCCAATTGTCCGTCCGTTCACCCATGAACGTCAGAGCCACTGCACGGGCAATCGCAGCGGGATCCGTGCTTTGGGCTGCTCGGTAGAAATTTACCTGAGGGACGCGAAAATTGCTCCCGCTCGCCGTGATCATCTCACGAACAAACCAATCGTAAGGCCGATTCTCCTTGATACTTGTGCGAATCCATCGGTGATATGCCTGCGCCCCGTTGGGCCAAAGATTGATTGGAAACTCCGCCTTCACCCGCAACAGGTCACCCCACTTCATGGCCCAGTAATCGGCGAACTGTTCCTGTTCCAACAAATACCCGATCAATTCGCTGCGTTTCCCTTTGTTGCGATCCGCTATGAACCGCCTTGCCTCTTTCCGTGTGGGCAACGTACCAATCACGTCGAGATAGGCACGGCGAACAAACACCGCGTCGGAGCAGATCAGCGCAGGCTGAATCGCCAGCCTCTGCAGTCGACCAAAAACCAACTCGTCGATTTCATTGCCCGGAGTCAGGCGTTTTTGGCTCACGAACGGATTGGCACCAGAATCTCCCACTTCTGTAGCTGCCAAGGTGGCCGCATAAACAAACGTTAACATCAGGGAGAGAAACGATTTCACTATCGGCATTCCTATGCCTGAAGTGTACTTGGAATATCGCTCCTCCACACAGAATTCGACCGTTATTTGTCCAGCACCCCCCATTGATGCCGCGTCTATAGGACCTCACGGGATCCGGGCTATGACTTGAGTCAACCCTTTCATGTTTTTACAGAGATAATTCCCCGACTGGGGCGCCTTTTTCAGGATCGGACCAACTGC
>PBTT01000085.1 GCA_002729195.1 Acidiferrobacteraceae bacterium
GAATGTGTTCTTTGTCATTTGTACTGGGCGTGGAGCAACGCATAACCAGTTAAGTCTGCAACGTCATGAGGAGATTCTTGAAGAACTGGTAACGCTGCAGCGACAACATCCACAATGCATCGTGCGTCCCCGGTGCGCACCGCAGTTTAAACGGGTGTCACTGGGGCAGAAATCGGCCTCGGCGATCAATCTGATCAGTGGCCGCGAGGGGGATGGTTGTATAGCCGGCCTCCATTATTGCCGAGTGACCAGTACCGGTGATGTTACACCTTGCCCGTATTTGTCAGAGTCAATCGGTAACGTGCGTAACACACAAATCGCTGATCTTTGGAACGATGCACCGGCGTTCAAAACTTTGCGTGAGGGAACCCTGAGTGGCAAGTGCGGAGTGTGTGAGTTTCGCGAACTGTGCGGCGGTTGTCGAGCGGCAGCCGTTGCAGCTGGTGGCGCGTTGATGGATCAGGACCCCGGTTGCGTCTACCAGCCCATGGGCGGGGGCACCATCGTGCCATTGCTGGCAGGAGCCAACAGCACAATTTCCTGGACCCCGGCCGCGCAATCGCGCCTCGCCCGGGTGCCAGCATCATTGCAAAAAATGCTGCGCAAGCGGGCCGAAGTGTTTGCCAGGGAGAAAGGCCATAGTGCGGTGACTGTTGAGCACCTTAAAACCATGGCGGCGCGCCGCTTCGGCCCGGCCGGTCCACCAAGGAATAGCGGATGAATCGGCAGCCTGATCCGCTTGATGTGCTGGTTATCGGTGGCGGAGCCTCTGGTCTTGCAGCAGCCTGGCACTTGCTCCGCTACGGTTTAGAAGTGGAATTGTGGGAAAGCCAGCGACAGGCCGGCGGCAAGATTCGGTCTAGAGTGGATAAGGGTTGGCTGACCGAAACCGGCGCTAGTTGGTTGATGGATCCAGCGGGAGACATTGCCCCGGTATTAGAGGGGGTTGGGCTAGGGCCGCTTTTGGTCCGTAAGCAACCGGATGCTGCCCGTTACCTGCTACGCGACGGTGCCTTGCAAAATGTTCCCTCTACAGTGGCCGGGATGCTGGGTTCCGGCTTGTTTAGTGTTGCCGGGCGTTTACGTTTAGCAACCGAGCCGTTGCGGCTGTCCAAAGCTCGGCCAGCCGAGACAGTCAGCGATTTCGTGGTGCGGCGTTTCGGGCGGGAGGTGCTCCAGTATGGTATTGAGCCCTACGTGGCCGGTTCACTGGCATCCGATGTGAAACGAGCTGAAGCCAAAGCCACATTGCCTCGTCTGACCGCATTGGAAGAGCGTTTTGGCAGCATCACGGCCGGCGTGTTATGCCGACGTCTGCTTGGAAATCGCAAACCTGCCGCGCCCGAGGCTGCTAGTTTTGTAGGCGGCATGCAGAGTCTTATCGACTCTTTGGGCGTTAATGTGCGTCCAGTGCTTGGGAGAAGTGCAGTATCGATCAGTCGTGCCGGGTCCTGCTGGCGGGTAGTGGCGAGCGATGGCAGCATGGCGACAGCTCGGCACCTGGTGCTTGCAACACCGGCCCCTGAAACAGCGGCACTGCTGCGAAACACAAATCAGAATCTTGCACACCTTGTCGCTGGGATTGCTTATGCCCCGGTAATGGTGGTGCACCTGGGAGTTAGTCGCGATGCCGTGCAGCACCCGTTGGATGGCACTGGTTTCCTGGTGCCGAGGTGCGAAAATCGGCTGGTCAACGGCTGTCTCTGGCCAGCGAGCGTTTTCTCCGACCGCGCCCCGGCAGGCCATGTGTTGTTGAGTTGTTATCTCGGCGGTGCCCGCCATCCGCATGCGTTGCGCGATGACGATGACAATGCGATCGCTAAGGTGTTATCAGATCTTGAGCCACTGCTTGGATTGCGCGCTGACCCGGTGATGACCCGGGTCGATCGCCACCCTCAAGCACTGCCGCTGTATTTTGGCGCTTACTCTGAAAGACTGAGGTCAATTGGGCACCAATTGAAGAAATTACCAGGCATTCATTTGGCTTCAGCTTATGCCGGTGGAGTCTCGGTACGGGATCGACTGGTCCAAGCGGATGTGGTTGCCAAGAAGATCTCCACCGAATTGCAGGGATCTGAGGTCACTCGTCTGGCGCCAACGACTCCCGCAAAAGAATTGCCGGGTACGGCGGTCACAGGCACCGGGGCAGTTACACAAACTTTGTAATCAACGGAGAAATATCTCATGCGCCCATACAATTTTCTAGGTCGGATGGCAATGGCGGTTTGTCTGTCAGTAGCGCTCCCTTCTGTAGGGATCGCGGCCAAGAAGTACACAGAAATCGATGTCGTTGATGGCGGCAGCATTGCTGGCCGGGTGACTTTCGAGGGCGAACTGCCAATTGATGCGATTGACAAGATTTCTATTACAAAGAATATCGACGTCTGCGATGACGAAGGGACCGGTTACCGCGAGGTAGTCTGGGTGGATGTTAAAGATGGAGCGCTTCGTGGGATGTTCGTCTTTATCGACAAGATTGCCGAAGGAAAAAAGTGGGCGCCGCCAGAAGGGGGTAACTACATGGTGCTTCAGGAAGGGTGCCGTTTTCGCCCCTGGCTGCAGGTAGTTAAGCCCGGCAAGATTGTTATACGGCACGCNGACCCGGACTCGGTACTACATAACATTAATACCCGGGAGATGATCAATATAGAGAAGGGCAAGGTAGTAAAGCGAACCATGTTCAACTTCGGCCAGCCTGATCCTGGTGATATCGTTAAGAAACTGNAGCCCAGGCGCTCTGCTCATATCAGTTTGAACTGTGAGGCGCATAACTTCATGTTCGGTTTCATGATGGCGCCCATACACCCATATGCCGTGGTGGTTGGGGATGACGGTTCGTATTCTATCGACGACGTACCACCAGGTGACTATACGTTAAAGGCTTGGCACCCACGATTTGGTATTCAAAAAACCAAGCTTACCGTACCGGCCAAAGGTCAAGTGGAAGCGGACTTCACNTTTTCCAGTCCGCAATAACNACCTATTCGAGANCGGACCATCATCAGTGCAGNTAAATCTTNNAGCCGACCTGCCAATGCGTGATACAGGCTAATCGGTTTCGATGGATCGTGAAAATCTGAACCAGCTATAAAAGTGACGAACATGCAAACTGAAAATCGTTCATCGCGCAGCAACTACTGGCTCGTGTTGGGCGTGCTACTGACTTTGTTTTCGCCTGAGGTGTTGGCGTTGGAGGCTAACGAGTACCGCCAGTTCCTGGGGATCGATTCGCGTCGGCTGGTCTGGTTTCTTGCTCAGATGCACCTCTTTTTNGGGGCTTTNGTGCTGGGCGTGCCGTTGTTNGCGGTGATCGTCGAGATCGTTGGNTGGCGCANCCGCGANCCCAAGCTGGANAAACTGGCTTACGANTTCACCAGTTTGTTAAGNGTGGCCTATGCGACCACGGCCGCGCTGGGGGGGCTGCTCGCGTTTGCGCTGTTTACCCTGTATCCCACCTTCATGGGCTATATGGCTGGATTATTCAAGGACATCATGTTCTTGTACGCCCTGCTGTTCTTCGCCGAAACATTCTTTTTGTACCTGTATTACTACGGCTGGAACTGGCTGCAGGGCGGCCTGGAATTTTCCCGTAACCTGCAATGGCTGTTCAAGGGGCTCGGGGTAGCCATTATCCTTGCCGGCGCGGTATTCCTGTTTGGCGGTTTTGGCCTGGAGATGCGTGGTGATACGCGCTCGTTCATTGCTCTTTTGTATATCCTGCCGTTGGGGGTGGGACTACTGATCCTGAGAGATCTTAAAAGTTCCCATATCTTCATCGGCATCCTGCTCAATATTGCAGGTACCGCCATCATGCAACTGGCCAACAGTTGGGCCGGCTTCATGATGAGCCCGGCCGGGGTCGATGAAGAAGGCGAACTCATCGGCACACTCTGGCAGGTGTTTGAAAACATACTTGCCACCCCGGTTGCAATCCACCGGATGCTGGGTAATCTGGCCTTCGGCGGCCTGGTCGCGGGCGCGTACGCGGCAGTCAAGTTTATCGGCGCCAGAACTCCCGCTGAACGGGCTCACTACGACTGGATGGGCTACATTGCCAACTTCGTCGCTATTTGTGGCCTAATTCCGTTGCCCTTCGCTGGCTACTACCTAGGCCGCGAGGTCTATTCCACCAGTGCGGTCATGGGCAACAACATGATGGGCGGTGATTTCTCCTGGACTTTCATCATCCAGGCTATGTTGGTCGGCTCGCTGTTCCTGATCAGCAATTACTACCTGTGGAGCGGGATGACCCGAATTCCGGGGTCAGAACGCTATTACAAGTACATCAAGTTCATTCTCGGGGCGCTGATCATCTCTTTTGCGATCTGGCTCACCCCGCACAACCTGCCACTCACCAGCCAGGAAGTGGGCGATATGGGGGGCAGTCAGTATCACCCGACTCTCAAGTTCATGGGTCTGATGCCGGCCAAGAACGCTGTAGTCAACCTAATCATATTGTCCACCTTTTTCAGCTTTCTACTCTACCGTCGTGGCAATAAGAGCGACGTAGTGCCGATCAGCCAACAGGGCAGGCTGCCAAAGGTGGTGATCTCGTTGGCTGGTTTGGTCGCGGTGGCCATTGTTGGCCAGTACGCGATGGGGATGCTGAACCTGGACCCTGCTGAACTCGATCTACCGGCTGACCGAGCGCACTACTTTCGTACCGTTGGCTATCTGCTCATCTTTGAATGTGTTATGGCCGTGCTCGCCGTCATCCTGGCATTGAAGGATCGGGGCAAACTGGCCCAGGGCCTGTACATGACGGTAACCGCCTTAAGCGTGGTGCTGTTTCTGGGAGTCTACGGTTTCGTGGTGATGGAAAAAGCTTCGCCCTTCCTGCGCAACATCGCGGTCTCACAGTTTCTGCAGCTGATCAGTTGCATCATTTTGGTAACTGCTATTGACCTTTACCTATTCCGTGGCGCTAAAGAACTGGGCAAATTGCAGTGGGGCAAGATGACGGTGCGCAGTCAGTATGCTTTGCTGCTGCTGACTTTCGTCATCACGATGAATATGGGTTTGATGGGTTTCATCCGTTCTGGGCTGCGTGGCGACTGGCACATCTTCGGCGTGATGCGTGATACCTCACCCTGGTCCTACACTCCAAGCAACTACACCATGACCGAGATGGTGAGCCTGGCGGTATTGGTATTTATGGTCGGGGTTGCGTTTATGTTCTGGCTGGGCGGTATTGCCGCGCAGAAAAAAGCACCTCCGAGCGGACCAGGGACAGAATCGGGCCAGTTAACAGATGAGGTTGACTCCCAGCCAGCCTCGCGGACAGGAGACTGAAGCGGTGCGTTCCAGTGCCATTTTGCGCGTGTTTGTGTTCATGCTGGTGGTGCTCGCCGCTTACATGTGGGTAGGGCAAGCCATCACTGCGATGACTGGTGGTGAGCGAAAGGCGGCCAGCGTGGTCGAGGTCACACCGGAAGGTGGTGAGGCCATATTCTGGGGCAAGGGCAGGTGTTTCNCCTGCCACAGCCTTGGTGGTGAGGGCAGTGCCGTGCGCTGTCCCAATCTCGGCCAGTTCGGCGAAAAATTCCCGCTGGCTATCGGTGCNCGGGCNGAACAACGGGCCAAGGAGCGATCCGACGAAACCGGAACCCATTACAGCAGCACTGATTANCTTGTGGAGAGTTTGGCCAGGCCGGACGCCTACTTGGTAGAGGGCTACAAGAACGAGATGGCGATTGTCTATGCACCGCCAATCTCGTTGAATCTAACCGAAATCAAGGCGGTGATCGCCTACTTGCAGAGCCAGGGAGGGGATCTGGATCTCGAGGGCATCGAGAATCCCGGTGAGTTGGCACAGACCTACTACGCTCGAATCGCTGCGGCCAGTGCTGCCGGGGGTGGCGATCCCGGCAACGGCGAGGAGATGTTTGTCGATACNTGTTCTGACTGCCATACCATCCAGGGGGAGGGTGGCGAGGTAGGCCCGGACTTGTCCAGCATAGGCAATAAGGGTCTTAAGTTCATTTCCGAATCCATTCTTCGGCCGGCGCGCAAAATTACCAAGGGCTACGAAACCTGGGTAGTCGTAACTGAGACAGACGAGCGCAAGCACGTTGGCCTGAAGACTGAGGAAACATCCACTGAGGTAGAAATCACCAAAGCCACCGGTGAGGTGGCGACGATTGCCAGGGACGACATACGCGAAATCGAGCAGGATGAGGGTGCCAGTGTCATGCCGGATGACCTGACTGAGATGCTTACGGTAAAGGATTTCCAGGATGTGCTGGCCTATCTGATGATGCAAAAGGGTGAAGACGGCGCTGAGGCTGAGACGGGAAAATGAAAAAACCAAGAACTATGCGCTTCTGGTCGGTCGTGCTCACATTGCTGTTGGTATATGCCTTGGTCAAATGGGGTATCCCGACTGTTTCGCGGGAGATCACAGAGCTGCCGTTTCCGCTGACAGTACCGGGCACGTTAATGTTTATTTACATGCTATTGACGGTGGTCGCACTGTTTCTACTTGTCACTTTTTCCGATGAACACTTGGAGGAATTTCTCTACCCGATTCGGCGTTTCCTGCGTGGTGAATACGGCAAGGTTACCCGGGCTGCTGGTTTGGTGCTGGTGCCAGCGTTGGTCGGTTGGCAGGTGTACGACGTAACCATACCCAAAGTGCAACAGCCCTCGTCACTGCGTATTCAGCATCCTTCGTCGAATTTTCCCAAAAAGAACGAGGCTCTGAAGAACCCGTTTTCGGCGGCAACCGATGACGAGGTCGATGGGTTTATTGAACAGGCCCAGGCCAATCAAGTCAGTTTCATTCCCCAGGTGCAGGCGGATCTCGATAGTTGGGCGGAGTACATCGAGCCTGACCACATGCTTGAGGCTATAACCACTGCGCCGATGCACACGTTCTTACAGGAACTGGCAGCGGGTAACGTAAGCCGCGACACAGCCCGTGCAGCACTGATTGAAAAGCACCTATTTGAAGGGCGGGCGCTTTATTCGATGAACTGTCGGCCCTGTCATGGCGACAGTGTTGCCGGCGACGGGCCGATGGCCGATGGTTTCAAGTTGCGGCCGATCAACTTTACCGATAACGGCACCATTGAAACCATCGTCGAGGGTTATACCTTCTGGCGGGTTAGCAACGGTGGCCCGGGGCTGCCAACCGAGGCAACCCCGTGGGACTCGGCGATGCCGGTGTGGAAGCTCAACCTTACTGAAGAGGAGCGCTGGAAGATCATATTGGCCGAGTACGACCTGGCACAGAAGACTCCACGGATACCGGAGTCCCACTGATGATAAATCGTTTTACCGCATTGATTACCGTACTGCTGCTGGGTTGGGGCGGCATGGCCTTTGCTGCGGCGAACCCGAGTGGACCACGGCCGGCAGCCACCGATCAGACTCTGGCCGAGGGGACGGAAATCTACCTGCAGCGCTGCAGCTTTTGCCACGGTCTCCTTGGTGACGGCAATGGCCCTGCAGCGGACTACTTGGATCCCAGGCCGCGGGATTTCACGCTCGGCACCTTCAAGTTTCGTACTACGCAAAGCGGCGAATTGCCGCGGGACGAGGACCTGTTTCGCACCGTCAGCCGCGGCCTACCAGGCACCGCCATGCAGGCATTTGACAGCGACCTGATAAAGAATGGTTTGACGGAGAACGAGCGCTGGGCGGTGATTGACTATATCAAGACCTTCGCGTTCGAGTTTGAAGATCCGGAGCTCGATCCGGTCAAGAATGGCTTGGTGGTGGCGTTGCCAGCGGAGCGGCCCCCATTTAGCGAGTCGTTGGTCGCCAAAGGAAAAGAAGTATTTGAACATGCCAAGTGCTGGGAATGCCACGGCAAGCAGGGCCGCGGTGATGGACAGAAGTCATTCGACCGCACCGACGACTGGGGGTTTCCTATTCGTATCCGCAACGTAACTCACCCCTGGAAGATCAAGGGTGGCGCCGAGGCGGAAGATATTTACATGCGCTTTTCTACCGGCATAAATGGCACCCCAATGCCTTCGTTTGTCGATGCCCTGACCGAAGAGGAGCGCTGGGCGCTCGCTAACTTCATCAAGTCGTTGCAGCATCAACTCACCGATCATCAAGTCTTGAAGGCCAAGGAGATAGTTGCCGAGATTCCCGAGGACCCGGCGGATGCTGATTGGTTTGCGGCCGAGCCCATGGACGTGCGCCTGACTGGCCAGGTGATTGCCGCACCAAGATGGCAGAACCCCAGCATCGAGATGGTCACATTGCGGGCGCTATACAACACGACCGATATCGCGTTCCTGGTACAGTGGGACGACCCGTTTAAGGATGTTACCCACCAGAGTGAGTTGGAATTCGATGCGCAGGAGATATCCCGGATCGGTGCCTTCAACTCTTACGTTGCGGCCAACGATATGGTGCCGCGACAGTTATTGACTTTCACAGACGCAGTAACACTGCAGTTTCCAGCCAAATTACCGGAAGGCACTAAGAAACCGCACTTTTTCAGAGGTGAGTCCTCCAACCCGGTGCACCTGTGGCAATGGCAAGCACATCGGGCAGAGGCCGGGGATCGGGCAGTACAGGAGAGCAACGCCCGGGGCTGGAAACAGTCAGTCAAGCCACAGGCCGAGGAGCAGCAGCAGGTCATAGCTACCGCCAGTTGGGACAAGGGCCGTTGGAGCGTGATCATGCGCCGGCCGCTGTTGACCGATGACCGCAACGATATCCAGTTCATCAAAGGCCAGTTCATACCGTTGGCCCTGAACGCCTGGGACGGTTCCAACGGCGAACATGGCTTAGTTATGAGTCTGTCCACGTGGCACAGCGTGATCTTGGAAGCACCGGTGCCGCTGACAGTCTACCTNTANACCTTGCTGGCGGTGCTGATCACCGGGGCATTGGGGGTCTGGCTGATGCGCAAGGAGCAGGCGCAGGCGGCGCAGGCGGTTTAGGGCTGATATCGAGCGTAGTCGTTACCTAGAGCAAGAGGGCAAGTAAAGATGAAGACACTAGCAAGTACATTTCTCGGCCTGNTGCTGGTGGCAATGNCAACGGTCGTTGCCATTGCTCGGGCCGATGCGGCGGCGGGCAAAGAGGTGTTCCAAGGCAGCGACTGCCAGTCGTGCCACTACACCCAGGGGCCGGCCACTGAGAAGAGCATCGACGACCAACTGGCCAAAAAAGGTCCGGAACTGTGGTATGCCGGCAGTAAGTTCCNAGGGCCGTGGCTCCAGGCCTGGCTGCAGGATCCGCAACCGATCCGGCCGATGAAGTTCAATTCGGTGATGGAGCCTAATCCGGGTGGGCACCCGGCACTNAGCGCGGACCAGGCAGGTCCGGTTACCGATTACCTGATGAGCCTCACTTCTGACGCAGTCAAGGCCGGCACGGTCAAGGTCAAGAAGAAGAACCTTAAGGGGCGTTTGATTTTCATAAAAAAGATGCCGTGCAGCGGGTGTCACCAGTTTCCGACTAAGAAGAAGTTCTCGGGTGGACTGTCGGGGCCTTCCCTGGTTGGGGCCGGTCAGCGNCTTAATCCTGACTGGGTGTTGGCTTATCTGCAACAGCCGAAGGTATTCAAACCCGTCAAGATGATGCCGGTCTTTGTCGGACTTTTGAGCGACAAAGACATGAAGAACGTGGCCGCGCACGTCGCGACCTTTAAGTAATNNAGTAACTGGAGAGAGAAAATGTCCAGATTCTTTCTGATGGGACTANTGANGTTAATCCTGGGTCCGACAGCCACCGGTGTGGCGCAGGCGGCGGATGGCGAAAAACTATTCCAGTTCTACTGTGCCCAGTGTCACGGTACTGAAGGCAAGGGTGATGGCCCCAACGTCACCGGTGATTTCCCGGTTGATCCCAGGAATTTCACCGAAACTGCAGAGATGAACAAGTTGTCCGACGCAGACATCCGTAACGTAATCATCGACGGAGGGCCGATCGCAGACAAATCACCAATGATGCCNCCGTGGGGTAAGACCCTGAACGACGACGAGGTNGANGCACTGGTGCAGCATCTCCGTCAATTATGTAATTGCACNGGNAAGGCCGGATAGGGCTCGAGGGGTCGCGCATGAAAATCTGGAAAAAGCGTTTGGCAGACGTCGTGATCCTCTCCGGTATGGGTATCAATGCCGTCGTCATCGCATTGATCCTCTACTTTTACGTTCTGTAGGCAAGAGGAGGGAAGCTGTCCGTGCCGGAACTGGCAACTGCACCTGCCGTTAAGTCTACGGCGAGATTGCCCTGGGCGGGGCCGGCCCTGTTCATCAGCGTGGCGGTGGCCATATTGGTCTTTTTCTGGTGGTTTCTCGGTAGCGCTTCGGTTGGGCACGACAAAACTGGCTCAGCGGCTGATTCGGTGGCCGAGCGTATCCGGCCGGTTGGGCAGTTGTTGGTGGTTGCGTCCGAAGGCCAAAAGATCCCCGCGGAGTCGATCACAACCAACAGCGGGCTGCAAGGCCCGAACGGCGTGNTGCCGCCGCGCGGCGGCAACACGGCGCTCGGCGACGCCGAAGTTCAGGCGGCAGTCGACTACATGATGGCGCAGTTGCAATAAATGTGAATAGCCGATGACTGATAAGCCTGACCAAGAAAAAACTGGCCAGCTACTGGCGGAGACATGCAGATGATGAATAACGCACCACTGCTATTTGTTATCACCCTGGTTGCCTGCGTTTTGTTGTTCCTGGGGTTGGACATGGCGGTGATGAAACTCAACGGCCTGACCTTGTTATATCACCCGTGAAGGTTGATCACTTAGCCGAGGTGAATACATGCGCGGTTTGCTAACTCGCTGTGTTGCCCTACACCCGGGTTTTGCCCGATGGCGCTGGGCATTGTCAGGGCTGGTTGCACTGGCACTGGCAGCATTGGTGTTGGGTGCACCGGGCGAGGTGCAGGCAGGCGCCAGTGATAGTGCGGTTGAAGCAACTCAGCCCGTGGCCGGCAGTCTTGCCCCGGCAGTAATCGCACCACCAGAGTTAACCGCGGCGGACTACCCGAGTATCACCGGCGTCAACAGCCGGGTTACGGTATGGCTGGTTGCCCAGTTGCACCTGTGGTTTGCAGCATTCGTATTGGCTGTGCCGATTTTCGTTTTTATCATAGAGGCCATAGGCATGAGAACGCGCGACAAGCGTTACGATGACATGGCCTACGAATTCATTAAGATAAGCATCACCGCGTATTCGCTGACTGCGATTCTCGGTGGCCTACTGCTTTTCAGCCTGATCGTGCTTTACCCGCATTTGTTTTCTTACCTCAGCCGCGTTTTCGGTGAAAGCATGTTCTATTATGCGTTGCTGTTTTTTGCTGAAAGCGCAGCCTTGTACTTGTATTACTACGGCTGGCAGTGGTTACAGGGCGGTTTTCGCAAGTGGTTGCACCTGACACTGGGGCTGGTACTGAACGCAGTTGGCACCACGCTCATGTTTCTCGCCAACGGTTGGGTGACTTTCATGATGAGTCCGGCCGGGCTCGATCCAGCCGGGTTGTTTGCCGGGGACACTTGGGCGGCAATGCACAACTACCTGTGGAATCCGATTAACCTGCATCGCTTCATTGCCAATATTGCTTACGGTGGCTCGATCGTCGGCGCCTATGCTGCTTTCCGCTTTCTCAGTGCAACCCGGCCCGAGGAACGGGCGCACTATGACTGGATGGGCTACAACGCGAACTTCATTGCCATCCTGGCGCTACTGCCGCTGCCTTTTGCCGGCTATTATCTGGCGGCAGAGATTTATGCCTACAGCCAGCAGATGGGCATCACTCTGATGGGTGGCATTTTTGCCTGGCTATTCATCATCCAGGCGGTTCTGATCGGTACTCTGTTCCTGTCTGCAAATTACTACCTCTGGTGCGGCATGGGTCGCAGTGACGGTGCGGTTCGTTACAACCGTTACATCAAGTATCTGGCAATCGCCATCATTGGGAGTTTCCTGGTCTGGTTCACGCCGCACACGCTGGTCTTGACCAATGAGGAACTGAAAGCTCTGGGTGGGCCCTACCACAAGTACCTGGGTCCGCTGGGAATCATGCCGGCGAAAAATACGGCCGTCAACGTCATGATTCTTTTTACCGCGCTTAGTTTCCTTTTTTATCGCCGCTCAAACCGCATCGCTACGGTGGCCTGGGTCAAGGCTGGTAACGCCGCGCAACTGGCCCTGTACACGGCGGGCATTGCCAATCTGCTGTTTCTCGGCATCTACCACGGTTATTTCACCAATACTGTGTACAAGGTTGCGGCCTCGATTCCACAGGTCATGACGACGTTGATCATCATCGTGGTCAGTATCACGCTGGATTCGGTAATGTATCGTGGAGCTCGCGAGGTCGCGCCGCTTAACTGGGGCCGGGTGCCAAACCGCGCCCAATACGCACTGTTTCTGTTGGCGGTGGCATTTACCTGGTTGATGGGGTTGATGGGGTACATCCGCTCGGGAATCCGCCAGCACTGGCACGTGACCGACGTGTTCCGTGACGCTTCGCCGGATGCTTACACGCCGACGCTCGGCTATGCCGCCAACGTCGTTTCAATGGGCACGGTTTTGTTCATGGCCATGGTTATTTTCGTTTTTTGGCTGAGCCAGGTCAGCAGCCGAAAAACCCCCAATGCTGGGTTCTGGAAGGCCCACTGAGCGGCGATGAAGCACTTTTTCAAGGTTCTTGTTTTCAGTCTGCTGATGATCGGGTTCTTCGCCGGGTTTTCCAATTTTGGTATACCAGAGATCAAGCCGGCGCCGCCACCGGTCCAGGAGCAACTGGACCTGGACGCAATCACGCCGGAGCGGTTCATCGCCCTGGGAGAAAAGTTGTTCAACGGCAAGGGTACTTGCACCCTGTGTCACAATGCCGTGGGTGGCCGCGCTCCGCTGCTTGACCAGACCGCAGCCATAGCTGCCGATCGACTGGTGGAAGCTCGTTACCAGGGCAGTGCGGGTGACGCACAGGGCTACCTGGTGGAGTCGCTGCTTGAACCCTCGGCCTATGTCGTTGCCGGATTCGGCAAGGCCGGCAGTGCTGACACGATCAGCCCGATGCCCAGCGTCACAGCCGGTAGTATCGGCTTATCCGAAGTCGAGATCAGTGCCGTTGTCGCTTATCTGCAGGACCTTGCGGGTCTCGAGGTCACGGTGGATATCCCCAACACTGCCAAGGCCGAAGCGAGTGAGCCGGATACACAAGCCAAGGCAGCCCGGGTGGCGCTCGCCAGTGCCGAGGAGGTCATCACACGGTTTGCCTGCACTACCTGCCACAAGTTAGCGGGTGAAGGGGGGGAACTCGGGCCGGATCTCAGCCACATCGGTGCGACTCGGGACGCTGCTTATCTGCGTCGAGCAATTCTCGACCCGGCCGCCGACATTGCAGCTGGCTATCCACCAGTCATGCCGCCGACTTACGCGACAGAAATCTATGCCGGTGAGCTGGAGTTGCTGGTGCAGCACCTGGCAGCGCTGCAATGAGCAAGGTAACGAAAGGACTGGAAATTCCGCGATTACTGCAGGCAGCTCTGGTAATCGGCGGCATCTACCTGGCGTTCTGGGCGGTGTTTGATCTGCTGCTGGGGCAGCCGATTCCCCGAAGCCTGATGGGCATGTACATGTTTTTCGTAGTAGCCGGGGTATTCATGGTCTTTACGGCCACTGAACAGAGTACCCGGGAACTGGTTGGGCCGATCCGGGCATTGGTGGAGGACCCATCCAGGCGGGCGCTGCGCAACGTGGTCTTTGCGGTGGTGCCGGGGTTGGCGGCGGTCGGGATCTTTCTGCAGATGCAGCCCAGCGACGAGGCGCCACTCGAGTTGCGCTCCATTCACCCGGCGCCACCGTCGTCGGTGAAAATTTTCGGCAAGCGCTACGACCTGATGAGCCTGGAGAATCCATACCGGCACCTGGAAAAAGACGACCCGGAACAATTTCGGGAGCTGGTGGGAACTGGCGGTGAGGTTTATATCCGCAACTGCCAGTATTGCCACGGTGACAAGTTAGACGGCAAGGGACCATATGCCCAGGGGCTGAACCCGGTTCCGCTGAATTTTCAGGATATTGGCACCATTGCCCAGTTGCAGGAGTCATTCTTGTTCTGGCGCATCGCCACCGGTGGCCCCGGCCTGCCTAAAGAGGCGACCCCATGGATTTCCTCGATGCCTGTCTGGGAGAAGTTCCTTAGCGAAGATGAGATCTGGCAGGTAATTCTCTATCTCTATGACTACACGGGCCATCGACCGCGCTCCTGGGGGCATGAGTAAATGACTGCCCAGATAAAGAAAATGTTTGCTAGGACCCAGTCCGGTGTGTCGTGGTTACAACCCTGGTTGATGGCATCCTGGTTGCTGGTTCTAGTTACAGGGCCGGCGATACCGGTTTTTGCGGCAGGTGATGCGGAGCGCGGCGCTGAGATCTACACAGTGCGCTGCGCCTTGTGTCACGGTGATGAGGGCGACGGCATGGGACCGGCGGCCGAGCGCCTCAATCCGCCGCCGCGGGATTTCACCATGGCCCAGTACAAAATTCGGACCACCGGCTTCGAAGAAATCGCGCCCGCTGACGCGGACCTCGTGCGCATGATCCATGACGGTATGCCGGGCACGGCTATGCCGGGCTGGGGCGATCTGTTGTCCGAGCAGGACATCGACGACTTGGTCGTTTTTATTAAGACACTGGCAGGGCTCGAGGAGGAAGAGCCCGGTAAGCCCATAGACTATGGGAACCAGGTGGCGATCTCGGCCGAGAGCATCGAACAGGGTAGCCAGATCTTTCACGACGACGATCGTTGCTCCGAGTGCCACGGCCAGGGCGGCAAAGGTGATGCAGTCAAAAAACTCAAGGACGATTCTGGCTACCGAACCTGGCCGCGCAACCTGACCAAGCCGTGGACCTTCCGCGGCAGTAACGATCCCCGGGACATCTATACCCGTATCACCACGGGCATCGCCGGTACGCAGATGCCATCATTCGATGACCCGGCCAGCGAGAACCGGCTTTCGATCGAACAGCGCTGGCACGTGGCCAACTACGTCAACTCACTGGCCAAAACTGACAAGGTGGTGCGACCGGAGAACACCGTAATCCGGGCGGTGCGGGTGGAAGGGCGGGTGCCCACTGCGCCCGACGACCCGCAGTGGCAGCAGGCGCTGCCTAGCACATTCCTACTGGTACCCCAGTTGATTGCTGAGGAGCGGTTTTTCACCCCCACCAACGACACCATCACCGTACGCGCTGTGTACAACGAAGAGGAGATCGCGTTCCACCTGGAGTGGGACGATCGTACTCGCAGTATTCCCGGCGACAAGGCTGCCGAGAAGATCGCTGATCCCGAAATTAGTGAAGATATGGTTGCGATTCAGTTACCGATGGCACTGCCGAGGGGTACCGAGAAGCCGTACTTCCTGTACGGTGATGCCGCTCACCCGGTCAATCTGTGGTCGTGGCACAGCGGCACTACTGATAGCGCACCCCGAGTGTCCTTGCGTAATGCTCGCGGCCGGGCCGACACGATCGAGCGTGACCCGGTCGCGGTGGGCCTTGAGGGTACCGGCAGTTACCGGGATGGCACTTGGCAGGTGGTGGTGGGCCGGTCGCGTGTTACCGCTGATCCCACCCAAGATCTGCAGTTCATCGAAGGGGCATTCATTCCGGTTGCATTCTCTGCCTGGGACGGTAGCAACAGCGAGCAGGGTAGCGCCCATACCCTGACTACCTGGTATTGGTTACTATTGAAACCATCGCCCGGTAACCAGCCTTGGCTGTACGCGGGCTTTGCTTTTGTGCTGATCCTGCTGCTCGAATTGTGGTGGGCTCGCAGTGCCCAAAGAAGGCGCAGAATCTGATGGGCGCAACGCACCCTAACCCAGAAACTTTTCCGCCGCGTAAGGGCACCAAGACCAAACTACTGGGTGTTGTTTTGCTGATCCTAGCCATGTTAGACGCCTTGCTTTCCTGGCGTGGTGGCTTTGCCCTTGACAACATTATTCTGCTGCTTTTCACCGGCGGGATCGTGTTA
>PBTT01000086.1 GCA_002729195.1 Acidiferrobacteraceae bacterium
GTTGAATGCGATGAATGTGTAATTTATTGTCCAGAAGATGCCATTTCCAGGGTCCCTGCGGCGGCCCACGCTATGGGTCGCTATGTAGATACTGATTACAATAAATGTATCGGTTGCCATATTTGTGCCGATGTCTGTCCTTGTGGCTATATCGAGATGGGCATGTACTATGAGTAAGGTCAACCGCTTTTTTTCCTAACTTATTGTCTTTCCCCCCCCCGCTAACTATTACTCAACTCTTTGCTCGTTGATATGAGAAAGCTGTAATTGAGGACGCAAGTTCACATAGTGGAAGAAGGCAGTTCATCACTACGCTTGCGGAGAAACAAGTAAATGTACGAGTGATACAAGCACTTGCCAGGCATCGTTATCTCAATACAACAATGCGATACATTGATATTAATGAAAAGTAGTTAGGCAATGCTGCTGAGTTGGTGGCGATTTGACATGGCAATATTATTTATTAAAAACGCATATTATATTTAACCATAGCCGAATAATTATTTGTGTCGCGCCGGTGATTGACATCATTTGTATAGTTAAGCTCGGTGACGATATTCGACTTGCTTGAGAGTTGGTAGTTGTGCATCAGCGACCACCGTGATTCTCTGGCCGCCGGCACCAAATCAATATTTAACGGTACTGGCTTACCAGACTGACTAACAATAAACCTGCTTACACCCTTTTCAATATGTAGTGGCATATCAAGCCCAAAGACAAATTTATTTTTGTCATTAGCAAGATATTCAAATTTGCTTTCAAAGCCTAGCGCATGAATATTGTCGATCCTGACAAATTCGCCCTGCTTGCTTTTACCATAGGCATAAATAACATCGGCAAATAACGTCGCCTTATTCAGGATATTTTTCCGGTAGCCAAGATCAATATAGGTTGTAGCCGGGTCTTTAAAATCGAAAACGCCATTTGGCTTAGAGCCAAGCAAGGAATTGTCTTGGGTCACCATAAAGGCGGTATTCTTAAACAGCCAGCCGATACCGACCGGGTCGATGATAGAGTCGTCTTCCTTTTGGTTTTTAGAAAACCCTAACAACAGGCCTTGCTTGTCTTTTGTCTTATATGCGGTAAAAGTGTGGTAGTTCTTGAAGGAAAAGACATTGCCGTTAAATACAGTAACCCTGGAAAACTTGTCCAGGCCATAGCCAATCTCGCCAGTAAACCTGTCGTTGAAAGGTGGCCGGTCGACGTCGTCTATAGATACGGTATCGGTTGAACTCTTCGGTGGCTTGGCCCCGGGTTTAGTTGGTGAGCTGGTGCCAGTATTACCACCGCCGGCCGGGCAGGCCATGAACTGGCTGACACTTTTACAGGTTTTGCCGCGCATGACTTCGTCGTAGTAGACCACCTGGGTATGGTTATTACTCGCCCGGTTAGTGTCTGATTTATAGATGCCAAAACGAAATAAAATTGCTTCATTGTTAAGAGCATTCCTGCCTCGACGATCTACTTTAAGTTTTCCATTTACCCAAACTTGAAATATGCCGTCGGCGCCGGTGCTCCATTTAGCGTGAATTCGAATATCGTTCCATTTATTTGAGATATGGCTTTTTTTAATTACAACTTTTGAACTACTCCAGCCTTCAAACGCATCAAACGCAATCACCATACCTCGATTGGCATCCATTCTGAACATCGCATACTGGTGAGCGCGGCCGCCCACTGTCTTGAATTGCCCATGGGTAGCCGCGATACCATTAACAAAACGAAAGTCCTTGTGATACACGCTCCATGCATACCAGACATTAGTACCAGGACGATCAGTTGCTCCTGCCGTTAACTCAGTCCGCTCACCCCATTTAGCCAGGTGATACTTGCAATCACCGCGCATTTGCCCTGCTCTATTTTCAAAACGAAAACTTTGTGCGCCTGCTCTTCTGGGGTGTCCAGCGCCTACTACACCAACATGCCATGGGTTATGCGGATTACAGCCATGTGTCCAAAACTTCCCCCAAGAACCTGAGCCGTTATCTTCTGACCATCTCTTTGCTCTTGGCGAATTAAAATCTTCCTCCCACCAGTTACCGGCAAACGACACGCCGACCAAAGAAAAAGATAGCAAAATACCCGCGACTAAGATTGATAGTTTTTTCATAGCTGTGTCCTCAATAACAACGTAGCCACATTGATCATCTAGCTTGCCGGTGGTAGCCCCATATAGAAAATTGAACTCGAACTATTAGGTGCAAACACCAAAGAACCAGAATGTTTGCAACCCCGTGCACCAATGAGGACGGACGAAAGATATTCGACCACAAGACCTCGGTTGTTAATTGCCCCATTAACAGATTCCTATTTTGACAGGGCATAAATTCCATTTTATTTTGTGCGGTTTATAGGGTCAATACCAGGGAGCCGGGATGGNGANNNGCAAAACCTCTAGAGNTAAAGAAACCATCGGGATTGGAAGACAAATCTGTCGCTACTGATTGGCGTTGCCAATAACCAGATATCCATCCGCTTAACCACCCGCGCTGTCTCGCTGGTGACAGCCCTGCGTTAGCGGGGTTTTCTTTATGCCGAAAACTTNCCTGGTGGGCTGTTCGAGATATTGCTCAGCGCATCAACCGCTGATACTTGAGAGCAGCCGCAGCAACGACGCCTGGTAGTGATCGACCAGCATCAGGGCAAACAGCATCGCCAGGTACTGGATNGAGTAGCCGAAGGTCCGGCGTGACAGCTCGTCACTGTAGCNNCGNTAAAGGCGGATCACGTAGTAGAGAAAGCCGCCGTTCAGCACCAGCGCGCCGGTGAAGTACATCCAGCCCGACATACCGGTGACAAACGGCAGCACGCTGACCCCGCTCAGCAGTATGGTGTAGAGCAGCATCTGCAGCAGCGTATGTTTCTCACCATGGGTAACCGGCAGCATGGGTATCTTTGCTGCCGCGTATTCCTCCCGCCGATACAGCGCCAGTGCCCAGAAATGTGGCGGCGTCCAACAGAAAATGATGAGAAAAAGCAGCAGCGAATCGGCAGCCGCCTCGCCAGTTACTGCCACCCAGCCAAGCACTGGTGGCATGGCGCCGGCTGCACCGCCGATGACGATGTTCTGCGGCGTCGCGTGCTTGAGCCAGACCGTGTAGACCACGGCATAACCCACCATGGAGGCCAGAGTGAGCACAGCGGTCAGGGTATTCACCCAGTACCCCAGGATCGCCATGGACAAGAGCGTGAGCAGGCTGGCAAAGACCATGGCCCGCGGGCCGTTCACAGTGCCGCTTGGCAACGGCCGACCGGAAGTGCGGGCCATGACCACGTCGGAGTGCCGGTCGAGCAGGTGATTAAATGCCGCACCGGAAGCGGCGGCCAACCCGATACCGGCCGCGCCTGGCAGCAGTAATGCCAACGGCACCATACCCTCGACAGCGAGAAACATGCCGACGATGGCTGTGAACACGATCAAGGCAACGACCCGCGGCTTGGTCAGTTCGTAGTACGCGTGCAGCGATCGCGCCAGCGGCGTGGCGGGTTGTTTCCTGGAACGGGGGGAAACCTGCGCTTTCATGGCAGCCGATTATAAGTGATGGCCCGAGCCGCCCCTAGCCGATACGGGACACTCTGAGCAGACGGGCAATGTCCTTGCGGATGTCGGTTGGATCAGCCTCGGCCGGATAACTCATCATCAGGTTACCCAGCGGGTCGACCAGGTAGATTCGCCGGTCGCCAGTTGCGGGCGAACCGGAGTCGAGTTTGAACTGCTGGACGAGGCGCGCCAGTACAGCGGCGCCCGCACCGAGGACCACAACCTCCGGCAACTGCAGCCACAGGGTCTCCATCTGGCTCAACTGGGTGGGCGCCATGGCGATAACCAGTACGCGCAGGCGCCGTGCGTTCTTGCCCTGGGTCAACCGCACCCGCGCCAGGTTATCGACCACCTGCCGNCAGGCGGCATCGCAACCGCCGCGGGCAAAGTAAACGTAAGTCCACTTACCGCCAAACGCCTGCAACCCCATGCGCTCACCATCGGCTCTCAGCAGTAACTCATCAGTGAGTAGCCGGGGTGGCTCGATAAGTTCGCCGCGATTGCTGAAACTGCCCGGCTGCCACAACCAGGCCGCAATCACCGGAGCGGTGAACACGGCGATCAGCAGCAGCAGTTGCAGGCGCTTGCGGGAACGGGCAGTTCGCGCTTGTGGCGGGTCTGGGTCAGTCATGGGGAGGCTCTTGCTCAGGGTCAGATTTTCTCTCACGTCTTACCATCGCCAGAAAAACACCCACCAGCACCAGCGCCATGGCAAACCACTGCAGAGCATAGCCGCGATGGCGGTTGACGGCCTGCCCTCCTGGGAGCGGCCACTGCCGGACGAAGCCGCCCGNCTCCTTGGCAGACAACCTCAGCACGTAGGGCTGCAGCGGGTGTGGCGCTTGTGCGTTTAGAACAGCAAGATCCAGGTTCTGGCGTAGTGCCGCTCCAGGCGGTGGCGGTTTCCGCTCGAGGGTGAACGCCTGCTGTGGTGCGTACAGTTGTCCTGCCAGTTGCCGGCTGCCGGCCGGCACTTGCGGCTGCGGCAGTTGTGAGCGCGAACCCTGCAGCGGTATCCAGCCCCGGTTGACCAACAGGCGCGTGTCACTGCCCGAAATCCGAAACGGCGTCAATACATAAAAACCAGGGCGACCCGCATGGCTCTTGTTNTCGAGCANGAACTGGCCGGTGGTTTCGTATTCGCCGCGCACCACCGCCGGAAANTANTCAAGGCCAGNTCCCAGCACCGCTCGCCCCACCTGCAGCGCCGGCTGAGTCGAGCGTAAAGTAACCAGCTCGAGCAGGGCCTGCTTCTGTGCCCCGCGNTGCAACTGCCAAAACCCCAAAGCAAAGAGCAGACCAAGTGCCGCGAGCAAAACAATAACGGGCAACGGTCGCAACAGTGAGCGCTGCCGGGNCATCAGCAGGCCGATGGCAGTGGGCTGTCTGTTACCATAGGACCGCTGCCACAAGAGTGCCAGATCGCATCAATCTCTGCCTCATGATTGCAAAAATCATCATTTTGATTCTACTGGCCGCCATGGTCGCAAGCCTGGCTGTTGCTATGTTTACCATGGTGCGTGAAAAAGGGCGCGGCACCGGCACAGTCAAAGCGCTCAGCTACCGGGTGGGCATCTGGGCCGTGCTCTTNGGACTGATCGTGGCTGGACTCTACACCGGAGTTATCAAGCCGGGTAACTCGCTGCAGGTCGCGGCGATTCACGCCAGCGACTAGCCCACCCATTTGCCGGCGGGGCTGGACCTCGCGCATTGCCAGAGACGATAGGCACCACCGAACCTTGCCAGTGGCGCCCGGCATGGGCTGTTGCGTTTCGTTACAGGATATAGACGAAGATAAAGAGCCCCACCCAGACCGTGTCAACGAAGTGCCAGTACCAGGCGGCACCCTCGAAGCCNAAATGGCGATCNNCTTTGAAATGCCCNCGCAGNCANCGAATCAGTATCACNGCCAGNGTAATCGCNCCGATCGTGACGTGCAGGCCATGAAAGCCGGTGAGCATGAAAAAGGTTGCACCGTAAACACCCGATCCCAGCGTCAGGCCCAGATGGGTATAGGCTTCCATGTATTCGCCGGCCTGGAAATACAAAAAGGCAAAGCCCAATACTACGGTCACGAACAGCCAGAGGTTCAGTTTGGCTCGCTGGTTCTTCTTTAGCGCCCAGTGGGCAATGGTCACGGTAACACTGGAGGACAGCAGCAGTACTGTGTTCAGCAGCGGCACCCCAAAAGCGCCAATACTGGAGAACTGGCCAGGNNCAACTTCATGAGCATCAGGGCCGATATACGCTGCCCCTTGCGGCCCGGCGGTAGGCCAGGCTGCCTCGAANCCGGGCCAGAGCATTTCCTCGCCACCCAGCCACGGTACCGACAGCACCCGGGTGTAGAACAAGGCGCCAAAAAAGGCCGCAAAGAACATCACCTCGGAGAAGATGAACCAACCCATGCCCATGCGGAACGANCCATCGACCTGGTCATCGTAACGGCCCGCCTCACTCTCGGTCGCGACCTGACCGAACCACACAGCGATCATCAGAATGATAATGATGGCGCCGGCCACCATCAACCAGGGGCCGGGGGCCAGGTGATGGATCTGTAGCGTGAACCCCAGCGCCAGCAGAAACAACCCCATCGAAGTGATGATGGGCCATTTGGTCGGATCCGGCAGGTAGTAGCCTCCATGTGCTCCGCTCATTTTTCGTCCTCGGTCTAACTGTTAACTAATTTGCGTATCAGGAATTGGTCGGGGTGCGGNCCGGTACTGGGTAGACCGCGTAGGACAGCGTGATGGTCTTGACTTCGTTAGGCAACTGCGGGTCCACCACGAAAGTCAGCGGCATCAACCGCTCTTCACGGGCCTGCAGTTCCTGGGTGGAAAAACAGAAACACTCGGTCTTGCGAAAGTAGCGCGCGGCCCGGGCCGGAGTCACGCTGGGTATGGCCTGGCCGGCGGTGATGTTGTCCGCCAGGCTGCGGGCGCGATAGGCCACGGTCATCGCCTCACCAGGGTGCACCTGGACTCGGGCCCGTTCGGGGCGAGTCACCAACCAGGGTATACCGCTGACGTTGACTGCAAACTCCACCGTAATCAGGCGCGAACTATCAACCTGTGTTGCCGCCTGGCTCGCAACAACCAGCGTTGCGCTCTTGCCGTTGAGGCCAGTGATCTCGCAGAAAACATTGTACAGCGGTACCAGCGCGTAGCCAAAGCCGAACATGCCCGCGACCAGCAAGAACAACCAGCCAGCCAGGCGCCGGTTTTTGGTCCGTGTCGTAGTCGTACTCACAGCAGGTACTTGGCGATCGACCAGGCAAATACCACAACCACAAACAGTAGCAATACCGTAACGGTTCTGCGCACTCCGGTGCGCTGCGCCTGGTTCACTGTCATTACGGTCACTTTTCTACTTGACCTCAGGGGCTGTGGCAAAAGTGTGATACGGCGGCGGCGAAGGTAAGGTCCACTCGAGACCCTCGGGGTTGTCCCAGACCTCGCTGGTGGCGCGTGCACCGCTGCCGCGGATGGCCTTAACCACCACCAGCAACAGGATCAACTGGGCAAAACCCATGATGAACGAACCGACCGTGGAGACCATGTTGAACTCGGTGAACTGCAGCGCGTAGTCGGGGATACGCCGGGGCATGCCGGCCAGCCCGAGGAAATGCTGCGGGAAAAAGGTCAGGTTAAAACCGATGATGGTCAGCCAGAAGTGCCACTTGCCCAGCCGCTCGTCATACATGTAGCCAGTCCACTTCGGCAGCCAGTAGTAGGTGCCGGCAAACATGCCCAGCACGGAACCGGCAAAGATCGTGTAGTGGAAATGCGCGACGATGTAGTAGGTGTCGTGGTACTGGAAATCAGCCGGAGTGATGGACATCGTCAA
>PBTT01000087.1 GCA_002729195.1 Acidiferrobacteraceae bacterium
CTTCACATCGGGGTCGTCTGGTGACCCCAAAGGAGTGATTCACAGTGCCAACACGCTCGGTGCCTTGAATACGACGCTAGCGCCGATTTACGGCTTCGGCCCCGACGACGTTATTTTCATGGCAGCTTCACTCGGCTTCTCAGCGGGCTTGATCCACGGGCCGCGTCTTGCCCTTTTTCTTGGTACTACCTTGATCCTCCAGGAGTCGTGGAATGCCGAGCAAGCGCTCGAGACGATGGCCAGAGAAGGTGCTGCTTTTACACTGTTCACACCGACACTGTTGCACGACTTGCTTGAAAGCGATGCGCTTGCTCAGTATGGGCCGCGGCTCGCGCTACAGCTCATTCTGTGTGGCGGCAGTAATGTGCCACGACATCTCTTACGCAGCGCACGCGAGCGACTGCCAGACACGCTGACCTCGGTAATCTGGGGTATGACTGAGGGGATCGGAAGTTCCTGCTGGCCACAGGATACACCTGAACGGGTCACCGAAACCGACGGCAAGGCGTTCCTTGGTACCGAACTCGATATCCTCGGGCTGGATGGTGAGCGCTTGCCCCGCGGTGTGGAAGGGGAGCTGATCATGCGTGGACCACAGCGTTTTCTCGGCTACTTCGGACGCCCCGAACTAGATGATGAGATATTCCTGCCCGATGGCTGGTTGCATACTGGTGATGTCGCCATGATCGATAGTGAAGGCTACGTAACAATTTTGGGGCGTAGCAAGGAGACCATCATTCGCGGTGGTGCCAACATCTCCCCTGCTGAGGTTGAGACGGTGCTGTCGAGCGACCCGCAGATTCGACAGATCGCGGTGGTCGCCATCGCCGACGAACGCCTTGGGCAGCGCCTTTGTGCTTGTATCGTGCCAGCTGAGTCCGGTGCAGGCCCGACTCTGGACGATGTTAAGAATATGGCCGAGCGAGCGGGGCTCGCGAAATACAAATGGCCCGAACATGTTCGGATTGTGGAATCCTTACCGATGACGTCGAGCGGCAAGGTGCTTCGCCGTGTATTACAGCAGCAAACCCTTGCCGCTCTCGAAGATGATGTGGGTTGATCGGGTCGAAAATATCTTTATCTTTTAAGCCGCTCTCCGGCCGGATCGAAAAAAGCCTGCAAAGAGGCCGCAGCCGGATATCGCTCACAGGCGATCTCGATCTCGAAGCGGACACTGTTGATCAGTTCAGGGCTGACCCCGTCCGGCTGGTGCACATAGCCCATGCCTACCGAACGTCCAAGGGTGAAGCTATAAGCGCCGGAGCTGATGTGGCCAACGATGTGGCCATCGAGGCGGATGAGTTCGTCGTGGAAGAGCAGCACCTCGGGGTCGGTCAGCTTGAACATGACCAGGCGCTTGTTGAGCACTTTTCCCCGTTGCGAGACGAGCGCATCACGGCCGATAAAGCCGCCGGGTTTATCCATCTTCACGCTGAAGCCGAGGCCGGCTTCAAACGGAGTGTCGTCCGGTGCGAGGTCGAGCCCGAATTCACGATAGGCTCGCTCACAGCGCAGATGCTCAAGAGCGTGATAACCAGCCAGACGCAGGCCGAACTCCTGGCCGGCCTCCGTCAGTGTGTCAAAGGCACCTTGAGCGAACTCGCTTGGGATATACAACTCCCATCCCAACTCGCCGACAAAAGTCACCCGCTTAGCGATCGCCGGCGCATAACCGATGGAAATTTCCTGCGATGTCAAAAATGGAAAGGCCGCGTTTGAAAGATCAGCGTCGCTGATGCTGGCCAGCAGATCGCGGGATCTGGGGCCCTGGACCGAGAGCACCGCATAGGCAGAGGTGACATCCGTCACGACCACCCGATCTGCTGAGACAAGGTGTCGTTCGATCCAGGCCAGGTCCCGTGAATGCGTGGCTGCCGAGGAGACGATCATGTAGCGGTCCGCCGCCAGGCGGTCAACGGTAATGTCGGCCTCGATTCCACCTCGGTGATTCAGCAGCTGGGTGTAAATCAGCTTGCCCACGGGCACGTCGACGTCGCCTGCACACAGGTGCTGCAGGAAGACACAGGCGTCAGCGCCCTGGATTAGAATTTTGCCGAAGGAACTCTGGTCGAGAACGACGACACCTTCCCGGGCCGCGCGGCATTCCTGGGCGGTATGTTCATACCAGTTTGGCCAGTGATAGGAGTAGATGTCTTTCGGCGTCACACCCGGCGGAGCGAACCACATGACCCGCTCCCAGCCGGCAGTCTCACCGAAGCAGGCATTACATGCCGCGAGACGGTCGTGGAGTAGGCTCTTGCGCACCGGGCGTGAGGTCTCGCGCTGCCTGTTGGGCCAATGCATATGGTAGATGGCACCGAGAGATTCTCCGGCCCGGTCGTGCAGATACTTGCTATTAACCTGGAACGGGTGATAACGAGCAATATCGACATCGGAGAGATCCATCGTCGGCTCGCCCTGGATGATCCACTCGGCCAGCGCGCGGCCAGCACCAGCACCCATCTCGAAACCCTCAGAATTGAAGCCAGCAGCGACGAAGCAGTTGGCGGCCCCGGGTGCTTCACCCAGCATGAAGAGCGAATCCGGGGTGAAGCTTTCCGGCCCATTCATGAACCTGGCAATGCCGACGTCAGCCAGAGCCGGGATGATCTCCATGGCCTTGACGTAGGGTAATTCGAAATGTGCCCAGTCCTCCGGTAGTTCGATGAAACGCTGCTCTGCGGGTAAATTTTCGACCGCACGCGGCTTGCCGTGGGGTTCGAATGAGCCGACCAGAAGTTTCCCGGCATCCTCCTTGATGTAGACGTAGCCATCGCAGTCACGAAGAACAGGCAGAGTGGGCGCCACGAAATCCATCGCTTCGGTCACCACGTACATATGCTCGCAGGGGTACAGTGGTACACGCACGCCCAACTGTGCAGCCAGCTTAAGCGTCCACAGCCCGCAGCACAGCACCAGTTTCTCACACTCAAGAGTACCGGAGGACGTCTCTATGCGGTAGAACCCGGTCGGACGGCGCTGCAAACACTCGACCGACGTATTCTCAAAGACTTTTGCACCACCGCCTTTGGCACCGGCAAACAAAGCCATTACCGCGTCGACCGGGTTGAGTTGACCATCACCGGGGATGAAGAGAGCACCCTCTACACGACCTGGGTCGATCGCCGGGTAGAGCTCCTGGGCCTGTGCGGGCCCGACCAGTTCTGCCTGGATACCGAAGCTCTTGGCGATAGTGGCGCTGCGCCTGATTTCGTGGAGACGATCCGGGCTGCGGGCAATAGCCAGCGTACCGTTCTGTTTGAATCCTACAGCCCGGCCGGTCTCGGTCTCGAGCCTGGAATAGAACTCAACGTTGTAGCGGGACAACTCGGTCAGGCTATGGCTCGAGCGCAGCTGCATAATCAGACCGGCAGCGTGCCATGAAGTGCCGCAGGTCAAAGAACCGTGTTCGAGCACGGCCACATCGGATTCTCCGAGCCGGGTCAGATGATAGGCAACACTGGCACCGGCGATACCGCCACCGACAATGACGACGCGGGCATGATCAGGAAGCGAAGTACTCATAACACAACCGGTCGCAAAGTCTGGTTCGAGAGTCGACTCTATGACACCTTAACCGACTGTTTCTTTTCTTCGCAACGCTTTTACGATCTTCTCCGGTGTGATTGGGAGTTCAAAGATGTGCACACCAATGGCATCGGTGACAGCATTGGCGATGGATGCGGCTACCGGCGCGTAGACCGGTTCACCGATACCTTTGGAGCCGAACGGGCCAAGGCCGCTGCCCGATTCAAGGATGATGGCCTTGATCTCGGGAACGTCCTCGGAGGTCGGGATCAGGTATTCACTGAGTGATCTGGTCTGTAGTTGTCCCTGTTCGAGGATCAGTTCTTCACATAGCGCAAAGCCCTGCCCCATGAGGGCGCTGCCCTCCACCTGGCCCTCGACGGCACGTAGGTTGATGGCCTGTCCGACGTCGTGGGCTCCGATGCTTTGCAGCACGCGCACCTCTCCGGTTTCGATATCGACTGCAACCTGGGCAGCATGGGCGCCGTAGGTGAAATCGGGGAACACTATCCCTTGGCCGGTTTCCGGATCAATGCCCTCGCTGGTAGGGGCCTTGAAGATCGCCAGATTGTGCCGATGGACACCTTCAGCCGCGCACAGCTTAACGCAATCATTGAGGGTCATCGATCGCGTCGGATCACCGACTACGAATACCTGCGAGTCACTCATATCGAGCTCCTCGGCTTCAACACTGAAGTGTCGGGCAGCGCAACCCAGCAGGTTCTCGCGGACCCGGGTAGCGGCCATTTGGGTCGCATTACCAGACATGTAAAGCGCCCGGCTCGCCGTCGATGTGCCGGCCAGAGGCGTGACAGCCCCGTCACCGAAATAGACGACCACCTCTTCCATCGGCACGCCGAGAATTTCCGCCGTAATCTGGGCCAGAGCCGAGGACTGACCGCCGCCGATGTCGGCGACGGCACTACGCACAACTACAGTGCCATCCATCTCCACACCGACCCAGGCCTCGCTGGAGTCTTTCATCCAGAGGATACGGCCGTAACTTTGTTGATAGCAGGCGACACCGTGGCCTATCCGGGTCGTCTGGGAATTCTCTGGACGCTCCCCCAGGGCCGCCAGCGCCTGGGTCGCGCACTGGTCCGACCAGACGGCGCTACGAATGATCTGTCCGGTCGCGTTGGCATCACCGGTGCGGATGAAATTACGCCGTCGCACCTCCATGGAATCCATACCCAGCGTTTTTGCGATCTCCTCCATCTGTCCTTCGCAGGCGAGATTGGCCTGCATGGTGCCAAATCCTCTGAAGGCACAGGCCGGTAGGTTATTGGTGGCGGCAGAGACCGAATCGACATGCAGGTTATCGACCCGATAGGGGCCGGTCGCACCGACCGTCGCATAAAGCAGGATGTAGGGACTGAGCTTGGCGTAAGCTCCAGCGTCTGAAGTGAAACTGATCTGCAGTGCAGTGATCTTACCATCGCGGGTAACACCGGTGCGGTGGGTTATGTTAAACGGATGGCGCGGCCCATGGGAGAGGAAAGATCTCTCGCGCGGCTGCACGAGACGGACCGGACGGCGTGAGGCCAGAGCCAGCAGAGCCAGCCAGACCTCAATGGTCATGACTTCCTTGCCGCCGAAACCGCCGCCGACGAACTCGGCCCGCAAGCGCACCCGGTTATGCGGTAGACCGATGGCGTCGGCAACAGCGCGGTAGTGTTCCACCACCTGGGTACTGGAGCGGATGTTGAGCACCTCCAGCTCATCGACCCAGGCCAGGGCCGCCTCCGGCTCGAGGAAGGCCTGCTCCTGATATTGGGTGGTAAAAGTGTTTTCCACAATGACGTCAGCCTCGGCAAAACCTTTTTCAATATCGCCCTTGCGGATTTTGTAGCTGGCCACAACGTTGTCATCACCGTAGACAATCGGCGCCCCGGGAGCCAGCGCATCAAAGGGATCGTAGACACCGTCGATATCTTGGTAGTCAACATCGATAAGCCCGATGGCCTGCTCTGCAATAGCCACGCTTTCCGCCGCTACCAGTGCGATGGGCTCACCGCAAAAGCGAACCCGACCCTTGGCCAGGATCGGCTGCTTGGTGTTCTTGGTCATCCCGCCGGTCTGACCCGGCATGTCTGTCATGACCCCCTGGCTGGCTGGTAGATCCTCGGCGGTCAGCACGCAATGAACACCTGCCAGTTCTTTGGCGCGCGTTGTGTCTACTCGCCGCAGCAGGGCACTGGCCCGCTCACTGTGGAGAACCGCGGCATACAGCATGCCTGGCATGGTCAGGTCGCCAGCATAGACAGCGGTACCATATACCTTGGTCGGGGAGTCCGTCCGTATTAGCGGCTTGCCGACCTGGCGGAATTTTTCGCTCTTAACGCCAGCTAGAGGGTTTTCCATCCTGTTCATGACGTACCTCCTTCTTGCCGCAGAGCCTGGGCAGCGGCGCGAATGGCCGAGAAGATNCGCGTATAGCCGGTGCAGCGGCAAAGATTGCCGCTCAAACCACGCTTTATGTCGTCGAGACTCGGGTTAGGAATGTCGTCCAACAGGGCCTTAGCCGCCAGAATCATGCCCGGCGTGCAATANCCACACTGTGCACCGCCGTGCTCAATGAAAGCCGTTTGCAGAGGATGGGCCTTACCTGGCCCACCCAGGCCCTGCACCGTCGTGACCGAACGGCGATCTGCGTTCCAGGCCAGCGTCAAACAACTGTCCACAACCTCACCGTCTAGCAGCACTGCGCAGGCACCACAGTCGCCCTTCTCACAGCCGCATTTGACCTCGACGTGGCCGAGTTCGCGCAACACCTCCAGCAATGTCCGCCACGCAGGAACGGTGATCTCGCATGCCGTCCCGTTCACATGGATGTTTACAAGTTTCTCCCTGGCCATCCCGGTTTTCTTGTCAGTCATNTTGTTTGGCTCCGCTCGTCTGCCAGGCCTGGGTCAGCAGCCGCCGAACCAGCATATGAACCGCATGGCGACGATACTCNGCCGACGCCCGGATATCGTCGATNGGACGGCTTGCCTGTGCCGCGGTCAGCGCAGCCTGGTCGATTGTTGCGGCCGTCAGCGGCCCGCCGATAAGAATGTTCTCGGCCTCTTTTGCCCGGAACACGGTAGGTGCAACCGAACCCAGGGCGATCCGGGCCTTGCTGCAGGAACCACTCTCGATGACGACGGTAACCGCCACACCAACGACCGTGATCGCGTCACCCCGGCGCCGACCCAGTTTGTAGAAGAGATTTGCACTATCCGCTGCCGGTATTGTCCATGCGACCGTCTTCAGTAGCTCATCTGGTNGGTGGGCCGTTTTCTTGTAGCCCAGCAGGAAACTGTCCAGGGGGAGGGTTCGCTCACCAGCAGCACTGGTCAGCGTGACCTCGGCNTCAACCGACAACAGCGGCGGTATGGCGTCTGCNGATGGCGAACCGTAGCAGATATTGCCAGCGATAGTGGCTGCGTTACGGATCATGGTGCCGGCGAAAACTTTGGCCATGGAAACAAGCGATGGTGCTGCTTTTGGCATGAGTGGATCGCGCAGGATATCGTTGAGGGTGGTACTGCCGCCCATGATTACCCGGTTGCCTTTGTGCTCGACTCCACGCAATTGGTCGAGCGCCGCCAGGCTAATAAAACGTCTGCCCGCCCGGCCATGGGCNCGAAGATCGGGCAGCAGATTAGTTCCGCCAGCCAGGGGTGTNGCCTCGCTGGTCGCGAGCATTTTCAGNGNCTCGTCCAGCGAGTGAGGCTCCAGCAACTCAAAAGATGGCAACATCGNTATTCTCCTGTCATTTTCCGGGTTGCCCGGCTGTTTTCTTACACCGCCCAACCACCATCGACAACGACTTCCTGGCCGGTGATGTTCTGCGCATCGTCGCTGGCGAGAAACACCACGGAATCAGCGACGTCTTGTGGTGTTGTTACTCTTTTCAGGGCCATCTCAGCAACGTATTCCTCATAGACCTGTTCGGTTGTCCAGCCGCGGGCCTTGGCCTTTTCCCGGCACAACTTATCCATGCGCGGCGTTTCAACAATTCCCGGCATGATGAGATTGACGTTGATGTTGTATTCGCCGACATCGAGTGCAGNTGTCCGGGTCAGNCCGCGGACGGCCCATTTTGATGAGCTGTATCCAGCNCGATAGCGGTAGCCNCGCATNCCGGAAG
The DNA here is from genome assembly GCA_002729195.1 of Acidiferrobacteraceae bacterium. GTDB lineage: Bacteria > Pseudomonadota > Gammaproteobacteria > Arenicellales > UBA868 > UBA12578. The sequence goes on from PBTT01000087.1 coordinate 7,664, forward strand.
CACCGCCTATAGTGACGATCTTGCCGTATCGCTGCTCGATCATGGTCGGCAGGACATGCTTTATNGGNAGAAACACCCCGCTGACGTTTTTCCTCANAAGATCGTTGAACGCCTGGTCCTCGATCTTCCAAACTGGCGTCTCTATGGGGCCGGTAGCCCCCGCTGTGTTAACCAGGATATCGATCCTCCCNTCAAAGAATTCTCTGGCGCACTCGACCAGGCGGATGACCTGCGCCTCTTCGGTTACATCGGTTGTCGCCACCTCGGCCCGGCGTCCTATGGCGCGCACTTTTTCAGCCATTTCTTCTAGTGGTTCACGGGTCCGCGCCGCGAGTAGCAGATCGGCACCCTCGCGGGCCAGAGTCTCGGTGATAGTGCCGCCCATCCCTTGCGCTGCACCGGTGATGATGACTGTCTTATTTGCCAATCTCATGGTCACTCTCCTCGTTTAGGCCGGTTGTGCGGTTGCTGTACCGAAACCACCACCACCGCTACTTTCCAGAACAATGCGATCGCCTTGTTCGAGCTGAACGCTGGTTTTCCCCGGCAGTTTTAATGTCTTCCCCGAGGCCCGCTCGAGGGTGATGCAAAAAGTCTCACCTGGCGCACCGCCGCACAGCCCGAACGGCGGTATCCGGCAGCGCTCAACCATGGTCGTGAGAGCCACTTCCGGCCCGACCACGCGATAGACTCGGACCTGGCCGTCGCCACCACGATGACGTCCCGCGCCACCTGAGCCACGNCGCAGTGCCTGACGTTCAATCAAGATCGGATAATTGGCTTCGATTACTTCTGCAGGCGTGTTCATGACATTGGACATATGCGGTCGCACAGCTGGCATACCGTCACGATCGTGTCGTGCCCCTTCACCGCCNCCGTGAACCTCATAGAGTGTGGTCCAGCGGCCACTNCGCGGATCATGGCCACTGAATAACAGCAGCCCGGATGTAGTCGAGCCGCCCGCNGTCAGNCGTTTNGCNACAACCGGCTCCANGGCCCGNAANATGGCATCGACGATGCGTTGTGAGGTTTCGTGGTTGCCGCCGACNACCGGCCGGTCCAACGGTGGGTTGAGAAGTGATCCTGGCCGGGTNATGATTTTCAGCGGGCGGGCGCANCCGGCATTNGGTTGAATATCGGGTCCNGCGATCGCCTTGACGGCGTAAAANACGCTGGCNGCNGTAGTAAACGGAGTCGCGTTGAGGGGNCCGCGTGCNGCNTCGGCTGTGAGAGAGAAATCGAATGTTGCCTCACCGTCACCGATCTCGATGCCCACCCGCACCGCGATTGGTTCCCCGTCACCAGCACCATCATCGTCAAGCCAGTCCTCGCCCGTGTATAGGCCTTGGGGTAGTGAGCGCAGGGCAGTTCGCATCTCACTTTCTGATTGATCATGGAGATCCATGATTGCAGCCTGCACTGTGGCTGCGCCGTAACGCTTGAAAACCTCAGCCAGGCGTTCGTCGGCCGAACGGGTAGAGGCCATTTGGGCCAGGATATCGCCCTCACGCTCCAGGGCGCCGCGGACGTTGGCCAAGATCAAGTCCAGCTTCTCACGATCTGGGCCAGCGGCGGTAAACAGGCGTAATGGTGGAATTCGCAGCCCTTCCTGCCAGGCATCCCGTGCGTGGGGAACATAACTACCGGGCTGTGCACCACCGATATCGGCCCAGTGGGCGAGACTGACGGCGAATGCCTGCAAAACCCCTTCGGCGAAGACTGGTCGCACTGCCTTGACGTCGGGAAGATGATTGCCGCCAAGTTCGGGAAGATTGAGAAACCAAACATCGCCCGGCGACAATCGTTCCGCGGGAACCCGGTGGAGAAACTCCTGGACCGTATAGCCCATGATGCCCAAGTGAGCTGGGATATCGCGCCCCTGCGCGATGAGATTACCAGCAGCGTCGGTTAATGCCGAGGATAAGTCGCCCGCTTCACGTAACAGGGGCGAACGAGCCGATCGCATGACCACGAGCGACATCTCCTCAGCAATTGCAGTCAGTGCATTGCGGATGACTTCGACCGTGAACGGGTTGACTTTGCTATTCACGTGAATGTGCCGGCATCGATATGCAGATGCCCGGTGGTGTCCGACCACGCCCTGGCACCAGGTGGTACGACGATGGTCGACCATTGGTCCTCGATGATTGCCGGACCCTCGATCTTTTTCTCGGTTGTAAGGCCTGCACGGTCATGGCGTGCTGTGGGTATCGGGGAATTTGTGTCGAACCAGCAGGCGATGGAGTCGTCGTTTGGGGTTGAGGTTGGTACTGCCCTGGCTGTTGGAATCTTAATGTCGTTTCCCGCTGGCGCCGACAGAGTAAGGCGCAGCGTCTCCAGTTCCCATGGCTCATCGGTCACGAACCCATAGAGCCGTTCGTGTCTGGTCTTGAATCCAGCGCCGAGGCTGTCGCGGTTGGCCGGCGGTATGAATGGCACTTCGACGGTGTCGCTCTGGCCAGCGTAGCGGATCAGAGCAATATGTTGAGCCAGTAAAGAATCCCCAGCATGGCCGGCGGCGGTCAGCAGCAGCGCCAGTCGCTGGTGCATTTCCCGGCGTAGATTCTCTAGTTCATCGGCCTGCCACGCTGTGCTCGACATGTGGACCGCATGTTGCTCGGCATAACTAAGCTCGGCCGTCAGGCAGCCCAGAGCCGAGAAAACGCTGGAGAACTTCGGCACGACGACATGGGTGATGCCGAATTCTCGAGCCAGGGCAACGGCGTGCATAGGGCCGGCACCGCCGAAAGCGATTAGCGTGCAAGCCCGCGCGTCAACACCGCGCTCGACCGCTACCCGCCGCAGGGCTCGGGCCATGTTGGCGTTGGCCACCTGGTAAATACCAAGCGCCGCTTCCTGAACAGATACGCCGAAGGCATCGGCTAGTTTCTTGGTTGCTGCCAGTGCCAGTTGGGGATCGAGGCGAATGGTCTTGCCAAGGAGGTATCCGCTATTCAGGTAACCTAGAACAAGGTTGGCATCGGAGACCGTTGGCTGTTCACCTCCGTGGCCATAGCAGGCCGGTCCCGGATCGGCACCAGCACTGTCGGGGCCGACCCGAATTGCCCGACCCTGGATTCGGGCGATGGAGCCACCCCCGGCCCCAATCGATTCGACCGCAACCATTAGCTGGCGTACCGGCCTCTCAGCCAGGCGCTGATTGCCGTCGACCTGCGCCTTACCATCCAGGATGACACAGGTATCAGTCGTTGTGCCACCCATGTCAAAGCCAATTGCTTGGGCGAGCCCCAGTTCCTGGGCGATACGTCCAGCCGCAGCAACGCCAGCCGCCGGCCCGGAGAGAGCCAGGGCCAACGGCCGATCTTTCACCGCTTCGACAGACGCCATACCGCCGGCCGAGTGGTACAAGTGCAAGTTAGTGCTGCTGCCCGCTGTTTTCTCTAATTTGTCGAGATAGCTTGCCGTCAACGGCATCAAAGCAGCATTGAGAACAGTCGTGTTGGAGCGTTCGAACTCACGCGGTTCGGGGCTCATTCTGTGTGACAGCGCCACATAGGGAACAGCAGCCTCTAACCGTTGACCGAGGCGCGTTTCATGCTCGGTGTTGGTAAAACATTGCTGCAAGGTGACAGCCACTGCCGGAACGCCAAGCTTCTCAGTCGCCTTGGTCACGCGCTCAATCTCGGCGTCGGTAAGCGGTGTTAATACCCGGCCCTCGGCATCGATGCGCTCGGTCACCTCCAGGCGGCGTTCGGCGGGCACCAGCGGCGGTAACTTGGGTGCTACATCCAACCGGTACAGTTCGCGGCGGTTCTGGCGACCGATTTCTAGAGTATCGCGAAAGCCCTCGGTTGCGATCAGTGCCACTGGGGCCAAGCGATCCTCAACGATGGCGTTGGTCGCCATCGTCGTACCATGGATGAGATCCGAAACATCCGCCCAGTCGATGCCCACGGCCTGGTAGGCCGAGCCAATACTGGCCGCCGGATCGCTGGAGCGACTCTGCACCTTGGCTGTTCGCACCGCACCATCAACGGCATTGATGGCGATGACATCAGTGAAGGTTCCACCGATATCGATGCCGACTTTCCAACTGCGGTTCAAGGTAATAAGAGAGTGCCAGGATCAAAGCTTCATTGTGCCTGACGAGAGCCTGTGGGGTCTTCAGATCTTACAATGAATTTGCTATTGTTCGATCAGCACCTTGATCTCGGTCAAGGTCTAGGTGCTCGTTCCATAGCTTGCCGTTGAGGAATTCGCTGCAATCGTTACCGAAAAGGACAATCTGGATCGACGCTAATCCGCTCGACAGCGACGCTGTCGAACCATTTCCTGACTCTATTTGTGGTGAACTCTTGCCCATTGGATCGTAGGTGATCGGGAGGACCCTAGAACTGGCTATGTATCCGGAAGACTCAATAATTACAACGTTGGCTATAGATAAGGATAAGTACTGGTGTACGGAGCGCTCAATGCTCTTTATTGATGGTGGCAATCAATCGATAGATCAGCTGAAGCAGTTGGTATCACTATTCCGATCCTGCAACCGGATGAATGTCGACACCGCCGGGAATCTGTTCCGTTGCCGTCAATTCGATCAAGCTAACATTAACCCGCCAGGGCTGATCAAGTGCCCACACTACAGCCTCGGCGACATCCTCGGCGGTCAGGATCGAAAAACCCACCGCCATGGCGTCTTGCAATGCCAGATCGTCTGTCATGGTGGCAAATATTTCGGTCTCCGTACGTCCGGGTGAAACTTCGGTTACGCGGATTCCGGTACCCTTGAGGTCGTGGCGCAAATCCTGGCTTAAGATATGCACCGCCCCTTTGCTTGCGCCATAGACGGAAGTACCGATAGCGTGCAGGCCGAAAATAGAGCCAATGTTGACAATGTGTCCGCGTCCACGGGCCACCATGCCTGGTACTGCTGCCCGCACCGCGTGCACCGTGCCCAGTACGTTGGTTTCCAGAGTAGCATCGATATTGTCTGGGTCGAGTTCGTGGAACGGGTCAAAACGGCTGCCAATTCCAGCGGAGTTCACCAGGATATCAATATCGAATGCGCCCAGAGTTTGGTAAATCTTCGACCGGTCGCGGATATCGACCGCATGAACGGTGATGTCGCCTTCGCCGGCCAACGCCTCCAACCGCTCGCGGCGTCGCGCCAAAGCATGCACCGCGATTCCCCGAGCCGCCAATAGCCGCACCGTTGCGGCCCCAATACCGCTCGATGCACCGGTGACCAACGCAGTTCGATAATCTTTCAATGCCATAACGCAACCTCAGTTAGCCTCGATGTCGGCAGCTGCCAGCAGTGATCACACGACCCATCGCCGCGCGTGCACGCGGGCAGTAGCTACAGAATTACTACAACCGTATACAGCACAAGATACCGCACCAATGACTGTACTGACGCAAGCTAATAGCCTTAGCCTTTCGTGCCCGAGCTAAGCCCCGCCGCCGTAGAGCCGGGCTTCGTTGTACATTGCCAGCACGTTAGCCGGTGGCACGTCGGGCTGGATATTGTGTACGGCCGTCAGTACCAGGCCACCACCCCGGCCCAGGGTGTCGATGATGTGGCGGGTTTCCTGGCGCACCTCGTCTTCATTGCACTGTGGCATGACGCGCTGGGTGTCGACGCCGCCCCAGAAAGCCATCTTATCGCCGAAATCGCGCTTCAGGCGCTCGGGCTCCATGCCCTTGGCCGCCACCTGCACCGGATTGATGGCGTCGACGCCGATCTCGGCCAAGTCGTCGATTAGGTCAGCTATGGCGCCGCAGCAGTGAAACACCACCTTGACGTCGGCAGCCTTTTTCACGCGCCCGATCACCATGGCCTGGTGGGGCTTGATCATTTGGCGATAGATGTCGGGGCTGAAGACAGTCGTTTGCTGGGTCGACATGTCGTCGCCGAAGAACACGATATCGATGAACTCACCGGCCTCGGCCAGCGCGGTTTCGGCTACTTTGGCGCAGAAGTGGCTGCCAAATTCCATCAATCGGCTGGCGATCTCGGGCCGCCGATAGAGGTCGACCAGCCACTTTGAATAGCCACGCACGAATTGTGCCTCGTGAACCACGCCCAGCCGAATATTGAGGATGATGGCGTGGTCGCTGGCCTCTCGTAGCGCTTGGGCGCGCTTGCGAAAGCCGCGGTAGAGGCCAGGATTGTCGGGATCGGGCCAGTCGTGGTTCTCCACCTCGGCCAAGGTGATATCGTCATGCTGGAAGGGACCACCGACGTTGAGGTAGGGGCCATCGCCGGTCTTGCCCCAGACAGCACCCCATTCATCTACGAAGTTGTCCTCGTCGATGTCGCGCTGTAGCCCGCCTTCGTAGGNGCTGAGNGAGATCAGCCGCGTGTCGACGTCGAAATAGTCGAGCATCGAGAGATCGGGAATGGCGACCCGGGCGCGGCGCATGCCCAACTCGGTTTCATGCTCGAGTCCCATGTGCCGTTTGAGCTTTTCGTAGGCTGTGAAATAGACTGTGCTTGCATAAGTGCCGCCGAGATCGATCGGCACCCGGTCGGGCTGCTGGCGGTTGAGGGCGGCCAAAATGCGTTCCCTGCGGCTCATCGTCATAGTTCTCATCCTCGAACAGGGTATGTGGGCCTGACACTCCTATTTCGACTAGGCTAGGTGTGTGAGCGAGGTATACATCTGTATGCCCCGTTTACTTTTTCAAACGCATCCGTCATCAATTATTCGCACATCCAAGTGGGGTAATGAAAACAAAAGTCAAGATCAGATCTCTTATATCCTACACTCTGTCGTTGAGACTACAACTTAGATTGAAGCTATCTACCCGTTAATAGTTCGCCTCTCAACATTCCTCTTTTATCGCACAAACTCGCGCTCAGTCGGTTCCCCCTTGATCCACAGGTTGCTCGCAGCTGGAAAGTGAAGATAATTTGCTGTATCCGAGCAGTAGTTATCGCCATCCGATTCCCCACCGTAACTCACGATGCTTACAGAAAACACAAATACCGACAACACGACCACAAGTATCTTCCTCATCAATTCAACTCTCTGTAGAAGGAGCTAATTCAACGTCGGTCCAACGAAATTTTCCTGTACGACATAGGAGGACACCTTGACTTGGGTCAACGATATAGACCATCCTGATTTAGCTTACTTGTAAACGGAATTAGGGATTAACCATGCCCCAGCTAGGCAAGAACGGCCGCCTCTCCAAGCGCCTTTCCCTTTTGCGCGAAAACGTACTTTTTCGCAGTCTAAACACTGAAACGAGAGATTTCATTGCTTCTATTGCCCGCCGACACCGCCTGACGTTTCAGCAGCTTTTGCAACTTACCGAAATCGACATTGACTTGCGTATGTGGAATGAACCGCCGCTTGTAGAGCAATGGATTGAGCTTGAAAAACAGGTTATTCCGGGCAACGGTACCCAGACAGGGAGGATCATTTTCGAGCAATTGCGCCATCAAAGGCTACTGCTAGTAGGTAAAGAAACTGTTTACGGCCCTTCAGCCAGGTCTTTGGCTTGGAATTGGAAAAAAAAGGTAACAACGCATGAGGGAAATAACACTGTATTTGGCATGTGCCCCGTAGCTTCGGAGAAAACAGCCTGTTGCAATCTTAGGACCATTGATGCTGTCCAAGGGTGTGGCTTCGGTTGCAGCTATTGCAGCATCCAAACGTTTTATGAGCCGTCGGATATNTCTGTAGACAGAGANCTTGCCANCAAACTGGGGAACATCACGCTCGATCCACAGAAGAACTACCACATCTGTTCGGGGCAATCTTCCGATTCGCTCTTTGTCGGCGACCGATTCGGGGTTTTGACTGCTCAATTGGATTTCGCCCGCCGCAATCCCAATGTAATACTCGAATTGAAAACAAAATCGAAAAATATCGCTGCTCTGTTGAAAGCAGAAGTGCCACGCAACATTTTCGTCAGCTGGTCGCTAAATCCTCAAGTTGTCATCGATCATGAAGAACATTTCACTGCTGCACTGGACGAACGATTAGCAGCGGCTCGCAGTGTGGCGGACAAAGGTATCCTGGCGGGGTTTCATTTGCATCCGATGATTCACTACTGCGGATGGCAAAGGGATTACAATGCCCTAATCCAGAAAGTTATATCTATGTTCTCCGTTGAAGAAGTCGCATTTGTCTCCTTCGGTGCACTGACCTTCATTAAACCGGCTATCAAGAGTTTGAGAATGAAAGCACTCCCCAGTAAGGTGCTACAGATGCCACTGGAAGAGACAGCTGGAAAAGTCTCCTATCCGGTAGGGATAAAAGAGACAATGTTTCGCACGGCATGGCGAGCGTTCACGCCGTGGCATGACTCGGTTTTCTTCTACCTCTGTATGGAGAACCGGGAGTTATGGCAGTCGGTTTTTGGATTTTGCTACGATAATAATAATGCTTTCGAGAAAGCATTGTTGCGGCAGGTTTTTGGGAAAGTCTCCCGAGATCTTCAGGGTATCTAGAAGAGTTAGCCCTGGCCGTTAGCGGTCAGAATTACACACTGGCCAGTACCTCGCCTCTAACATGGGCCAGACTTTCCAGATACCGAGTAATGGCAGGAATTCCAGTATGTTCGATCAGCACCTTGATCTCGGTCAAGATATAGAAAGTCCTCTCATCCAAACCCTGTAGTTCGGGTTTACCCTACCGGCCGTTGCCGATTAAAGGACCGTCCATGATAAGGGGAAGCAATGGAGCAAGCCGGCCACAAGATTGGTGAGGAGATGGTCGGCGCCGTGCTGGTGGTCGGCGGTGGTATCGCTGGCATGCAGGCCTCACTCGACCTCGCCGATTCGGGCTACAAGGTCTACTTGGTCGAGCGTGACTCGGCCATTGGTGGTCACATGGCCAAGCTCGACAAGACCTTTCCCACCAACGACTGTGCCATGTGCACCATCTCGCCCCGGTTGGTCGATGTTGGGCGACACATCAATATCGAGCTCTTGACCGACAGCCAGGTCGAAACGATTACCGGAGAGCCCGGCGCTTTCAGTGCCATGCTACGCACCAAAGCGCGCTACATAGACCTCGAGCGCTGCAACGGCTGCGGCGAATGTGCCGAAGTCTGCCCAGTGTCGGTCAGCGATGCCTTCAACGAAGGCTTCAGCCAGCGCCGTGCCGCCTTTAAGCTCTACCCCCAGGCGACGCCGGACGGCTACGCTATCGACAAGCGCGGGGTGGCACCCTGCCGCGATGCCTGCGCCACCGGCCAGCGGGCCCAGGGTTACATCAGTCTGATCGCGGCTGGCCGGTTTGACGAAGCCTACCGTACCATTAAGGAGGACAATCCCTTTCCCGCGGTCTGCGGACGGATCTGCAATGCGCGTTGTGAAGACGCCTGTACTCGCGGTC
>PBTT01000088.1 GCA_002729195.1 Acidiferrobacteraceae bacterium
CGTGGCCGCGGTAATGATGATTGAGCTCAGCCATCTCTTTCTCACCCACCACCCGCACGGTCAACTCGCCTGCCAAGCGCTGCACCGCGGCCAGGGCCATATTGGCCCAACCGATGATGTGCTGCGGTCGCGGAAGGCCTTCATCGTCCGTTGCCAGTTGTACTTCTACCTGCGCGACCACTACTGTACCGGCGGCTGTTCCTTTGCCTCATAGGCCTCGACGATCCGTTGCACCAGAGGGTGACGTACCACGTCCCTGGGGGTGAAACGGGTAACGCTCACTCCCTCGACAGCGCACAGCAATTCGACCGCGTGCCTGAGGCCGGAACAAGTGCCACGCGGTAGGTCCACCTGTGAAGTATCGCCTGTGATCACGGCGCGTGAACCGAACCCCATGCGGGTCAAGAACATTTTCATCTGCTCTACTGTGGTGTTCTGAGCCTCGTCGAGGATCACAAAAGCCTCGTTCAGGGTACGGCCACGCATGTAGGCAAGCGGTGCCAATTCGATAATCCCACGGTCCATCAGGCGTCCGACCCGCTCAAACCCCAGCATCTCGTAGAGCGCGTCGTACAGCGGGCGCAGGTAAGGGTCTACCTTCTGACCTATGTCGCCTGGCAGAAACCCCAGCCTCTCACCAGCCTCGACCGCCGGCCGCACCAAAACAATCCGCTCGACCTCATCATTGGCCAGCGCTTGTACAGCACAAGCGACTGCCATATAGGTCTTACCGGTGCCGGCCGGTCCGACACCAAAGCTGAGGTCATGGCTGATAATCTTGCGCAGGTAATCACGCTGACCTTGGTTTTTACCCCGGACCACCTTTTTNCGCACACGCACGATAACATCGTTAGGGCCGCTCTCACCCTTGAGTGCATCGCGCGGAATCTGGGATATCGCCATTTGCACCTGGTTNTTGCTGACCTCGCCTTCACTNCCGGTGTTCTGGTAGAGCGCCAGCAACACATCCTGGGCNTTGTGAGCGTCTTCTGCCCGGCCGTCCACGCAGAACAGGTGACCACGATGGGATATCTGCACACCAAAACCTTCCTCGACCTGCTTGAGGTTAGTATTGTGTTCACCACAAAGATCAGCCAGACGCTGGTTGTCCTCGGGGTCGAGTANGAAACTGATTGGAGTAGTCAGGTCGTTCAAGCAGACGGTGCCGCTCGCGAGGGAGCCGGTNACATCATAGCAGAAGTCAGTGNNGAACCTGCAAGTACCTCCCCTTTGAGTGAATTGGGCAAAGCCTCGGTGATCCGCACTGCAACGAACTCTCCGGCACTATTGGGCTGNTGGNAAAAATTGACCACCCGGTTGTTTTCCGTGCGCCCGCTCAGCTGCANCGGATCCTTGCGCGACAGCCCATCGACTAAGACCTGCTGTACGCTGCCAACCATAGCAGTACTGATAGCGCCGGCCTGAGCGTTGATAAGCGCCTGGAGACGAGTGAGGCGCTGGCGCTTGTCAGCGGGCNCCACGTCATCGGCAAGTTCAGCNGCCGGGGTGCCTGGCCGGGCACTGTAGATGAAACTGAAAGAGTGATCGAACCNGAGTCGCTCTATCAGTGCNAGNGTTTGCTCGAAATCGACTTCAGTTTCTCCCGGAAANCCAACGATAAAGTCNGAAGACAAACACAGATCAGGTCTCTTNCTCTTTAACCGTGCNACGATGTGCTCGTAATCGCTGACCGTGTAGCCACGCTTCATTAACGACAGGATGCGATCTGAACCACTTTGCACTGGCAGGTGCAAATGGCTAACCAACTGCGGCACGCACTGATACACCTCGATNAGCCGCTGATTGAAGTCGACTGGATGAGAGGTGGTATAACGCAACCGCTTGATNNCGTTGACGGCGCCTGCAAAGACCAACAACTCGGCCAAATCCACTATACCGCCNCCATGGCGAGCACCGGCGTAGGCGTTCACGTTCTGGCCAAGCAATGTCACCTCACGAACCCCTTGCTCCGCGAGTTCAACGATCTCGGTGATGACCTCATCAAATGGGCGGCTGAATTCNTCGCCACGGGTGTAGGGCACTACGCAGAACGAGCAATACTTGTTGCAGCCTTCCATCACCGAAACAAACGCCCGCGGCCCTGTGGCCTGTGGCGGCGGCAACGAATCGAATTTCTCGATCTCGGGGAAACTGATATCGATACCGGGACACCGCGAAGCAACCACCTCGTCATACATGGCTGGTAGACGGTGGTAGGTCTGCGGTCCGAACACCAGGTCTACGTAAGGCGCGCGGCGCAGGATCAGGTTTCCTTCCTGNCTGGCGACGCAACCACCNACCCCTATCACAAGGTTCGGTCGGNCAGCCTTCCATTCACGCCAGCGACCCAGTTGCGAGAACACCTTCTCCTGTGCTTTTTCCCTGACCGAGCAGGTATTGAGCAGCAACAGGTCGGCCTGCTCAGGCTGTTCGGTACGCTCCATACCACGCGCGGCCGCCATCAGGTCAGCGATGCGGCCCGAGTCGTACTCGTTCATCTGACAGCCGAAAGTCTTGATATAGAGTTTGCCACTCATTAGCAACCTCCCGTAAACAGTGGCGTNGGTCGCTCGCCAAGATCGGGGTGACTGGTAACCTNGATCNTTTGGTGAAATTGGCGACTATATCCCTACCACCAACAAAATCACCGAGTCATCTCGCCGGTCAATATTCGTTTCCTGGGTCAGCGACAGCACGGCAGTTTCAAAGCACCGGCAATGCCCCACATTATTGAGATGACTCCCGCATGTCATAATAGTGCCAGCGGCTTGAAGCCTGGACGACTAGCATATAGTGGCGGCGCTCGTCGTTTTCAGGTACCGGCATTTCGAGCTTTTTCGATTCCATCTTATTTTCGTCTTGTATGCCAAGTCCAGTCGGACATTCATTGCTGGCGTTTATGGTAACCGGCCTGGCACGACCGGCAAACCGTTGTAGCCGCTGGTGGCTGTTGCTGGTGGTGTTGGCCGGCTGCGCGGCGGACCTTGATTTCCTGCCTGGGCTGCTGTTCAACGACCCTAATCGTTTCCATCACGGGCCTTCGCACTCGCTGTTGGCAGCAGTGCTTTTTGGCGCCGGGGTTAGCGCCCTCGGCCAGGCCCTGCCCCTACCCCGGGGCAGCGGACGCCTGGCCGCGCTGATCTATGCCAGTCACCTGCTTGGAGACTGGTTAGCCGCAGACGACGGCGCGCCCTTTGGTATTCCCTTACTGTGGCCATTTAGCATGGAATATTTCATCTCACCAGTCACAGTGTTTAGCAACTTTCACCACGGAACCGCTGGTGCCGGGCTGACCGCAGTACTCGCCAATATCTTTTCTATGCACAACTTGGCTGCTGTGGCGTTGGAGGTCGCCTTGCTGTTGCCGTTGCTCGTACTGGTGCAGTGGTGGCGGGCGTTCGTTAATCCCAGCGATCGTCGCGGACGCTGATCACGCCATCGTTCAGTTGTACAGGAAAGACGTGTAGCGGTTCATATGCCGGCGGCGCCAGTACCTTACCAGTACGCACACAGAAACGCGCGCCGTGGCGCGGGCATTCGATAGCCTCACCGATCAGGCAACCGCTGGCTATCTCTGCCCCATCGTGGGTGCACAAATCTTCAATGGCGATGAACTCACCGTCAAGATTGATCAGGGCGACCTGTGCATCGTCAATATCTACCACTCGAATCTCGCCCGGTTTGATTTCTTCTTGCCGGGCGACTGCGACCCATCCACCCATCAGAGCAGCCCTAGCTGCAGGCGGGCGCCGTCGCTGATACGTCCCTGATCCCACGGCGGATCCCAGACTAGTTCGACCACGGCATCTGCTACCCCAGCGACCCCACACACTGCTTTTTGTACCGTCATGGGAAAGGTCTGCGCGACCGGACAGCCGGGAGCGGTCAGCGTCATGTCCACCGCGACCCGGGTCTCGTTATCTATCTCCACCCGGTAAATCAACCCGAGATCGTAGATGTTCACGGGAATCTCAGGATCGTAGACTTCTTTGAGCGCCTCGACTACGCGTTCAAGCAGTGTGCTGTCGGCAGCCACCGAGGTCAGCGTGACCACAGGCTCCCCTGGGGTTTGGCGGGCGCTCGTGCCGACGTCGTCGAGTTGCGCCCCTGCATCCGCGCTTGCCACTGGGGTAAATTGCTCTTCCCTGCTGCTCATAAGTTATGCCAGCAGCCTGTCTGCACGCCGTTACCCGTCTGTCGCCTGCGTCTTATCATTCGGTGGTCACCTTCCCGCCAGCATGATGCAGTGCCGAATTAAGGGCATGCCATGCCAGCGTCGCACACTTGACCCGGGCTGGAAACTCGCGCACACCAGAGAGCACCTCGAGCTTAGCCAGATCCAGATCAGCCGCGCCTGGTGTCGCTGCACCAGTGGCCATAGCGTGGAAAACCTCGAAACAGTGATCGGCCTGGTCCACACTCAGGCCTTTGAGTATCTCAGTCATGATTGAGGCAGAGGCCGTCGAGATCGCACAGCCCCTGCCTTCAAAACGCACCTCCTCGATCACCCCATCGTTGAGCCGCAGGAATACCTGCAACTGGTCGCCGCACAACGGATTAACTCCCTGTGCCTGATGGGTTGGATGATCAAGTACGCCGAAGTTCCTCGGGTTGCGATTGTGGTCAAGGATTACCTCCTGGTACAGGTCACGCAGATCACTCACTGACTGAAAAACTCCTGAGCCCTGGTGATGGCACGAAACAGGGCATCCACGTCTGCGTGATTGTTGTACAGGCCGAACGATGCGCGCGCGGTCGCCGACACTTTGAAGTGGGTCATCACCGGCATGGCGCAGTGATGGCCAGCCCGTATTGCGACCCCCTCGTGGTCCAGGATCGTGGCCACGTCATGGGGGTGTATCCCAGCCAGTGAAAAAGACAAAATAGCCGCTTTTTCTCCAGCCGTACCAATGATGCGCATACCTGGCTGGTCAAGCGCCCGGCCAGTCGCGTATTCGAGCAAGGCTTGCTCATGGGCGGCAATGCGCTCCAGCCCCAGCGCCTCGATATAATCGATTGCCGCACCGAGCCCGATGGCGCCAGCGATGTGCGGCGTGCCAGCCTCGAACTTGGCCGGCAAATCATTCCAGGTCGAACCTTCAAAACTAACTGTGCGGATCATATCGCCACCACCCTGCCAGGGCGGCATTGCATCCAACAACGCCTCGCGCCCATAGAGCACGCCAATGCCGGTGGGGCCGTACAGTTTGTGGCCAGAAAAAGCGTAGAAATCACAACCCAGTGCCTGCATGTCCACGCGATTGTGGGGGGCTCCCTGGGCACCGTCGATCATGGTCACCGCGCCCGCCGCGCGAGCCAGACGCACCAGTTCGGCTACCGGGTTAACCGTGCCCAGCGCGTTGGAGACGTGAGCCACTGCCACCAGCCGAGTGCGCTCTGACAGCAATGCGGCAAATGAATCCAGCAGCAGGGCGCCTTGGTTATCCATTGGTGCAACCTTGAGCACAGCACCGGTCTTCGCGCACAGCAACTGCCAGGGCACTATGTTGGCGTGGTGCTCCATCGCCGTGACCAACACTTCGTCGCCGGCTTCCAGTTGCGAGCCACCGTAACTCTGTGCAACCAGGTTAATGGCTTCGGTAGTACCGCGGGTAAAAATTACCTCGGCAGTAGAGGAAGCATTGATCAAAGCACGGACCTTTTCACGCGCACTGTCAAAAGCCTCGGTGGCCCGCTGGCTGAGTGCATGCACCCCACGATGGATATTGGCATTATCGTGACGGTAGTAGTGCGTTGTTGCATCGATCACAACTTGCGGCTTCTGGGTAGTTGCGCCGTTGTCTAAGTAGGTCAGCGGCCGGCCGTTAACCTGCTGGTCAAGTATCGGGAAATCTGCCCGCACCGATGCCGCGTCGAGCAACGCCACAGCACCGCGAGGAGCGATCTTCACAACACTCATCGCTCAATCTCCGATACCGCCTGCATGCGGTCGTTGACCTGCTGCTCAAGATAACTACGCAGCGCAGTCGGCACCATCCGCTCAAGCACGTCAGCAGCAAAAGCTCGGGTCAGCGCACGTCGTGCCTGCACCTGGTCGAGGCCGCGCGAACGCAGGTAGAAAATTGCGCCCTCATCCAGTTGGCCGACGGTAGCACCGTGCGTGCACTTGACGTTGTCAGCGTAAATCTCAAGCTGTGGCTTGCTGTCAACTTCGGCATCACGCGACAGCAGCAGGTTCTGATTGCGCTGCTGGGAATCTGTTTGCTGAGCCCCGGGTTGCACCACGATGCGGCCGTGGAACACGGCCCGTGCGCGGTCCCCGAGCACCCCTTTGTAGTGCTCCCGACT
Source organism: Acidiferrobacteraceae bacterium (assembly GCA_002729195.1). Classification (GTDB taxonomy): domain Bacteria; phylum Pseudomonadota; class Gammaproteobacteria; order Arenicellales; family UBA868; genus UBA12578. The sequence continues at coordinate 6,310 of PBTT01000088.1, forward strand.
CACCCCGTTTGGCGCGTGGTGTACCACGTGGGTGTGATTGTCAACATGGCTGCGGCCAAACGCCAGGTACAGACCGTCAAGCCGGGCCTGCGCCTGTTCATCGTCCAGGTTGATCAACGCATCCCTGCGGACCAGGGCGCCATCCAGTGTCACCGTAGTCGAACGGAACTCGGCACGGCGCCCCACCCGCACGAACAGGCCGCCGACATGAAAACTGCGCGGGCTCTCCTGTTGTACGGCGTGATGGGTCAGGCGGGCATCACTCTCAACGATGACCTCTGACACGCTGTTGCTAAGCGACCTGTTCTCGAGCAACGACACATGCCGCTCGATCACAGTCGCCTGACTGCCGCTATGCGCTACCACCAAGTTGCGCGGCAGACTGAGCCGCCCGCTACCACCGCAGCCAGAAACGAAAAGTAGTTCGACCGGCTTGTCCAACACTACCCCGGCATTAATCTCGACCACAGCGCCGTCACCAACGAACGAGGAGTTCATGGCGATAAATCCGTGCGGTTCGCTACCCAGTGCACTACCCAGCCATGGCTCGATCCTGGCCGGGTCGTTATCGAGCATCTGGCCGAGACCCGCTAGAGTAACCCCCGCGGGCAGATCATCTAGGTGTGAGAGTGCGGGCGACCAGAAACCATCAACAAATACCAGTCGGTAACTGTCCAGGTTCGGGATTGTGCTGGCCACCACGAATTGCCTAGGGCAGTCACTGCCGGCTTGCGCCGGCGCAAAAGCCTCGCGGGTGATGGGTCGGATTGGCGTGTACTTCCAGTCTTCGTTGCTTTGGTCTGGCAGGCCAGTGAGTTCGAGCTGGGCCAACGCTGCACTACGGCATTGGTCCAGCCAACGACGGCCAGCAGCCGGCAAGTCGGCTGCGGCGTCGCGCTGGGCTGCAACATAGGTGCTGGCGTCGTGGGCGGTGCGCATCGACTCACCCAACTCCGACTGCCTGATCGGCGCCGGAGTTAACCCAACCGTAGCCCTGCTGTTCGAGTTCCACTGCCAGTTCCTTATCACCAGAGCGAACGATTCTACCGTCTGCTAACACGTGCACCCAGTCCGGTACAATGTGCTCGAGCAGCCGCTGGTAGTGAGTAACCAGCACGATCGAGCGAGCGCTGCCGCGCATCGCGTTGACACCCCCTGCAACCACCTTGAGTGCATCGATATCGAGCCCAGAATCGGTCTCATCCAGTATCGCCAGGCGAGGCTCGAGCATGGCCAACTGGAAAATCTCGTTGCGCTTTTTCTCGCCACCGGAGAACCCTTCGTTGACCGAGCGGTACAGAAACTCCTCTTTCATCTCGACCAGCTTAAGCCGCTCGCGCGCAAGCTTGAGAAAATCCATGGCGTCAAGTCCTGGCTCACCCCGGTGTTTGCGCAGCGCGTTGACTGCCTCTTTTAGCATAGCCACGTTCGACACGCCGGGAATCTCCACCGGGTACTGAAAGGCAAGGAAAACGCCCTCGCGGGCCCGCTCCTCGGGTGTAAGTGAGAGCAGACTGCGGCCAAGGAACCTGACTGACCCACCCGTTACCTCGTAGCCGTCACGGCCAGCAATAACGTTGGCGAGGGTGCTCTTGCCCGAGCCGTTTGGTCCCATAATGGCGTGAACCTCGCCCGGGCCCACCTCGAGGTCCAATCCCCGCAAGATCGGCCTGTCATCAACCTTGGCATGTAGTCCTTTTATACTCAGCATGTGTTCACGTTCCTGTTAGTGTGGGCACCCGGCCAGAACCCCGGTCCCGGCAACGCATTCTTGATGCGCGGGACCGCTTGTATGTTGCTAGCCTACTGCTCCTTCAAGACTGATTCCGAGCAACTTCTGGGCTTCCACCGCAAATTCCATCGGCAGTTCACGGAATACTTCCTTGCAAAAACCGTTCACGATCATTGTTACGGCATCCTCTTCCGAGAGTCCGCGCTGGCGGCAGTAGAAGAGTTGGTCCTCACCGATTTTGGAGGTGGCCGCTTCGTGCTCGATGGTTGCGGTCGGGTTCTTTACCTCAAGGTAGGGAAAAGTGTGGGCGCCACAGCGGTCCCCCATCAGCAGCGAATCACACTGTGAGTAATTCCGAGCGTTGTCGGCGCCCTGCAGCACCTTGACCAGACCCCGATAGGTATTCTGGCCACGGCCAGCCGAGATACCCTTGGAGATGATGGTACTGGAAGTATCGCGGCCGATATGCACCATCTTGGTGCCAGTATCAGCCTGTTGGCAGTTGTTGGTAAGTGCCACCGAGTAGAACTCGCCAACCGAAGCATCGCCTTCAAGCAACACGCTGGGGTACTTCCAGGTGATGGCCGAACCAGTTTCTACCTGGGTCCAGGAGATCTTAGCGTTGGCGCCACGGCAAGCGCCCCGCTTGGTGACAAAATTGTAGATGCCGCCGCGGCCCTGCTCATCGCCTGGATACCAATTTTGCACCGTGGAGTACTTGATCTGGGCGTCTTTCATCGCCACCAGTTCGACCACCGCTGCATGAAGCTGGTTTTCGTCGCGCATCGGCGCCGTGCAACCTTCCAGGTAACTAACGTAACTACCCTCATCGGCGATAATCAGCGTGCGCTCGAACTGGCCTGTGTTCAGGGCATTGATACGGAAATAGGTGGATAACTCCATCGGGCAGCGCACACCCTTGGGCACGTAGACAAAAGACCCTTCAGTGAAAACAGCCGAGTTAAGTGCCGCGTAAAAATTATCTGCCGCCGGCACCACCGAACCCAGATATTGGCGGACCAGATCCGGGTGGTTGGCAAGTGCTTCGGACAACGGGCAGAAAATGACTCCTACCTCGGCCAGCTTGTCCTTGAAGGTGGTTGCTACCGAAACGCTGTCGAACACCGCGTCCACGGCCACCCCGGCAAGCGCTTTCTGCTCTTCCAGTGGAATACCTAACTTGTCGTAGGTTTCCAACAATTTGGGATCGACTTCGTCCAGACTCTTAGGGCCGTCCTTGTTGCTCCTGGGCGCCGAGTAGTAGCTGATAGCCTGGAAATCAATCGGCAGATGGTGCAGGTGAGCCCATTGCGGTGGCTTCATTTCGCACCAGCGCCGGTAAGCCTCAAAGCGCCACTCGAGAATAAATTTCGGCTCGTGTTTTTTTGCCGACAGGAAGCGGATCACTTCCTCGTCGAGGCCGGGCGGTAGGGTCTCCGACTCGATGTCTGTGACAAAGCCTTCCCGATAGTCGCGGCCTACCAGTTCACCGATATCTGTGGCTACTGGGCCCATGATCTTCGCTGCATTCTCTTACTGCGTATTGCTCTCGGTGCTCGGCGCCTTGCGGGGTCGCCGGGCGTCGTTCTTGCCGTATGTCGCTTAGCCAGTGGCCGACAAGCGTTCCGCTTCGACTACCACTGTTTTGAGTTGGCCTGAACGCAAGCCCTGACGCACTGACTCCTGGCGCTCGGCAACAGCGATCACTTCTGGCCGATGAATCAGCTTACCCAGCGTGATGTTATCGAGAAACCCAAAGATCTTTAAACTAAGTTCACTCCATAGCTCATGAGTCAAACACGGCTCGCCGTTTTGGCAGTTACCTTCACCACCACAACGGGTCATGTCGGCTTTTTCGTCGACCGCACTGATGATAGTGGCAATGGAAATCTCGTCAGCATCCCTCGACAACCGGTAGCCGCCACCGGGGCCGCGGGTACCCTTGACCAGCCCGTTGCGCCGCAGTCGGGCAAAGAGTTGCTCAAGATAGGACAGTGAGATTTCCTGATTCACGGCGATATCCTGCAGTGTCACGGGGCGCAGGCCCTGCTGCAGAGCCAGATCCAACATAGCGGTGACCGCATAACGGCCCTTGGTTGTCAGACGCATAATCTTTTATCTCCTTTTGTTGTCAGCCAGTCCTGATCGAGCCGCTCACCGGCACCCGGTAAATAGGCTGTTTGAAGCTAGGTGGGTCATATCCCGAGTGTCATTATAAGGATTTAATCGGTAAAGACCAACCCTTGTTCTCGGTTTTTTTTGGAACTTGGGTCACGCAGTGGTCGCAGACTGTCTCACCGGCGCAGCCCGTGATAGCCAACCATTACAGCGCCGATGATGGCCAATACGCCGGCGGCGAGTTCGGCGGGCATGCTCAGCGTCCCGCTGAATCGGGCCAACCCAAGCAGGACGATCGCGCCCAGCAACAACCCTGCACCGGTGATCAAGCCGTCGAGGCGACGCTGGCCATGACGAACAGCCTGTCGCAAAGCCTCGAGATCTTGGCTGCGGGTGTTCAGCACCAATTGCTCATCGCGCATCCGGCGCAGCAATTCGTGTATCAGCCCCGGCAACTCGGGAATGAGCGGCGCCACCGCCGGCAATTCGCGGCGCAGCGCCTTAACCAGAGCCCGCGGGCCGACCTGCTCGCGCATCCAGCGCTCCAGGAACGGCTTGGCTGTCTCCCACAGATTCAGCTCCGGATAGAGTTGGCGGCCTAGGCCCTCTATGTTCAGTAATGTCTTCTGCAGCAACACCAGTTGGGGCTGGACCGACATATGGAACCGCCGCGCCACCTGGAACAGGCGCACCACCAACCGGCCAAAGGATATTTCGCTGATGGGGCGGGCAAAGATCGGCTCGCAGACAGTACGTACCGCGGCCTCAAACTCCTCCACCCGGGTATCGGCAGGAACCCAACCGGCCCGCAAGTGGGCCGTTGCCACCGCGTGGTAATCGCGGTTGAAGAAAGCCAGCAGATTCTCAGCCAGGTAGCGTTTATCCAACTCGCTGAGCGTGCCCATGATGCCAAAATCAACCGCCTGGTACTGACCTGTGGCGCTGACAAAAATATTACCTGGGTGCATGTCGGCGTGGAAAAAGCCGTCGCGAAATGCCTGGGTGAAGAAGATTTCGACCCCGTTGTGGGCTAATTGACGCATGTCGACACCAGCCGCGCGAATGGCTTCGACCTCACGGATCGGGATACCCTCGATGCGCTCCATGGTCAGAACTTGACGGCGGCTGTGATCCCAGTAGACCTTGGGCACGTAGATCAGTTCCGACTCCGGGAAATTGTGTCTGAGTTGCGCCGCATTGGCGCCCTCACGCATCAGATCCAGTTCATCGTGGATAGTCTTGTTGTACTCGTCGACTACCTCCACCGGACGCAATCGCTCACCCTCGGACCAGTGCTTCCTGGCCAGCACTGCCAACCGATACAGTAGTTGCAGGTCTTCTTCGATCACCGTCTCGATGTCTGGGCGCAATACCTTAACCACAACCGTGGTGCCATCGTGCAGGGTTGCCGCATGAACCTGCGCCACTGAAGCCGAGGCCATGGGCGCCAACTGAAAATCGGCGAAGTGCTGCTCAAGTGGTGCGCCCAGGGCCTGCTCGATCACCTCCCGGGCCTGCTCTCCCGGGAACGACGGCACGTCGTCCTGTAGTCGGGCGAGTTCCAGCGCGATGTCTTCGGGAATCAGGTCCGGCCGGGTAGAGAGCACTTGACCAAACTTAACGAATATCGGCCCCAGTTCTTCCAGTGCCTCGCGCAGACGTTGACCACGGGGCTTGCTGGTATCCCGGGTCCAGTACAGCGGCAGTATGAACAGCAAGAAACGGTAAGGTCGAAACAGATGCAGCGCCACCACGAATTCGTCCAACCCGTGGCGAATAAACACCTGGACGATGCGGAAAAGGCGTAGGGTCTGTGGACGGTTGAATGCCACTGAATTAACTGCCCGTATGCTACCTGGCCAACCGCTCGATGCGCTGTGCCAACTGTTCAGCATCGTCCCGCAACCGCTCGACCCCGGCAACAAAACGCTCCACCCGGGGTCGGGTCGTCAACAACCTTACCTCCTCCCGTAGAACCTCCCCGGTGGAGGTCGCTGCTGAACTGGACGCTGCTGCTGCCCAGCCGCTCAACTGATGCAGGATATTCGCGGTCTTGCGAGCCGGGGTGTCCCCCATGAACCGGGCCAGTTGCTCCTCGAGGTCCGGATCCAGTGAGTCGACCAGGTCACGCAGCCCGGCCACTACCTCGGCGTTTCCTTTTATGGTCAAGTTGGCGTTGCAAAACCGTGCCGGCACAACAGCCGGGTACAGGGTTCGGGCTAAAGCCGATGGGCCACCGCAAATGGTGACATCAGGCTCCTGCCTGGCCTGGCGCGTCACTTCGATGCGTTCTCTGGTTGGTGACAGGTACAGGAGGCGGTCGGGACCAAACAGCTGCACGGCGATCACGCTGCCAGCCAGTGGTGCGAGAAAACGACCGGCACCCGAATCTGTGACCACTCGGTTGATGGCATTTTCCAGGAGTCGTTCGAGCATGTCCGTTACGCCACCAGCGGGGCGCCTCACGTCAATAACAAAAGCCGGTATGCAGCGCTACCACACCGCCACTTAAGTTGTGATAGTGAACGTCTTCGAGACCGGCCGCGCGCATCATGCCAGCCAGGGTTTCTTGATCGGGATGGCGGCGAATAGACTCCACCAGATAGCGGTAACTATCCTCGTCACCGGTGATAAGCCGGCCAAGCGGTGGTATCAATCCGAATGAATACAGGTCATAGGCGCGGGCAAGTGCCCGTGAGGTGGGCTGGGAAAACTCCAGTACCAGCAGCCGGCCGCCGGGCCTGAGCAGCCGAGCCATCGACGCCAGCGCTGTCGGAATACGAGTTACGTTACGCAGCCCGAATGCAATACTGATGCAATCAAAACCGTACCCAGTGAATGGCAACTTTTCCGCGTCCGCCAGGACAAAGTCGATATTGCCGGCAAAACCAGCATCGCGCATGTGCGCACGGCCGCGATCCAACATCGCCGGGTTGATATCGGCCATCACTACCCGACCATGTGGGCCTACGCGTCGGGCAAAGCGCCGGGCCATGTCGCCGCTGCCGGCGGCAACATCGAGCACCTTCTGGCCCGCTCGCACCGCGCTGGTGTTAGCCGCGAAATCCTTCCACCAACGGTGCGCACCCAGCGACATCAGATCGTTCATCAAGTCGTACCGATCTGCTACCGACCGGAACACGCCACCGACTAACGCAGCCTTGTCGTCGGCAGCGACCTTGCGAAAGCCGAAGTGGGTGGTTTCCTCGCCCGCTGGATGGCTCTGCATTGCGATCATCCTGGTCCCGGCGCCATCTCGTTGCGCGGGTGCTGTGCCTGCTCAAGTCGTTTAAGGCGCGCCTGCCAATAGGCCTGGTAGGGTGTAGTCAGATCGTACAATGTACCGCACCAGTAGATGCTGGTGTCGTGACCGTCGTCAAACTGCATTTGATGCCGCTCCAGCCGACCTGCTGTTTCTCGGCCTGCGGGACCTAGTGCGCTCGCCTGTGCCCGCGCATCTCGGCCGGTGGCGACAACACCTGTAAGTGCTCAAAGGGCAACCCGAACTGGCTTTATCATCGACTGTGGCCTCGAGGGCCCGGGGCTGCCGGCGGCGGATAATATGGCTGGGTCGAGGGTGCGGTAACATAGCGAGCACCAGATAAAAAGGGGGCGATTATAACGCCGCTGGTAGGGGTTCTGGCGCGGGTGGGAACTGGATCAGGGCCTACTTAACCAGCCCGCCACTTCTTCTGCAAAGTAGGTCAGGATCGCGTCGGCCCCCGCACGCTTGAACGCCAACAACGATTCCATGACCACTGCTTTTCGATCGAGCCAGCCGTTGTCGGCAGCGGCACAGAGCATGGCGTACTCTCCGCTGACCTGGTAGACAAAGGTGGGCACGCCGAACTCACTTTTTACCCGCTCGAGTACATCGAGGTAGGGGATGCCTGGCTTGACCATGACCATGTCAGCCCCCTCGGTCAGGTCGAGTTCCACCTCCCGCAACGCCTCATCGGTGTTACCGGGGTCCATCTGATAGGAGTGTTTATCGCCACCAGCGAGGTTGCTGGCCGAGCCGACTGCATCACGAAACGGGCCGTAGAAGGCCGATGCGTACTTAGCCGAGTAGGCCAAGATGCGGGTATTGACGTAGCCCCGCTCTTCCAGCGCCTCACGGATGGCGCCAATGCGCCCATCCATCATGTCAGAAGGCGCGACGATATGGGCACCGGCTTGCGCGTGGCACAGTGCCTGGCGTACCAGAACCTCGACGGTACGGTCATTTGTCACGTAACCGGACTCATCAAGCAACCCATCTTGGCCGTGGCTGGTATAGGGATCCAGAGCCACGTCGGTGATCACACCTAACTCCGGCACCTGCTCGCGCAGTGCACTTACCACGCGCGGTACCAAACCTTGCGGGTTGTATGCCTCTTTGGCGTCGTCGCTCTTGGCATCCGGGCCCACCACCGGAAACACCGCCATGGCTGGAATACCGAGTTCATTGAGCCGAGTGGCTCGTTCTACCAGCAGGTCGATACTCAGGCGGTCGACTCCGGGCATGGAAGGCACACTCTCGCGCCGACCCGTGCCTTCACAGACGAAGACCGGCTGTATCAGATCATCACGTGTGAGCACGGTTTCGCACACCAGTCGCCGACTGAATGCGTCCCGGCGTAGTCGCCGCATCCGGGTCCCAGGGTAAGCGGTCATGATCGGCAATGCTACCTCAGTGGCGCCTACTCGGTTTCTTGCGTCGCACGGCCTGGCCGGCGGATTTCTTAGCTGGAACTTTCTTGTTGCCCACCTTTTTCCGAGCAGGTGCTTTTTTTGCGGTTTTTGTCGGCGGGGTCTTTTTCTGGGCCGCTTTCTTAGCTGGAACTTTCTTGTTGCCCACCTTTTTCCGGGCAGGTGCTTTTTTTGCGGTTTTTTTCGGCAGGGTCTTTTTCTGGGCCGCTTTCTTGGATGGCGTTTTCTTGTTGCTCACCTTTTTCCGGGCAGGTGCTTTTTTTGCGGTTTTTGTCGGCGGGGTCTTTTTCTGCGCCGCTTTACGGTCAATCGCGGCACGCTCAATCTTGCCGCCGCTGATGACTGTAGCAGCTGCCGGCGCCTTGTTCGACAGTGTATCGGCCACAACCACCTTTTTCTCCAATGGCCGAATCTCGATATCCACGACCTCGCAGATCATGGCAAAGATACCCGTCACATCGGCCATCGCTTCGATAGTGCGCAGTTTGTGCTGAGCCTTGTAATAGGTAATCAGCGGTGCAGTATCCTGCTCATACGCCTCGAGCCTGGTGCGCACGGCTTTCTCGGTGTCATCTGCACGCTGCGCAAAATCATTGGCACCACACTTATCACAGGTACCACGCTTAGTTGGCGGTGAAAAGTACTTATTGTAGATAGCGCCGCAGTTACTACAAGTGAGACGACCAGTGATACGTCGGACCACCAACTCGCGGTCGAGCGCAAGATGCAGGACCAGTTGCAGCGGTCTCCCGAGCCAGCCCAAGCGGGTATCGAGTTCCTGTGCCTGGGGGATATTGCGCGGAAACCCATCAAGGACGAAACCGCGACGGCTCCCGGGACTGCGTAACCGGTCGGTGACGGCATCGATCACGATCTCGTCCGACACCAGTTCACCGGCCTCCATGATAGCTGCGACCTTCTTACCGATCTCGGTCTTGTCAGCCACCGCCATCCGCAGGATGTCGCCAGTGGATATCTGCGGCACTCGGTACTTTTCGGCCATCATCTTGGCCTGCGTGCCCTTGCCCGATCCGGGGGCCCCTAACAACACGATCCTCATGTTCGACTTCTCCGAAAAAGCGATTACCCAACCCTTCCTGCCACCTGGTCACAAGAGTGGGTCAACCCCCTACCACTGGCAGTGTTGCCGGGCCAAGGAGCCAAAAAAAGGGGGCGTAGACTATAGTGGTCAGGGTCTGGGTGTCAATGGGCGTTTGCTGCATAAAGCAGCCCTCCGGGTAGCACAAATCATGTTCAAAACGCCAGAATCAGGTTGCACGCTAGAATAGCCGCGCCGGCTGTTGATTCGAGTAGATGCTGTTCGCGCCGGGGTTACGTCAGTTAAGCATCCGTTAAGCACCAACATATCCAAATGAACGGGATCCCGGATTTCACCCAGGTCCAGATCGAGACTGTCCGCAACCTTCTGCGGGAGCGATATCGCGAGATTATCGACGTACATGTCGCTGACTGCGAGATACTGCTGGAGCCCGGTCACGAAGAACTGACCGAGTGTCCGGCGCTTTTCTGGCATGCCAGCGACGCCAATTTCGTGGTGATCCGTACCAACCAGAACAATTACCGCTGCCAGTTTTTCTATACCCCGAACGACCAATACGGCACCGGGGATGAACAGTACCATGTACTGGACGAGTGCGTGATGGCAGTACTGAAAGTGCAGTCGGATCATGCCCGAGAGAAACACGGCGTGACCTCCGGTGTGACCGGTGCTGATCTTAGCTCCTGAGTCGGTCCCGGCCCCGGCCACAGCCCAGTCTACAACCGAGAAACCTGTCCATGAGTAAACCTAAGAACGCATTCTACGCCCAGTCGGGCGGTGTTACCGCCGTCATCAACGCCAGCGCCTGTGGCCTGATCGAGGCTGCCCGGGCCCAACGTGGCCGCATCGGCAAGGTCTACGCCGGTCGCAATGGCATCATCGGCGCCCTGACCGAGGACCTGATCGATACCAGCCGTGAAAGTAATAGCGCCATCGCAGCACTAAAACACACGCCCTCGGGCGCTTTCGGTTCCTGCCGCTACAAGTTGAAGAGCCTCGAAGAAAACCGAGCCCAGTACCAACGGCTGATCGAGGTGTTCAAGGCCCATGATATCGGCTACTTCTTCTACAACGGCGGTGGTGACTCCGCCGACACCTGCCTCAAGGTATCGCAATTGTCTCGCACCACCGGCTACCCGATCCAGGCTATTCACGTGCCCAAAACCGTTGACAACGACCTGCCGATCACCGACAACTGCCCGGGTTTTGGCTCGGTGGCAAAATACATTGCCGTGTCCACCCGGGAAGCGAGTTTCGACGTTGCCTCCATGGCTAAGACCTCGACCAAGGTATTTATTGTCGAGGTGATGGGCCGGCACTCCGGCTGGATCGCCGCGGCCGGTGGGATGGCGTCAGACCAGAAAACACCCATCCCGATCGTCATTCTGTTCCCCGAGGCGCCCTTTGACCGCCAGCGCTGCATGGCCGCGGTCGCTGAGAAAGTACGCCGCTTCGGCTACTGCTCGGTGGTGGTGTCCGAAGGAGTCCGCGATGCCGGCGGCCGGTTCCTTTCTGACCAGGGCCTACGCGATGCTTTCGGCCACGCCCAACTCGGTGGGGCGGCACCGGTGGTGGCTTCGATGATCAAGGAGGATCTGGATCTCAAGTACCACTGGGCGGTTGCCGACTACTTGCAGCGCGCGGCACGGCACATCGCTTCGGGCACTGACGTGGCCCAAGCCTATGCTGTCGGCAAAGCCGCCGTTGAACTGGCGCTCAAGGGGAAAAACGCCGTGATGGCTGCGATTGTGCGCACTTCAGATCAACCATACCGCTGGCAGGTCGGTGAAGCCAACCTCAAGCGGGTTGCCAATCGGGAGAAGATGATGCCGCGCGGGTTTATCAGCCAGGACGGTTTTGGTATCACCGCCCGCTGCCGCCGCTACCTTGAGCCATTGATGCGGGGTGAAGACTATCCGCCATACGACAAAAATGGGCTGCCCCGCTATGTGCGCCTAAAAAACATTGCGGTTAGGAAAAAACTTGCCCAAAACTTTGCCTTGTGAGCGGCAACTCGCAGCCGAGATCGAACCGTTGCCCACCCTGAGTCAAAACTATGACGGCTGAGGTGCAGCGCGAACACGGCCGAGCCGCGGTCGCTCAATTGATTACGGAGCTAAATCTGGGGCAAATTTTCAAATTCGAATCGAGCATAGACTTCGCGGGACTGCGTTGAGCGCGCCAGCATCCATCTGGCAAGGCAATAGCGCAGGGCGCCCCTCAGGACGAGGCAATATCCTCCAGTTTTCTAGCCCGGATGATCTGGCCGTCGAGGCCCGCGTCGCTGACTGAGCTGCCGTAAGCTACCGTCAGTAACTGGCTGTAGTAGGTCACCGGCATGTTGAAGCGAGTGCCGTAGCGCCGGTTTATTTGCTCCTGGTAGACCTCGACGTTCATCTGGCATACCGGGCAGGGGGTCACCACCATGTCGGCGCCTTGATCAGCCGCGGCTTCGAGAATGTCCTTGATCTGGGCCTGACTCTTCTCGGGCTCCGAGAAAGCCAGTGCCCCGCCACAGCAGGTAACTTTCTGCTCGTAGTCGGTGATCGGTTCGGCCCCGGCCATCTCGACCATCTTGTCCAGATACATGGGGTTCTCGAACGATTCACCGTCGATGCCGAACGGTCGGTTGGTCTGACAGCCCACGTAACCGGCCACCTTGACACCGGCGAGTGGCTTGACCACGGGCCGCGCCAGTTCCTGGTAACCGATGTCCTCGATCAGAGCCTCAACCATATGGCGCACCTCAACCTTGTTTTTGAAATGCAGGTCCAGTCCGCCTTCCTTGAGCACCTCCAGCGCATCCGCCATCAGTGCTCGGTCGCTGTTGAGGCGCTCCTGTGACTCCTTCGTTCCCAGCCAACAGGCCGCGCAGGTGGCAACGATATCCTGGTCTGCGTTGTGCTGTTCGGACAGGGCAATGTTGCGGGCGTTCATGACGTGCCGCGGCAGTTCACCGCCCTCGCAGTAACCGATGGATGCGCTGCAGCAGTTCCAGTCCGGAATCTCGTTGAGTCTGATGTCGAGATGCCGGCACATGGACTCCACGGAAGTCATGTAGTTGGAGGCCGAGGCCCGCCGTTCGGATGAGCAGCCCGGGTAAAAAGAATATTCATATTTCGCCATCAGTTGCTCCCAAGGTCAGTCGCCGAGTCCCTTGCGCTGGTCTTCCAGTAGCCGTGCTTTGGCAAGCATGCGTTGTAGTTCGCCTGCACCCCGGCAGCCTTTTTGCCCGACCAAGCCAAATAGATTGAGGCGGCCCGTACGCAGCAAGCCGATGCCGACCTTGCGCATGGCCCAGGCCTGGCGCAGGCCGCTGATGAACCCGTCCATGAAATACAAGCCCAGCGAAAGTTTCAGTTCGTTGACCCGGCCGCCACGTACGATGTTTGTCCAGAACATCCGGGCGAAACGTCGGGTTGGGTTGGTTTGGGGCGCCAAGCCCAGCCGGTGGGCATAGTTGGCCAGACCGTGCATGATGTGGGTGATCGGGAGCTCCCGCGGACAACGCACCACGCAGTTGTAGCAGGAAGTGCACATGAACATCGACTCGGTCGCAAGCACGGCCTCGCGCTGGCCAGCACGAATCATCATAAACAGTTCCTGTGGCGAGTGCTGCCAGTGCGAGCCGAACGGGCAAGACCCGGAACACACTCCGCATTGCATGCACATCTTGACCCAGCGGCCTTCTTCCACGTTATCTTCGACTTCCCGCAGAAAATCGTTGCGGTAGTTACTCAGCGCGGCCGTGTTTATGTCCTTCATCGGCGCTCCTTAAAATCCCTTGAACGGATTCATGCCGATCGCGTCTATCTTGGCAGCGTACTGGTTGATAAGCGCCGGTATCCTATGAATGTCAGTGATTTCAACCTCGTAGGTTTCCACCCGCTCCGTCTCCAGTTGCAGTTGCTGTAGGGTGTCGCCAATCTTGCTCATACGGTAATGGGCGAGTTCCGAACCCTTGACAAAATGGCACTGGTAGTTTTCACCCTTCTTGCAGCCCATCAGCATGATCCCATCGTAGCCACTGTTTAGTGCATCGGTCACCCAGATGGCATTGACCGAACCCAGACAGCGTACCGGGATCACCCGCACGAAGGCGCTGTAGCCCAACCGGTTGAAGCCGGCNATATCCAGTGCNGGGTAGGCATCGTTCTCGCAAGCGAGAATCANTATGCGTGGCTTNTCATCAAACTCGTCCGGCATGTCGACCGCNTTGATCTGCTGGCCGACNGTATCCACCGAGTAGTTGTCGAAAGANATGACCCGTACCGGNCAGGCCCCCATGCAGGTNCCGCAGCGCCGGCAACGNCTCTCGTTGAANACCGGNTAACGCTGCTCNTCTTCGTCAATGGCCCCAAAAGGGCACTCGACGGTACAGCGNTTGCATTGAGTACAGCCTTCCTTTCTNAACAATGGAAAACTGAGATCCCCCGAGCGCGGGTGGGNCGCNCGGCCNAGCGCGGCATTCTCGATTNCCTGGATNGCCTTNAATGCNGCCCCAGTCGCGTCCTCTANCGCCTGGGCGATGTCCATGGGCCGNCGTACTGGGCCNCAGGTATAGATACCGGTCCGGCNNGTTTCATAGGGAAAACAGATGAAGTGTGAATCCGAGAAACCATGCGCCAACTGCGGCACATCCGGACCCTGCCGATAGNTGAGGTTGAGNATAGACTCGATCGGCCCCTCTANCCNGCTNGGTACGTNGGCCGCTNATGGTGNCTGGNNCNCGCCGNTATCGGTCCCACNCTCATCGATCACCTGNATCTCACGGTCAATGCCGGTATTGGGTACCTGGCCGGTTGCCAGCACCACCAGATCCGCGGNCAGGCTTACTNTCTGATCCAGGATTAAGTCGGTGAAACACACCACTGGCCTGTCANCACCAATTTTGACCTCGCTGACAACACCCTTGGTGAAAGTCACGCCCTTGCGCTGGGCGCTGCGGTAGAAATCCTCNCCATTGCCCGGGGTTCGCAGGTCCGAGTGGATGATGGCCGTGTCGACCGCAGGGTTAGATGCCTTGAAGTACATGGCCTGTTTGATGCTGGTATTGCAGCAATGGCCCGAGCAGTAGGGCAGGTGGCCGGGCGTCTCGCTGCGCTGGCCCGCACACTGAATAAAGACCGCATTCTCCACTGGCTTGCCGTTGGAGGGTCGCAGCAGGGGGCCGCCAGCGGCGGCGCGAGCAAGGCTCTCAAGACCAGCTTGATCGATTACGTCCGGGCTGGCACCAAAACCGAGATGGGTGAGCGCACTCACATCATGGCTACGAAAGCCCGTTGCCTGGACAATCGCGCCAACGTTCTCGGTACNGGCGGCGCCACTTTCGAGCGCGATNTCTACAGTGAACNGCCCTGGGGCNCCGCTGGTCCGGGTTACCGTGGACTGCGTGAACACCGCGATACCGGNGTCNGCCTTNATNCGNCTCACCAGGTCTGNTACTCCGGGATCCTGCGGGTCAGCAAAGGGCTCGGTAACAGGTACACGCCGATACAGACGAGCAGCCCAGCCGCCCAAGGTTGCTTCCTTTTCGACCAGCAATACCTCGTANCCGGCACCGGCTGCTTCGAGGGCTGCAGTCATGCCGCTCACCCCGCCACCCACCACTAGGACCCGTCGATTCCCACCAACATCTGCGTTGCCATCTGGCTGGCGCATATACCGCGCCTCGGCACAACCCATGCGAACGTAGTCGGCGGCCATCTCCTGGGTGGTCTCGCGCGCCTCATCGGTGTCGGGCTGGGACCAGATTGCACCCTCGCGTAGATTAGCGCGCGCCACCGCCACGTCATCGAACACAAAAGCATCAGTCTTCGCTCGGCACGAACAGGCAGCGATCATTACATGGCTGACGCCCTCGTTGGCTATATCGTCGCGGATCATGGCCACCCCGGCTACGTTGCAAAGGACGGCATGCTGGCGCACCACCTGCGCTTGTCCCTCGCTGTCGGCCAGGCTGGCGAGCGCATCAACATCCAGCCGCTGCGACAACCCGCAGCCACCGCAGATGTAGGCACCCAGTTTGATCGGCTCTGCCATTATGAGTCTCGTATTCGCTGACTTCAGGCCGCTTCCGGGCGGGCCACGGTATTGACGGCCTTAACCGCACGCATNGCNGCGGCGGTGGCGCTTTGCACTGCGCGGTTCACGTCCAACGCGTTGCTAGCGCATCCGGCACCAAACAGCGCGCCGTTTTCCGGCTGCAGTTCGATGAAACCGCTACGATCAAGCGCAACGCCGGGGCTAACAGTCTGCATGTCAAGACTCGGCTGCATGCCGATCGCCAGAACGACCAGGTCGTGTCGGTTGGCATAACGGTGNNACCCCTCAGTGTCGACCCCGTGCAGAACCAGATCACTGGTCCCCTGATCCTGCTTGATCTGTGCCACCTTGGATTTAACGAACTTGACCTTCTGGTCTGCTTGCACCATGCGGTAGAAGCCCTCGAAGCGGTCGATCGACCGGATGTCTATGTAATAAATGGTGGCCACCGCATTCGAGTCATCACCGTAGCGTTCGCCGATGTAGGTGGACTGCTTGAGTGACGCCATGCAGCAGATGCGCGAACAATGACTGAGATGATTGCGATCGCGAGACCCGGCACATTGGATGAAGGCGATGTTGCGAGCTTCCTCACCGTCGGATGGTCGCAACAGTTTGCCACCGGTAGGTCCGAAGGGGTCCATCATGCGTTCGAACTCAACGCTAGTGACCACATTGCGGTAGCGGCCATAGCCGTAGGGCTGGATGCGCTCAGCCGCGTATGGCTGCCAGCCAGTGGCGAAGATTACGGCACCGATGTCGAACTCGATCACCTTTTCGATCATATTTAGATCGATTGCGTTATAGCGNCAGGCNTCTTTTGCCGCCTGCGCCTCAGAACTGCCGATGATCGAGGGATCGAGCAGGTAGCGCTGCGGATAGGCCATATTGTGCGGCAGGTAGGCGGCCTTGATGCGGCTCATCCCATAATCAAAGGGGTTGTCGACCTCACTGGTGACCGCATCTGCACAGGCGCCGCAGGCGGTGCAGTTCTCGTTAACGTAACGTGGCCGCAGCCGGACTCTGGCACTATAGGCNCCGGCGACTCCCGAGATATTTTCNACCTGGGCCAGGGTCAGTAACCGGATATTACGGTTAGCCNGCAAACGTCGTTGGTTGATCTCCTGGCCGCAACTAGGCCGACAGAGTTTGGGGAAATATTTATATAGTTGCGCGACCCGACCGCCGAGAGACGGGCCCTTCTCTACCAGGATCACCTGCTTGCAGCACTCGGCTGCCTCCAGCGCCGCCGTCATGCCACTGATACCGCCGCCCACCACTAGGATGGTTTCACTAGTCGCGACGGCATCGGTCATAAATTCATCCTCTTCTCGCGCGCCGTTGCCCGAGACTGCGCGGGCCAGAAAAGCGCGNGCANCTGCGAGCCGGCGCCGATTGCGGCAGCCCAGTTGTAAAGCGCGAGCAACGCCGNACTATAAGGGTAACTCCAACAAGCTCGCTACCGCGCAGCGGAGTATTAACGATTCAAATTTCAAATATAGGGATAGACTCCCTATATTGTTCACCGGCCACAAAGCATGAACCCAGTCGTCGCTACGGCTAGACTAGGCCTACCAACTTGACCATTTCTACCCTATCGCAGCCAGGGTCTTTCACCACAGACGGCATTGGTTTTACAGCATGAAACCCGATAGCGGCGCCAGCCTCCTCATTCAAGCCGAACCGTTCTACGCGGCTCAAGCAGCCGAAGTCGATCTGTTCGAGGCTGCCTGGCACAACCGCATACCGTTACTGCTCAAGGGACCGACCGGCTGCGGTAAAACGCGCTTCATGGAACACATGGCCTGGCGCCTCAAGCGCCCGCTGGTAACCGTTTCTTGTCACGACGACCTGACCGCATCGGACCTGGTCGGCCGTTACCTGATAATCGGCGGTGAGACCGAGTGGATAGATGGCCCGCTGACGCATGCGGTGCGCATCGGTGCTCTGTGCTACCTCGACGAGATCGTCGAAGCGCGCAAAGACACCACAGTGGTGATCCACCCATTAGCTGATGACCGGCGGGTGTTACCAATCGAGAAAACCGGGGAGTTGCTCAAAGCGCCGGCTGAGTTCTGCCTCGCGATCTCCTACAACCCCGGCTACCAGAGCGTACTCAAGGACCTCAAGCAAAGTACACGCCAGCGCTTTGTCGCTATCGACTTCGACTACCCGGAGCCGGCGCTGGAGGAGCACATCGTGGTGCGCGAGTCCGGCATTGACCAACACACCGCCGCACTGCTGGTACGCTACGCGGGTATGACTCGCAATCTCAAGGGGAACGGTCTTGAGGAAGGGGCCAGCACCCGCCTGCTGGTACATGCAGCCAAGTTGCTGCAAAGCGGGGTCGCGCCGCATGCGGCCTTGCGCGGCGCCATCGCCGAGCCACTGACCGACGAACCCGAGATGCGCGCAGCAGTCAATGAACTGGGTGCGTCGCTGTTTTGAACTGACCATAGCCCAACTGGCGTCTTTGCCTCATAACGCATAGGATAATGCTTCCCGGCTGTGAACAAGCACGGGGGCCTAATACCTTAAAGCAAGGGATTTTTTTCGATGAGTAAGATTCATCCGGCACCGGTGCTGGGTGTGATTGGCGGCAGCGGCCTCTACGAGATTGCGGGCCTTGAAGATGTGGTCTGGCGAGCGGTGGTAGGGCCCTGGGGCGAACCCTCGGACGAGTTGCTGTTCGGACGCCTTGACCAAATGCAGCTGGTTTTCCTGCCGCGCCATGGCCGCGGCCACCGCCACAGCCCCAGCACCATCAACTACCGTGCCAACATAGACGCATTAAAACGTGCGGGGGTAACCGACATCATCTCGTTGTCCGCGGTCGGTTCTTTCCGCGAGGACCTCTCTCCGGGCACTTTTGTCATCGTCGACCAGTTCATCGACCGCACGTTTGCACGGGAGAAAAGTTTTTTCGGTACCGGTATGGTGGCACATGTCTCCATGGCCCACCCAGTCAACCAGCGACTCGGCGACTGGTGCGAAGCTGCCTGTAATGAGATCGCTATCCCCGTGCACCGCGGCGGTACTTATCTCGTCATGGAGGGGCCGCAATTCTCCACCCTGGCCGAATCCCACCTGTACCGCGGCTGGGATTGTGACGTTATTGGTATGACCAACATGCCCGAAGCCAAACTCGCCCGTGAAGCGGAGATTCCCTACTGTACCGTGGCCATGGTGACCGACTATGACTGCTGGCACCCGGACCATGACAACGTCGTGGTCGCGGACATCATCCAAGTGCTGCTGGATAATGCCGACAAGGCCCGCGCGCTGGTGCGAGCCGTAGCCAAGCGTATGCCGCAGCGCCCCCTGCACTGCCCATCGGGCGACGACCAGGCACTTGACGCGGCAGTGATCACGGCACCGGCGGCGCGTGACCCGGCAACCCTCGCCAGGCTGGACGCGGTGGCCGGGCGGGTGCTGGTGTCTACAGAGGACGAGGAATGAAAATTCGAGAATTGATTCGCTCAATACCCGACTATCCCAAGCAAGGGGTCATTTTTCGTGACATTACGACGCTCTTGCAGAACCCGGTCGGCTTTCGCCGCGCCGTGGACGAACTGGTCCAGCCGTTTGCCGGCAGTGGTATCCACTGCGTAGCTGGCATCGAGGCACGCGGCTTCATCCTCGGCGGTGCCGTGGCCCACCAGTTGTCGGTTGGATTTATTGCAGTGAGAAAAAAGGGCAAATTACCCTGGCAGACGATGTCGGTCGAATACGAACTGGAATACGGCACTGACGAGGTCGAGATTCACACCGACAGCTTGCATCAGGGAGAGCGGGTGCTGATCGTCGATGATCTCATTGCCACGGGCGGCACGGCCTGCGCGGCAGTCGATCTGCTCGACAAAGCCGGTGGTCAAGTGGTGGGTGCAAGCTTTGTCATCGACCTGCCGGACCTCGGCGGACACGAGAAACTCGAGGCTATGGGCGTGCCGGTACGCACCCTGGTCAGTTTCGCCGGCGACTGACAGTCGCGCTGTTGCGCGCGGTTCCAGCGCCGTCAGGGGTCGGGTAAAACCAGCGGTGGACGCCCAGCGCGGGCGCGGATTCGGTCGATGGTGCGGTGCACCGCACCCTGGCTGATGATCCAGTATTCAAGGCGTCGTTTGCCCGGAAAATCCAGCAGACTGATGCCGATCAGGATCGTCAATACGCCCTGGCCCGGAAGCACCAGCATCAAGATACCCATAATAAGCGCCAGTGCGCCAAGCGTGTTTTTTAGTACGTGGGTCGTCAGGCGCAGTAGCGGGTGCCGCCGCCACCAGGTATCTGGGGTGGGGTGGGGGCGGACAAAATAGTCGGGGCTCATCCGGCCTATGGCGACAAATACCAAGCCTGCGTAAACGATAATCAGCAACAGCGAGCCCGCGAACACCCCGGTCAGGATGCCGGGGTGAGTTCGCGCCCAGTCAAAAAGCGCAACAATGCCCTCTACCATACCGCGCTCCAGTTAGTCCGGCGAAACCTCTTCAATGCTAGCCAGCCTGCGTGTACACAGACGCCAGTATTACCTGCATCCGATTGTGGTCTATAGCACGCGGCCCATAACGGCCGGTCCGAGGGGAGTCTGCCCTAGGCTGTAATCACTGACAAATGCGCAGTGCTTGCGCCCCTTAGGCGTAGTTATACTCAGCCACAGCCAGCAACCCTCAGTACCCCCTTATTTATCTCTTCGTGAACCCCTCTCGGCCTACTTTAGGTGCTGTGGCACTGGAACAGCGCCTCGAGGAGATGCTGGACGCAGTGCTCTCTTCCCGGCGTACGGTACAAAAGCCGGCCGCAGCCCTCGCTCGGTGCTCGCCGGCCCAGCAGACGTTCGCCCTGCACTGGCTGGACGTCATCATCCGTACCAATTCCGAGATGGGTTTCCAGTTCATCAGCCATGCGCCCCGGGCTTTTGCCTTACTGGACCTTATGGCGGTAGAAGACTGGGTCATCGCAGCGATGGATGTCTACGACCGCCGGGGTTTGTACCCGGGAAGCGAGGCCTTTGCGGCGGTAGAGAATTTTGCACAGCAAAGGCAGCAGCGTCCCTTCACGGCCAGTTTGAATGATGTTGTAGCGACGCTGCATTACTACCTCCAAGGGCTGGCGGGTAGAACCTTACACATAAGCCCCGCCGACAGTACTTACACCAACACAGAGGTCTTATTTCTGCCGGCCAGCCTGACCCATTACTCATCCAGGGTCGATAACTTAGCACTGTACCGGTTGAGTACAGCACAGCTATGGGCCCAGACCCGCTACGGCACGTTCAAACGCGAGGCGCCAGATGACTCGCCGTTGTCCGAACAACTGGCTCACTACCCGGATACCCAGCGGGCACGTTACCTGTTCACGGCTCTAGAAAATACGCGCCTGGAGGCCTGTATCCGACGCGACCTGCCAGGACTGGCGCGGCAGATGGACCGACTGGAAACGGATAGCACAATGGCAGCTGACAACGGCTGGAACCGCGGCATCGCACCGCTACAGACCGGGGTCGCATCGGTCAAGGATACTTTGGCCCAGCTCGCCCGCTTTTATGGGGGCCCTGTCAATCCACCACCACTTCGACCATGGTGGGCAACATTCCGGTTCGAACTCGCAGAGGCAACTGTAGAGGCGCGCAGTGAACGCGAAGGCGATCAACTGCAAGCACAATTGGCAGAATTACTGGAAACACTGGGCAGCGAGCGTGAACGGGCGTCCGCCAGAATCGAGATCAGCCAAGCGGATGACGAACCCGGGGCAGCAGAGATGATTCTAGAGATCAACGGCGAGCCGGTCAGTCCTCCTGCGAAGTGCAAGGCTTTGCTGCAGTCCTTGTTGCTTGACTTCGATGAGGTGCCCCGGGAATTCCTACGCCCGGCCGGCGGCGGCGACGACTACGATGCAAAAGCCGTCGTCCCGCCCCAGCCCGAAAGCGTTTGGAAGAACGCTTACCGCGAGCCGAGCACCCATTATTACGACGAATGGGATTTTCGGCGGCGCCATTACCGCAAGCGCTGGTGCGAGTTGCGAGAACTCGACATGCGTTCCGACGACGCCAGTTTTGCACGACAAACCATTGAAAAATATAGTGGTTTGGTGATGGAACTGCGGCGCACCTTCGGCGCTCTGCGCACTGTTGACCAGCGCCGCCGTGGTCAGAATACGGGGGACGAGATCGACCTGGACGCGCTGGTACAGGCGCGGGCGGATGCGGCCACCGGGCGGGAGATGACCGATCAGGTTTTCTCGCGTTTGCACAAGATGGAACGCGATATCGCCGTGATCTTCATGGTGGATGTCAGCGGCTCGACCAAGGGCTGGATCAACGACGCCGAGCGCGAGTGTCTGGTGCTGTTGTGCGAGGCGCTGGAGATACTCGGCGACCGCTATGCCATCTACGGCTTCTCCGGTATGACCCGCAAGCGCTGCGAACTGTATCGCATAAAGCGCATGGATGAAGCCTACTCCGACACGGTAACCGCGCGTATCGCCGGCATCCGGCCGCAGGACTACACGCGCATGGGCGTTACCATCCGGCACTTAACGAAATTACTCACTCAAACCGATGCGCGGACCCGCTTGTTGATCACACTGTCCGACGGCAAGCCGGACGACTATGACGGCTACCGTGGTGAGTACGGTATAGAGGACACCCGCCAAGCATTAATCGAGGCCAAGCGCGCCGGCATTCATCCTTTTTGTATCACCATCGACCGCGAGGCTCGGGACTACCTGCCGCACATGTATGGAGCAGTCAACTACACCTTGGTCGAGGAGGTCTGCCAATTGCCAATCAAGGTATCTGACATCTACCGGCGACTGACCACGTNAGTCGGCGCCTAAACAAGTGGGCGCNGNTAGTCTTTTTTTAGCCATTTAAGTGGCGTCATCAAAAATATTTGACCTCCCTATATGTTGGGCGTATGCTCAGTTAAGCGCCACAACATATTGTGTTACCCCCCAGGCCTACCAAAAATAAAGTGGCGTACGAAAATTGTTAAACCGGTGTAGTTAACAACTAGAGCCGACGTCTTTTTAGGTGTCGATTCTGGGGGCTTGTTTGCCCTGCGAGGAGTTAGCAAAAAATGAAATCCGCTCAATCAGCACAGGCTTTGAGCGCCACCGATATTGTCTACCAACCGGCTTCGGTCGACATTTGGGACAAGAAATACCGCCTTAAGACCAAAAGCGGTGACCCGCTGGACCAAACTATTGACGATACCTACGAACGGGTGGCGCGAGCCCTGGCAGAGGTAGAGCAGACCCCGGAAAAGCGCGACCAGTGGTTCGAGGAATTCCTCTGGGCTTTGCGCAGCGGGGCGATCCCCGCTGGGCGGGTGGTCTCCAACGCCGGTGCCCGAGAGCACAAGCCAGCTACCAGCACCATCAACTGCACGGTGTCCGGCGCTATCCCCGACTCAATGCAGGGAATCCTGAGCAAAACCCACGAGGCNGGCCTCACCCTGAAGGCAGGCTGCGGCATCGGCTACGAGTTTTCAACCCTGCGGCCTAAGGGAGCGTTCGTCAGCGGCGCAGGAGCCTACACCTCGGGACCGCTATCTTTCATGGACATCTATGATGCCATGTGTTTCACGGTATCCTCGGCGGGTGGCCGCCGCGGNGCTCAGATGGGCACCTTCGATATCTCGCACCCGGACGTGACCGAGTTCATCCGCGCCAAGCGTGAGGATGGCCGCCTGCGTCANTTCAATCTTTCCTGCTTAATTACCGACAAATTCATACAGGCCATCAGAGAAAACCNCGACTGGGATTTGGTGTTTCCCGCCAACGAAACCGAGATCAAAGACGAAAAAAACCGTATCGTATGGCGTCATTGGCCAATCACAAACGGCTACACCGTGAACGACACCGGCGAAGTAGCCTGCAGGGTATATCGGACCATCCCGGCCCGGCGACTGTGGAACCTCATCATGTCTTCGACCTACGACTACGCTGAACCGGGTTTCATCCTGATAGACCGCATTAATGAGATGAACAACAATTGGTTCTGCGAAGAGATTCGCGCAACCAACCCCTGCGGCGAACAACCGCTGCCACCATACGGCAGTTGCCTGCTGGGCTCGATCAACCTGACCCGATTCGTCGAAGATGCTTTCACTCCAGCCGCGCACTTCAACTGGCAGCGTTTCAGGCGGGTCGTCGCCGTATTCTCGCGNATGCTGGATAACGTGGTCGAAATTCACGGTTTGCCACTTAAACAACAGGCTGAAGAGATACGTTACAAGCGTCGCCACGGTATGGGTTTTCTGGGACTTGGCTCAACGCTCACCATGTTGCGCATGAAATATGGTGGTGCCGAGTCGCTCGAGTTCACTGAGCGCGTAACGCGAGAAATGGCGCAGGTAGGCTGGGAAACCGGCATCGAACTGGCCGAGGAGAAAGGCGCAGCGCCGATTATGCTGGATGAGTTTAAGGTGACCGGGGAGATGCTTGCACAACGCCCAGAAATGGCCCGTGACGGCTACCAGAGAGGTGACAAGGTACCTGGCTCGGTGCTAATCGCCAAATACAGCCGCTACATGCAACAGTTCCCGACTGAGCTCACCGACCGTATCGCCGAGCGCGGCGCGCGCTACAGCCATCACACCTCGATCGCGCCTACCGGCACCATCAGTTTGTCGCTAGCCAACAATGCCAGCAACGGCATCGAACCCTCTTTTGCCCACCTCTACAGCCGCAACGTGATCCGTGAAGGGCGCAAAACCAAGGAAAAGATAGAGGTGCTTTCATATGAGCTACTGGCTTACCGGGAGTTGGTCAACCCACAAGCGGGCCCAGGGCTCGACGGCGATGACGCCCTGCCAGAGTACTTTGTAAACACCGACGACATCAGCCCTAAACAGCACGTTGACGTGCAAGCTGCAGCGCAAAAGTGGGTCGACTCGTCTATCTCCAAGACTGCCAACGTGCCGTCTGATTTCCCATTCGAGAAATTCAAGGACATCTACCTGTATGCCCACCAACAAGGCCTCAAGGGGTGTACCACTTTCCGCTTCAACCCCGAGGTGTTCCAGGGCGTACTGGTCAAGGAAGAAGATCTCGAGAATACCATTTACCGCTTTACCCTGGATGACGGCGAGATAATAGAGGTCAAGGGCAACCAAGAGGTCGAGTACGACGGCGAGACTCACACCGCCGCCAACCTGTATGACGCCCTCAAAGAAGGCTATTACGGCAAGTTTTGAAGGAATCACAGTGACTATCAAGATCGGCAAGCAAATCTCCGAGTTCGAGGTAATCCCAAATACCGAGCCCGAGTTAGAGCAGGCAAAGCCCGCTGCTGCGAGCAGCTTCATTCCCGGTGGTGAAGATTTGCCGGCCAACGTCGTGCAGATGCACGAGAAGGTCGAGCGGCCGGAGATGCTGGTGGGCAGCACCTACAAGATCAAAACTCCACTGTCAGACCACGCCCTTTACGTCACTATCAACGACATTGTCTTGAATCCCGAGACNCCCTATGAGAAGCGCCGCCCCTTCGAAATCTTCATTAACTCGAAAAACATGGACCATTTCCAGTGGATCGTGGCGCTTACACGGATCATCTCGGCCGTGTTCCGCAAGGGTGGCGATGCAACCTTCTTAGTTGAGGAACTTCGCAGCGTATTCGACCCGCAGGGCGGTTACTTCAAACGTGGCGGCAANTANACGCCATCGCTGGTNGCNGAGATCGGTGATGCCATCGAGAGNCACATGCGAATGATCGGTATGATCCTCGACGAGGGCCTGGACGAGCGCCAGCAAAAACTGCTNGACGAGAAGCGTCGAATNTTCGAGGACCGNGTNAAAACCACCGNNACGGNCAACTCAGANGCCACCGATTTCCCANCCGAGTCCAGGTTGTGCCTGAAATGCCAGACCAAAGCAGTGGTNCTGCTTGANGGCTGCATGACCTGCCTCANCTGCGGCGATTCCAAGTGCGGNTGAGCGGCCANTATTNCTTAAANACGATCNCCNGCCCCCNCAACCCCTTTGAGTTAACCTGCTCAGGGTGGNTTTACAACCNGGCGCTNTGACTTNCCCTGAAANGTGGCNGTGGNGAGGNCAANTTACCNCTCTACGATAGCGCCGATAAGCNCTGTTTCAACTCGGCGATGNAATTCATACACTAGCACGCTATCGTATCCTGCGGNGAGNGAAGAGNATGNGCGGNCAACATAACTNNCNTGGCGAACTAGCCCCCGCTGTCCCAGNTGANCNTTGCGGAGAACACTATGAGCACGAAAAAGACCTTCGGCTTTGATACCTTAAGCCTGCATGCTGGCCAGCGACCGGATGCTGNCACCGGGGCCCGGGCGACTCCGATCTACCAGACCGCGTCCTATGTATTCAAGAGTCCGGACCATGCCGCGGCACTTTTTAACGTAGANCGNGCCGGGCANGTCTACTCGCGTATCACCAACCCCACCACGGCCGTGCTGGAAGAACGTATAGCGGCGCTTGAAGGNGGCGTCGGNGCAATCGCCACGGCCAGCGGCCANGCTGCCTGTCACCTNGCCATCGCNACTGTGNTGGGNGCNGGTTCGCATATCGTCTCCTCACGCTCGCTCTATGGTGGCACCCACAACTTGCTCGAATACACGCTGCCGCGCTTTGGCATCGAGACCACCTTCGTCAACCCGCGCGAGCCTGAGGCTTTCGCTGCGGCTATCCAGCCCAATACCCGGCTGCTGTTCGGCGAGACGCTGGGCAACCCCGGCCTTGAAGTGCTCAACATACCGGCAGTATCTGAAGTCGCCCACGGTCACGGCCTGCCACTGATGATCGACTCCACTTTCACCACGCCGTACCTGTGCCGGCCATTCGATTTGGGTGCCGATATTATTTTTCATTCGGCCACTAAGTTTCTGAGCGGGCATGGCGTCGTGATTGGTGGCCTGGTGGTTGACGGCGGCCGCTTCGACTGGGAGGGTTCGGGCAAATTCCCAACGCTCACCGAGCCTTATGCTGGCTTTCACGACATGGATTTCGTTGAGGAATTTGGCCCCGCGGCCTTTATCACCCGAGCCCGCAAGGAAGGCGCGCGTGACTTCGGCGCCTGCATGAGCCCAACTACCGCCTTTCAGGTGTTGCAAGGCATGGAAACCCTGTCGTTACGGATGTCCCGGCACGTGGACAATACCCGGACCATAGTGGACTTTCTCGCGCAACATGATGCGGTCGACTGGGTTAGTTATCCCGAGCAGCCCGAGCACCCGGATTTTGAGCTCGCTAAAGCACTGCTGCCTAAAGGCTGCGGGGCCGTATTCAGCTTTGGAGTCAAAGGCGGCCGCGAAGCTGGACAGCGCTTTATCAGCCGGGTAGAACTACTTTCACACCTTGCCAACGTGGGCGATGCCAAGTCGCTGGTGATTCATCCGGCAAGCACCACTCACCACCGTATGGATGCGCAAGCACTGGAAGCAGCGGGCATCTCAGAAGGTCTGATCCGCCTGTCCGTCGGTCTGGAAGATCCGGATGACCTGACCGAAGACCTCGACCGGGCACTGCGCGCATCTCAGAAAGGTTGAGGGGGCGCAAGCATCATGGAACTTAACACCCCACAGGGAATCCTGTTCGGCTACGCGGGCGCTCGGGTCCACCAACCTGGGCAAAAGGCTGTTGTTTTTATTCACGGTACTGGGATGGATCACACCGTTTGGGTATTACCATCGCGCTACTTTGCGCGCCATGGCTACAACGTGCTGGCCCCGGATTTGCCCGGGCACGGCCGCTCGGGCGGCGCGCCGGCCGCTACCATAGACGCCATGGCCGACGCTGTGGTTGCGGGAATGAGCGCAGCGGGCATCGAACAAGCGGCGCTGGTTGGCCACTCTATGGGCTCGCTGGTCGCTCTGTCAGCTGCTGGCCGCTATCCTGATCGGACACGGGTACTGGCCCTTATCGGCAGCACTGCACCCATGGCCGTACACCCCAAATTGCTCGAGCACGCTGAAAAGAACGACCACGCAGCCATCGATATGCTGACCTACTGGAGCTACAGTAAGGACGCGCAATTGGGCGGCAGCGAAACGCCAGGGCTGTGGATGGCGGGCAACACCCTACGGTTGCTAGAACGCGCCGCCGATAACGTCATCCACATTGATCTTGCGGCCTGTCAGGCGTACGACGCCGGCCTAGCACACGCGCAGGCGGTTCAGTGCCCAACGCTGTTCGTTCTTGGTGAGCGCGACATTATGACCCCGGTACGCTCGGCACAGGGGGTAATCGACGCCATAACCAACGCCCGTGTCAGCGTGCTTGAGGGCTGTGGTCATTCCATCATGTTGGAGCGACCCGAAGCGCTGCTTGATGCCCTCATTACCATCGTCTGAAGACGCACTGACGGCTTATTCTTGCTGCCTTTCAGGCCTTGGTGGCAGCGGGTCTTGCGCAGACGCCCTGACCGATAACTATCGGCGGGCAAAAAAAGCCCCGCTTGAAGCGGGGCTTTTTGACCACTGTACGTGGGAGGGGGCTTACATCATACCGCCCATACCACCCATACCACCCATGTCACCACCCGGCATCGGCATCGCCGGCTTGTCTTCCGGAATCTCCGCCACC
The DNA here is from genome assembly GCA_002729195.1 of Acidiferrobacteraceae bacterium. Taxonomy (GTDB): domain Bacteria; phylum Pseudomonadota; class Gammaproteobacteria; order Arenicellales; family UBA868; genus UBA12578. The sequence goes on from PBTT01000088.1 coordinate 34,509, forward strand.
ATGGCTTCGGTAGTAATCATCAAGCCTGCTATGGAAGCGGCGTTTTGCAGCGCAGCACGGGTGACCTTGGTGGGATCCAGGATGCCCATCTCGATCATGTCGCCGTACTCGCCGGTGCCGGCGTTGTAGCCGTAGTTGCCTTCCTCGTTGCTCACCTGGTTCAGAACCACGGAGCCTTCTTCACCAGCGTTGGCGACGATCTGACGCAGTGGTTCCTCGATGGCGCGCTTGACGATGTTCACGCCCACGTCCTGGTCGCGGTTTGCACCTTTAGTCGCAGACACTGCATCCAAGCAGCGCACCAGCGCCACACCGCCGCCAGCCACTACCCCTTCTTCGACCGCCGCGCGGGTCGCATGTAGCGCGTCCTCGACCCTGGCCTTTTTCTCTTTCATCTCGATTTCAGTGGCAGCGCCCACCTTGATAACTGCTACACCGCCGGCCAGTTTAGCGACCCGCTCCTGCATCTTTTCCTTGTCGTAGTCCGAGGTGGCTTCCTCGATCTGGACGCGGACCTGGTTGACGCGAGCCTCGATTTCACTGGCAGAACCCGCGCCATCGATAATGGTGGTGTTCTCCTTGGTTATCTGCACCCGCTTGGCTTGGCCAAGATCTTCCAGGGTAGTCGTTTCTAGGCTCATGCCGACTTCCTCGGAAATCACCTTGCCGCCAGTCAGGATTGCGATATCCTCCAGCATGGCTTTGCGCCGGTCGCCAAAGCCCGGCGCCTTGACCGCACAGACCTTGACGATGCCGCGGATATTGTTCACCACCAGCGTCGCCAGGGCTTCGCCCTCGATGTCCTCAGCGATCACCAGCAGCGGCCGGCCGGCCTTGGCAACCCCTTCTAGCACTGGCAACAGGTCACGGATGTTGGAGATCTTCTTGTCGTGTATCAGGACCTGCGGGCTTTCCAGATCCGCCTGCATGGATTCCTGGTCGTTGATGAAGTAAGGCGACAAGTAACCGCGGTCGAACTGCATGCCTTCGACGACTTCCAGTTCGTTCTCGAGGCTCTTGCCCTCTTCCACGGTGATGACGCCTTCTTTGCCGACTTTCTCCATTGCCTCGGCAATAATGTTGCCCACAGATTCGTCCTCGTTGGCCGAAATCGTGCCGACCTGGGCGATTTCCTTGTGATCAGCGCAGGGTTTGGACAAATCTTTAAGCGCCTCGACCACAGCCCCGACGCCTTTATCGATACCGCGCTTCAGATCCATCGGATTCATACCGGCGGCGACCGACTTGAGGCCCTCTCGCAGCATGGCGTGAGCCAGTACGGTGGCCGTAGTGGTGCCATCACCCGCTACGTCAGAAGTCTTGGAGGCGACTTCCTTGAGCATCTGGGCGCCCATGTTCTCAAACTTGTCCTTGAGTTCGATTTCTTTGGCGACCGATACCCCGTCCTTGGTTACCGTCGGTGCGCCAAAAGACTTGTCGAGGACGACATTGCGGCCCTTGGGGCCTAGCGTCACCTTGACGGCGTCCGCCAGGATGTTCACGCCGCGCATCTTGGCGCCGCGGGCTTTTTCGCCGAATAGCACTTCTTTAGCTGACATTATCGTATTCCTTGATGTGATGTTGTGTCTGAAAGAGTGGCGCCGGGGGCTCAGCCCTCGATTACGCCCATGATGTCGTCCTCGCGCATGACGAGAACCTCTTCACCTTCCACCTTGACCTCAGTGCCCGAGTACTTGCCGAACAGCACCTTGTCGCCGACCTTGACGTCGAGCGCCCGTTGTTCGCCGTTGTCCTGCACCTTGCCGTTGCCCACCGCCAGAATCTCGCCGGTCATCGGCTTCTCGGCAGCGGTATCGGGAATGACGATTCCACCGGCGCTGGTGCGATCCTCATCCAGGCGGCGCACGACAACACGATCATGCAGCGGTCGAATTTTCATCGAGTTATTCTCCTAAGATATTGATTAACAAAGTAAAAAAACGGCAAGTGCCATATACTGTTAGCACTCACCTACCATGAGTGCTAATGATAGGGATTTTCCTGGGCCTGTCAAGCGCCCTGGCGCCGGCTCAATCGTCCAGACGCCGATACTCGCCTTCAACAGTACGGGCCGCTTGCTNCGCCCCGCCCGGGCGGCCACCGTTCTGGCCCATGGCCCGCGCCAACAGTTGCGNTATGGCAAGGNGCCGCAGCGGCGGCACCAGACANGCAAACCCCACTGCGTCGGTGAAAAACCCCGGGGTNAGCAACAACGCACCAGCNACCAGCAGTACCACCCCCTCNGCCANTGCCNAGGCGGGCAATTCNTCCTGCTCCACGGCCGCNCGGAAGCGCGCTAGCGTAGCGAGNCCCTGCCGCCGCACCAGCGCAGCGCCAGCCACCGCTGTCGCCACCACCAGGGTGANNGTCCAGGNTGCNCCAAGCGCGCTGCCTANCTCAATCAGGAGATANATCTCGAGCACGGGAACCAGCAGGAANGCGAAAAGAATCAGTGGCATTNCGANCATTCCAGGGCGCCACCGTGTCTTCNAGCAGCAACAAACACGGTACTGTCGGAAGCGGNCTCACACTNTGGCCCAGAACGCCCGGATTGCGTGGATTCTACGCGGTTTNTCTGTTGCAACGTCAGGCGGGAGTTTTTGCGGCATGAACATGCGACAATTGCAACTCCGGTCCGCAGCTCTACTGTGGCTGTAGGCCGTTGCGGCCAGACGTTATCAGACAATTCCTAACGACTCCCGTTGCCAAAGTTCAGCACATGAAGTTAATGCTGTCGTTGCTGTTGCCACTTAGCCTGTTATTAACACCGGCAACGGCGCAGCAGGCCGATGAATTGCTCGAACCCGAGCAGGCGTTTGCCTTTTCTGCCACGCTGGCATCGCCCGCGGCAATCGAGGCCGTTTGGACGATTGCGCCGGGCTACTATATGTATCGGGACAAGTTCGACTTCACGGCCAACTCCGGGGGAGTGGCTATCGGTGAACCGGTCTACCCGCATGGCAAGAGCAAACAGGACGAGTTCTTCGGCGCGGTAGAGACCTTTGAGGGTATCGTTCGCATCACGGTGCCGCTTGAGCGCACGACCAACGATGTCGACCAAGTCGTCCTCAGTGTCGCGGGCCAGGGTTGCAACGAGCCAGTCGGCGTGTGCTATCCCCCCTTGAACCATACCGTTACCCTCACCCTGCCGTCAGTCAGTGCGGCAGCCGCCATACCGGCTGCGACCGGCTCCGTTTCTGAGTTGCAGAAACTGCTCGGCATCGCGAGCGGCGAACCCGAATTCCTGCACCCAGACGAGGCTTTTCGCCTTGCCATCGGCCCGCAGGACGCGACTACGCTGGTGGCACACTTCCAGGTGGCGCCCGGTTACTACCTGTACCGGGAAAAACTGGACTTCGCCGCCGGCGCTGGTGCGGTCCTGAGTCCGCTAACGCTGCCACCAGGGCAGCCCAAGCGCGACGAGTACTTCGGCGAGGTGCTGATCTACCCCGAAGATTTCAACATCCACCTGCCGCTTATGCGCGTTGACAACACCGGACAAATCACCATCATTGCCCGCTACCAAGGTTGTGCCGAGCAGGGCCTCTGCTATCCGCCGGTAGAAAAGGCCTTTACCCTGTCACTGCCGGCTCTGGTGGCTGATGCGCAGGCCGCGGCAACTGCCGACAGTCCAGCAACCACCAGTGTCGCGCTTATTGCTTACCTGGTGGCGGCTTTCGGGACCGGCTTGCTGCTCAGTTTTACGCCCTGTGTGCTGCCGCTCATACCCATACTCGCAAGCAGCATAGTAGGCCAGGCCGGCGCCGACCGTACCCGGGGGGTGATCCTGTCACTCGCGTACGTACTCGGTACCGCAGCCACCTATGCCGTGATCGGGGCGGTCGCCGGGGCTACCGGTGAACAGTTGCAGGCCTATTTCCAAAATATCTGGGCCATCAGCGCGATCGCCGTGATCCTAGCCCTGATGGCGTTGTCGATGTTCGGCCTCTACCAGCTGCAAATGCCAGCAATACTGCAGTCACGCCTGAGCGAGGGCAGCACGCGTCTGGGCGGCTCACTGGGCATGACCTTTGTGCTGGGCGCCGTATCCGCCCTGATCGTCGGTGCCTGCGTGTCTCCGCTTCTGATCTCGGTACTCGGTATTGCTATTCTCAAGGGTGACCCGTGGCTGGGCGCGGCGCTGATGTTTGCCATGGCATTAGGTATGGGTGTCATCCTGGTCGCGGTGGGGGCCGGCGCCGGTTTTCTCGTGCCCCGCGCAGGCGTGTGGATGGAGCGGGTCAAACAGGTATTCGGAGTATTGCTGCTCGGCGTTGCCGTCTACCTGCTGGGAGTAGTGCCAGTGGTGCCAGTATTGCTGCTGTGGTCAGCCCTGCTGATCATCACCGGCGTCTACCTGGGCGCCACTCAGGCCGTGCCGGCAGGAGCCAGTGGCTGGCGCTACCTGACAAAAGGTATTGGCACCTTGCTGCTGGTGTGGGGCGTGCTAGCCATGATCGGCGGCTTCAGCGGCAACCGCGATATCCTCAAGCCGGTCTCATGGCAAAACCTAGCCACGCCGCGCGGCACCGCGAGCCCAGGTACGCCGGCCACAGCCCTGCACTTCAGCCGCGTCCACAACCTCCCCGCCCTAGACGCCGAACTCGCTGCCGCGCGCGCTAGCGGTCAGCCGGTGCTGCTCGATTACTACGCCGACTGGTGCAGCGACTGCCTGCGCATGGAGCAAACGACTTTCCAGGATCCATTGGTGATCCAGGCACTGACGCCTTACCGGCTGCTGCAGGTCGATGTCACCGACCCGGCTGATCCCGCATCGCGTGCACTAAAACAGCGGTACGGAGTGTTCGGCCCACCGGCCATGCTGTTCTTTAACACGGTCGGCACCGAACTAACGGCTGCACGCCTGTATGGTTATCGCGCGCCGGCTGAGTTCGTGGCGCGGCTGCCGGCGTTTTGATCCAGTTTTGCCATGCAGGCTCGGCCGCGCGCGCCCCTTTTAGCCCTACTTACCCTAGCGGCGCTGGCCGCTGGCTTGCTGGCCGCCCAGTTACTACGCACCCCGGCTGTCACCAAACCGGCAGCCGCACATACCCTGGTTGCATTCGAACTCGACACCAGTGATGGTGAGCGCTGGTCTTCCGGGAGTCTCGCGGGCAAGGCCGCCCTGGTAAATTTCTGGGCGACCTGGTGCGAACCTTGTCGCACGGAGATACCACTGTTGATGACGGTCCACACGCTGCACGCCTCGACTCTTGCAGTGGTGGGCATCGCGGTCGACGATCCGGCAGCGGTACGCCGCTTCGAGGATGAAAGCGGACTTGATTACACCTCGCTCATCGGCAAAAACGAAGGCATGGACCTCATGGCCCAATATGGCAACACCGGACAGTTGCCTTTTACCCTTTTTTTTGACGCCAGCGGCCAGTTGCGCCAACAGAAAACGGGTGCACTGGCGTCAGCGGAACTCGATGCCTGGCTCAAGGCGCTGCTCTGACAGCGGGGCCAGATATTCCAACACCAATGTCGCTAAATTCAGCGAATTTGCGCGAAATACCACAAAATAGGCGGAAATTCGGTCAATCTGGACACAACCATCCGCATCGGGCACAATGAATCTCGCCCTAATTATTCGGTTTTCCCGAGTGAGCGTCCCACGCCATGCCCGATATCCTGTTACTGCACGGTCCGAACCTGAATCTGCTGGGTCAGCGGCAACCACAGATCTATGGCGACGACACCCTTGAGCAGATCAATATTCGAGCCCGTGAGCGTGCCGAGAAAGCAGGTTATACCTTGGAAAGTCTGCAATCGAACGCTGAATCTGAACTGGTCGAGCGGCTACAACGGGCCGGCAATGACGGCGTGCGCTTCATTCTGATCAATCCCGCTGCTTTCACCCATACCAGTGTGGCCTTGCGCGATGCTTTGGCGGCTATCGGTCTGCCTTTCATCGAGGTGCACATGTCCAATGTCCACGCCCGCGAGCCTTTCCGGCGACAGTCGTTCTTCTCCGATCTCGCGTTGGGCATCATCTGCGGTTTTGGTGCGCGTAGTTATGACCTAGCTCTGGTAGCAGCAATAGATCACCTCGATTCCGGCGCCAACATATCCTGAGCGGGCACTCATGGACGTTCGCAAGATAAAAAAACTGATCGAGATGCTCGAGGCCTCCGGGCTCAGCGAGATCGAGATCAGTGAAGGCGAGGAGTCTATCCGACTAAGCCGTACAACGCCGACAGTGGCCGCCGCGCAGCAGGCCTCCAAAGCACCGGCCNCGTCGGACCAGGCTGTGGCGGCGACATCTGCCCCACCAGTCCCGGCCACAGTGGAGCCCACCGAACTGCCCCAGGAGGGGCTAGTGCTTTCGCCGATGGTTGGCACCTTTTACGCCTCCGCCAACCCCGACTCGCCACCGTACGTGAAAGTGGGTTCTGAAGTAGCCGTCGGTGACGTCCTCTGCGTTATTGAAGCGATGAAGATCTTCAACCATGTCGAGGCCGAGATCAGCGGTGTGGTGCGCAGGATTCTTAAGCACAGCGGTGACCCGGTCGAGTATGGCGAAGCTCTGTTCTTGATTGAAGAACAAGGCCTCTGACGGTCCGTCGATGATCGAAAAACTGGTTATCGCCAACCGTGGCGAGATCGCGCTGCGTATCCTGCGGGCCTGCCACGACCTTGGCATCCGTACCGTTGCCCTGCATTCCGAAGCCGACACCGACACCAAGTACGTGCGTCTGGCCAAGGAATCAGTCTGCATTGGTCCAGCGCCGGCGGCAAACAGTTATCTCAACATCCCTGCGGTAATCGCCGCGGCCGAAGTGACCGATGCAACCGCCATCCATCCCGGCTACGGCTTTCTTGCCGAAAACGCCGACTTTGCAGAACGAGTAGAGCAGAGCGGTTTCATTTTTGTCGGTCCCAGCGCCGACACCATCCGGCTGATGGGTGACAAGATCTCGGCGATACGGGCCATGCGCGAGGCCGGTATACCCTGCGTGCCAGGCTCAGATGGGCCGCTTGGGNACGACGCCGATGAGGTGATGCGCACCGCCGGAGACATCGGTTACCCCGTTATCATCAAGGCAGCCGCTGGTGGTGGTGGCAAAGGTATGCGTGTGGTCCATACCGAGGCTGCGTTGCTGAATGCCTGGCAACTCACCCGTAGCGAGGCCCAAGCCGCGTTCGACAATGATACCGTTTACATGGAGCGTTATCTGGAAAAGCCCCGTCATGTCGAATACCAGGTGCTGGCAGACAATCACGGCAACGTCATTCACCTGGGTAACCGGGATTGCTCAATGCAACGGCGGCACCAAAAAGTGCTGGAGGAGGCCCCAGCACCTGGCATCGATGAGCAGGTGCGTACCGTGATGGGCGAGCGTTGTGCCGAGGCCTGCCGGGCAATCAACTACCGGGGGGTGGGCACCTTTGAGTTCTTGTATGAAAAGGGNGAGTTTTTCTTCATAGAGATGAATACCCGTTTGCAGGTNGAACACCCCGTCACCGAGGCCGTCACCGGCATCGACATCGTCCGCGAGCAAATTCTGGTCGCGGCAGGTCAAGAATTGCGCTACCGCCAGGAGGATATCTGCCTCAAGGGGCACGCGGTAGAGTGCCGTATCAACGCGGAGGATCCAGACAGTTTTCGGCCGTCTCCCGGGCGCATCACCCAGTACCATCAGCCCGGTGGTCCCGGTATCCGGGTGGACTCCCATGTTTTCAACAATTACACCGTGCCGCCGTACTACGATTCGATGATCGCCAAGGTGATCGCCTACGGCGAAACCCGGGAGCAGGCGCTGGACCGGATGAGCGGCGCGTTGAAAGAGATGGTCNTTGACGGCATCTCCACCAACATCCCGCTGCAACAGCGGCTGGTCACCGATGCGGCTTTCCGCCGCCAGCCCTTGGATATCCACTACTTGGAGCGCCGGCTCTCANCCTGAACACGCTTGTCTGACCAATTGATCCTGTCTTGTCGCCGTGCCTGACTGGCTGAGCATTAGCATGACCGTTCCGGTGGCGGCTGCTGGACGCGTCGGCGAGACCCTCGAGGCTTTAGGCGCGGTCGCCGTCACCCGCACCGACGCTGGTGCTACAACGCAGTCCGGCAGCGTCCGTTCCCGGCCGCCTAACTGGACCCGGCAGAGAATAAGCGGTCTGTTCGAAGATACGGTCGACCGCGACGCCATCAAAAGCACCCTGCGGGCAGTCGCTGGGCAGNCGCTACTTATCGAGACAACCTTTTTAGCCGACCGCGACTGGGAACTCTCCGGCCGCGAGCAGTTCCATCCTTTTTGTGTGACCGAGCACCTGTGGGTACGCCCACCCTGGTACCCACCGGTCGATGATGGCGCTGTTAACCTCATCATTGAGCCAGGGCTGGCATTTGGCACCGGCACACACACCACTACGCAACTGTGCCTCGCGGCGCTTGCCGATTTGCCGCTCGCCGGCCGCTCACTACTGGACTGGGGCTGCGGCTCGGGAATTCTGGCGGTGGCGGCCTTGTGTCTGGGCGCCCGCTCGGCCACCGGCGTCGACGTCGATCCACGGGCACTCAGCGCCAGCATCGACAATGCCAAGCGTAACGCTGTGGCCAAAAACTTGGCGGTGCTGCCACCCGACGAGGTCCCGGCGGACCTTGCCTGCGACGTCGTTGTTGCTAACATCGTTGCCGATACCCTGATCGCGCTGGCCCCGGTACTGAGCGCCCACCTGCGCACCGGTGGCAGGTTGCTGTTGTCAGGCATCCTGCCTGGACAGGCTCGGCGGGTAAGTACAGCGTTCACAGGGTACAATTTCGCGTCCCGGCAACGGGATGAATGGGTACTACTCGAGGGTACCCGCAGCACCGCTGCCTACTGACCGATATCAACCGTGGTGCCCGCCAATATCCGAACCCGCTGCACGGCTTGCGATACCGTTTTTCGGGTCCTGCCGGAACAACTCAACGCCCAGGCCGGGCTGGTGCAATGCAATGCCTGCAGCGAAGTATTCAATGCCGCGTGGAACCTCATCGACGAAGTTTCCAACCCCGCGCACGGCCCTGAGGACTCTGCTGACCTCGCGTTTCGGCCCGGGACCAGGCCAGCTCAGGGCGCCGCTTTTGGCGCAGGCCATGTCAATAACGCAAATGAGTCAGCAACAGGGGGGCATGCAAGCGCCCAGCAACGGGCGCGAGCCCAGCTGTCCGATAGCGTGGCTGGCCAGCCAACTGTTACCGCAACGGCCGATGCCAGCCTCTGGGCAAAGGGTGAAACGTTACCGACTGATGGCTGGCGCAATGAACCCCGGCTTGGTCTGCCCGACTCGGCAACCGCACCGCCCGCGCTCGATGCGCCACTGGTGGCTGCCGCCGACCGACAGCGGGCGCTGCGAGGGCATCTCGGGCGCAGCCTACCCTGGTTATTCGGCTCTATTCTTGCTGGACTCACCCTGGTAGCACAGGCACGCTTCGTGCTGCTGGATGAGTTGGCTGCCATCCCGGCAGCGAGAAGCTATCTGCCTGTTTTCTGTCGCTACACCGGCTGCGAAATACCGGAGAAACTCACCGGCCCTGCTTTTGTCGTCACCCACACCCGCGTCGACCTACACCCGCGGCAGCCAGACGCTCTGGTTGTTCGCATCCAATTACTGAACCGCGGCCACACGGCCCGCCCCTGCCCGTCCCTGCGACTGACGCTGAGTGACCGGGCTGGGGGGATGGTGGGGCGCCGTACCTATAGCGCGGCTGAGCTCGGGTTCGACGAAGAGGCCGAACCCATCGCAGGACGCGCCATCACGGTGATCACCCTGATTCTAGCCAACCCGGGGCCCGCGGCCACCGGCTTTGCAGCGCAGGTTGCCAGCATTTGAGATGGCCGCCTGCGCCAACCACCTAGCTCCAGGACTGCAGATTGGTCCGGTCCGGCTCACTGGCCGGGTGCTGGCTGCGCCGATGGCGGGCATAAGTGACCAACCCTACCGTGCCCTGGCCCGGCGTTATGGCGCCACTCTTGCCACTACTGAGGTGGTGGCCGCCCGGCCAGACCTCGTGGTATCACACCAATCCCGCCAACGGGCCGGGCACGTCGGCGAACGCGGGCCAATCAGCGTGCAACTGCTAGGCGCAAATCCCAAAGAGATGGCAGCTGCTGCGCAGCACAGCGCTGACCATGGCGCCCATATTATTGACATCAACATGGGCTGCCCCGCCAAAAGAGTTTGCCGGCAACGAGTCGGCTCGGCCTTGCTGCCGAACGAGTTGCTGGTTAGCCGTATTCTCGAGGCAGTGGTCGATGCGGTAACGGTGCCTGTCACCTTGAAAATCCGTACTGGCTGGAACCCGGCATCGCGCAACGCGCCACAGATCGCCGCCATTGCCGAGCAGGCCGGCATCCAGGCACTTACCGTTCACGGACGTACTCGTGCTTGTGGGTATCATGGCCCAGTCGAATACGACACCATCCGCACCATCAAAACCCGAGTATCTATCCCGGTCATCGCCAATGGTGATATCGACTCTCCGGCACGGGCCAAAGTGGTGCTGGCATATACTGGCGCTGACGCAGTTATGATTGGTCGCGCAGCCCAGGGTCAGCCCTGGCTTTTTGCACGCATCGAGCGCTTTCTCAGTGACAACTATGACCCAGGCGACCCGCCACTGGCAGAAAAACGTGATACTCTCCTCGGCCACCTACAGGCGTTGTACACGTTCTACGGCGAGGACACCGGCGTGCGCATCGCTCGTAAGCATGTAGCGTGGTACACCGCGGCGCTGGGCGATTACCCGGCCTTCCGGGCTTCTTTTAACCGCGCCCAGAGCGCCGGGACCCAACTGGTTCTGGCGGAAGAGTTTTTCCTACTGCTGGCAGAGTACGCCGCAGGTGCTGCATGAATCGAACTAAAACCGAGCCGCTCAACCAATCTGTCAGGCGGGCGCTTGAAATGTATTTCGCCGAACTGGACGGCGAGGAAGCGCGTGACCTTTATCCCTTGGTGGTCGCCGAGGTCGAACGACCGCTGCTGGAAGTGGTCATGCGCGAAGCAGGCGGCAACCAGTCGCGAGCGGCCCGTATGCTCGGGCTCAACCGCAACACCCTGCGCAAGAAACTGGCCCGCTATATTCGCGACTGAAATCATTACCTGGTGCCAACTGCCCGGAGCAGCACAGGAGTTACCGTCTTCAATACCAGTGCGCCGATTTCCAACCAGCGAGGGCGAGTCATCCATGACTTTAAATGACCGTGTGCCCGTGCGCCGGGCGCTTATCAGCGTGTCGGACAAGACCGGTCTGGCCGACTTCGCCCGCAGGCTACAAAACTGTGGTATCGAGATACTCTCGACCGGTGGCACCGCTGCCCTGTTACGGGACAACGACATCGAAGTGATCGAGGTATCCGATTACACCGGCTTTCCAGAGATGATGAGTGGGCGCTTGAAAACGCTGCACCCACGGATTCACGGCGGCCTGCTTGGCCGGCGTGGCACAGATGATGCCGAGATGAAAAGCGGCGGTATCCTGCCGATCGACCTGGTGGCCGTGAACCTCTACCCGTTTGAACAAACCACAGCACAGCCGGACTGCAGTTGGAGCGAGGCCATCGAGAATATCGACATCGGCGGTCCCGCTATGTTGCGGGCGGCAGCCAAGAATCACGATGCGGTCACCGTGCTGGTCGATGTTGGGGACTACGCCGGCGTGGCCGATGAGATCGAGGCGACAGGTGGAGTTTGTGACGCCACCCGCAAGCGCCTCGCCGCATGTGCATTCAGCCATACAGCCTACTACGACGGCGTGATCTCGAATTACCTGACCCGCACGGAGGCAAACGCCTTCCCTGCCGTGTTGAACCTGCAGTTCAGCCGGCGCGACAACATGCGCTATGGCGAAAATCCACACCAGCAAGCGGCCTTCTATCAGGAGCGTAACCCTGCCCCGGGCACATTGGCGACGGGTACGCAACTACAAGGCAAAGCGCTGTCGTACAACAACGTAGCCGATGCCGACGCCGCGCTCGAATGCGTCAGCGCCTTTGACCAGGCCGCCTGTGTCATTGTCAAGCACGCCAATCCATGCGGTGTTGCGGTATCAACCGACGTTGCAGACGCTTACGAAAAGGCGTATTCGACCGACCCGACTTCGGCTTTCGGTGGCATCATTGCCTGCAACCGTGAACTGGACGGGCAAACCGCGGCGACCATCATCGCCCGCCAGTTTGTCGAGGTCGTCATCGCACCGTCTTTTTCTGCTGCCGCCGTTGCGGCACTGGCGGAAAAACCGAACGTGCGAGTCATCCAGGTCCAAACCATCGACCCGCAGGCATTTGCCCAACACAACTTCAAGCGCGTGGGTGGCGGACTGCTAGTGCAGCAGCAGGACCTTGGGCGCCTCATGGCGAAGGATCTCAAACGAGTCAGTACCCGGGCACCTGATGCCACCGAGGAGCGCGACCTGCTGTTCGCCTGGATCGTAGCCAAGTTCGTCAAGTCAAACGCCATTGTTTATGCGGCCGGCGGGCGTACTATCGGCGTCGGTGCTGGCCAAATGAGTCGGGTTTACTCGGCCCGAATCGCCGGTATCAAAGCGGCTGATGAAAACCTCGAAGTAGCGGGGTCGGTGATGGCATCCGATGCATTCTTTCCCTTCCGCGACGGCATCGATGCGGCAGCAGCCGCGGGCATCACTGCGATCATCCAGCCAGGCGGCTCGATGCGGGACGATGAGGTCATCGCTGCCGCGAACGAACACGACATGGCCATGGTGTTTACCGGTATGCGTCACTTCCGTCACTAGCGCGCCATGAGAATCCTGGTAGTCGGTGGTGGTGGCAGGGAGCACGCCCTAGCCTGGAAACTGGCGGCCTCGTCCCGGGTTGAAACCGTGTACGTAGCGCCGGGTAATGCCGGCACCGCGCGTGAGGCGCGGGTAGAAAATCTCCCGCTGGCGATGGACGACATCGAGGCCTTGCTCAAGGAGGCGCGGGCCCGCCATATCGACCTCACTGTAATTGGCCCAGAAGCACCGTTGGTCGAGGGCATCGTCGATCGCTTCGAGGCCGCGGG